>CAJUFB010000005.1:105002-107503 GCA_910585805.1 uncultured Acetatifactor sp.
CAGCACCGACCGAGGCACCTACAGAGTCGCCATCCGCAACAGCAGAGCCTACAACCGATCCAACAGCAATGCCCACGGAGGCTCCCACGACGGCACCGACAGCAGCGCCTCCCATAGAAGAGAATCCGACTCCGCGCCCTGTTGAAGACCTAACCTATGTAGACGGAAACTATTACTTCTATGAAGATGGTGAGATGGCCGCCTCAAAAGAAGCTTATGTCGATGGAGCGTGGCGCTGGTTCGATGAGGACGGCACCATGGCAATGGATAAAGACGTATACCAGGCCAGCAATGGCGGCAAATGGGTACGCTATAACGAAAATGGTGAAATGGTCAAGGGAGAAGACTACCGTTACGGCGGATGGTACTATTTTGAGCCTGTCACGGGAGCCATGGCAAAAGGCCCCATGATCCTGGAAGACGGCAGGCAGGTGTATTATGATACAGTTACCGGCCAGATGCTGAAAGGGGAACAGAATATAAACGGACAGACCTATTATTTTGATGAAGCGGACGGACATTTGATCAGCGGAGAAAATACCAGAGTCTGGGTACAGATTGACGGCAGGGACTACTGGTATGAGGATTGGAACCGCCAGGGATGGGACGTTACCGATGCTTCTTACCGTGGGAAAGAAATCTATGATCCTGCCAGCGACGCATGGTACTGGCTTGACAGCGTACAGCAGGGTGCCAAAGCTGTGAGCAAGGATGTGTACCAGGAGTCCTACAGTGCATATCCTGACCGCGAGGACGGCACCGGCAAGTGGGTACGTTATGATGAGAATGGCCGCATGGTGAAAGGATGGGACACCACGGATGCCGGAACCTATTATTTTGAGGAGATTACCGGCGCCATGGCGAAAGGACGTGTAACCATTGACGGCAGAGAGTATTATTTTGATCCCGTAACTGGTATCAGACAAGATTGATCACACAATGCAGCAGCCCTTTTTGCCGGAAGTGTATCCGGCAGAAAGGGCTGCATCTGTGAAAGGGAGAAATACAGTGACAGCCGGAGACAGATGGAAATTTTTACCGGTGAAGGACAGAGGCATATTGGGGAAAAGAGCTTGCAATAATTTCGGGATGGAGTAAAATAGGAAGTGTAGATCAGTAAGAGATAATTATTTGGCAGGGAAAAATTATGGCAGGAAAAGTTTTCATTTTGGATGGCAGGAGTTTTCGCACGGAGAGTGATTATGCCCTCGCAAAAAGAGATAGGGAGACGATAGACCAGCTTCGCAGTCAGACAAATCTCCAGGATAAGACGGAACTGGAGAAGCTGCGGAAAGCTCTTCGCGGAAACAGATATCATTTTTATACTCTTTTGGGTCAGGATTTCATGGAAGAAGTGGATGAATTGCTGAAAAAAGCGCAAACTTCGGGTGAGAACGGCCGGCAGAAAGGGAAAAAGGCAAAACATGCAGGAAAGAAGATTCCCGCAGCAGTGGCCGAATCTGCCAGGGGAAAGAAGGGTTCCGCAGCAGCAGCCGAATCTGCCAGGGGAAAGAAGGGTTCTGCAGCAATATCCGGCTCCTCTGACAGCAAATCGGAGGCAGCCCTGGAAGCGATCGTCCGTGAGGAGCTGAAGAAGCGGGAGAAGCGCCGGAAGCTTACGATAGTATTGTGCAGTGCCCTGGGAATCTGCTGCCTGGGTTATTTTGGTGTTTATTCTTATTATAATTACCGGACGAACAACATTTACCGGCAATTGAGCGAGCTGAAGGAGAAACCTCTGATTTCGGGTTCTGCGTCCGCGGAGTCAACAGGGCCGCTGTATACTCTGGATGATGAAACTGAAGCAAAAGAAGTGCTGGATGAGTATAAAAATCTGCTGATTGCTAACCGGAAGCTGATCGGATGGGTGAAGATCGACGGGACTTATATCGATTATCCTGTTATGCAGACGGATGACAATGAATATTACCTGGATCATAATCTGAATCAGGAGTATGATAAGAACGGTACGATTTTCATGGATAAGGACTGCGATGTACTCAAGCCCAGTACAAATTATATCCTGTATGGGCACCATATGAAGAATGGGAGGATGTTCGGGCAGCTGGACCTGTATCAGAATGAGTCCTATTATAAGGAACATCCCTACATAAGCTTTGATACGATCTATGAGAAGGGCACCTATCAGGTGATGTATGTATTCCGCTCCAGAGTATACAAGGAGACGGAAATTGTATTTAAATATTATCAGTTTATTGATGCAAACAGCGAACAGGAGTTTGATTCCTATATGAAAGAGATGGCGGATATGTCCTTTTATGACACAGGAGTGACTGCGGAATATGGGGATCAGCTTCTGACACTATCTACCTGTGACTATCAGGAGACGGATGGAAGATTTGTGGTGGTGGCGAAAAAAGTGGCTGAATGAAGGAAGAGCAGCACCCTGTGGAGCCGGAAGGAATCGCTGTGTGAGATATTCAAGATCCTGAGTTTTGCAAGGGATTGAGTAAAAAATGCCATGAACACCGCATAAACAG
>CAJUFB010000006.1:0-98865 GCA_910585805.1 uncultured Acetatifactor sp.
TTTTAGAATTATACGCTTTTTTATCGCCACGACCCCAAAATGTTTTCGTACTTATTGAGCTCGTCTGGTGAAATGCTACGCTCGCCGGATAAGGCATTGAGAGCGTCATCCGGGTCATAAATATATTTGCCGTTTTCACCGGGGGAAAATCTGGCGGGAATTATTAGTTGGCCCTCAAAAGCTGTAGTATTGCCATCCTCATCCGTCATTCTATAATCCGGCTTCTGCTGGGCAGAGGTTGCGAAAGCCGTAGTCGCGCAAAAAATCAGAGAGAGTGCAAGAACAAGTGAAAAAATGCTGGTTTTCTTATACTTCATAATTGCAGTTATCCTTTCTTCAATCGAATTTTTATTAAAGTTGTTACATAGCGGGGTGAAACCACTCCTTGTTTCTTCCATGCTGATTAGTGTCCGCGCATAAGCCGCCCTTGTGTTTTCCCCAAAAAGCCGGACGACTGTCTCATCACAAGACAGCTCAATATCCCGGTTTGCGAGAATATACATAGCCCACACCAAAGGATTAAACCAATGCACACACAGCGCCGCAATCAGCACTAATTTTTTGATGCTGTCAAAACGCCGGATATGCACATATTCGTGCGCCAAGACGTATTTCAGCGCCTTTGTATTTTCCCATTCGGTAGACGTTGGCAGCAAAATCACCGGACGGAAGACGCCGTAAGTGAGCGGGGACGAAAAGCGGCTGGATTGCCGAACCGAAATTGAGCGTTTCAGCCGATGGGTTTTCAACCAGTTTTGAATAAAGGCGTTATCTATCGGCAAAGATGTTTGAAATTCTTGTCGGCACTTCCAGTATGCGATGGCAAAGACCAAAGCGCAGACCAGCACGCCAACAGCCCAGACAATCACCCACACAGAAATGGAACTTGCGGCATTTGAAATATTTCCGGGCATAGCAGCCATTTGCCCTGTTATTTCAGTCGGCAACATTCCAACAGCCTGCGGGCCTTTTGTGGTGGGTACTGCGGGTGTATGATTGCCGATCAGCGAATACACGCTAAACGCAGAGGGAACAGAGAACGGGAGCAACAGCCGCGCAACCGCTATTCCCCAGAGTGCTAAAAAAGTCTATTTGGGTAACAGGTTGACTGCCAGAGTGCGTATAACGATAATTGCCAAAATCATCACGCCCCCCGCAAAACTCATTTGCAACAGGCTCATTTGCACCACCTCACTCCAGGTCACCGACAATCTGTCTCAGCTTTTCGATCTGCGCGGCAGTTAATTTTTTCCGCCCCAGCAGGGCCGCGAACAGCTTGTCGGCGGAGCCGTCATACACCTTGTTAATCAGTTCGTTCGTTTCCGCCTCCTGCACATCCTCTTTCGGCACAAGCGCGTGGCACATGAAACCGGGCTCGGAGCGTTCAATCGCGCCTTTTTTAATACAACGCTTGATTAGGGTATAGGTCGTATTGACATTCCAGCCCAATTCCTCGGTCAGCAGTTTGGCAATATGTTTTGCGGGAACATCGCCATCGCGCCAAAGGACAGACATCACTTTCAACTCAGAGTCGAAAAGTTTAATATCCATTCAATCACACCTCCTTTTAAGACTGTAGTAGTAGCTACAAGCAAATACTACCACAGTCTTAATCTATTGTCAATACTACTTTGGTCTTAAAAATAAAAATAGGGCAACACCGTGAAAGTGCCGTCCCGGCTTTGGGACAAAATGTCTCAAAGCACAGCCGCCTCATGTTAGCATTTGTGGAACGAATAGAGCGCAGGACATATAAACATCCCCCCCTGCCGAACGTGCCCGGAAACATCAGCCACTATACCCTTATCAGGCTGGCGAAGTTTTACGGCGTGACCGCCGACTATCTGCCAGGGCTGACAGAAACAAGAAATCATCCAACCGCAAATCTTGCAGACCTGCGGCACTTTGCTGACAGGCAACCAAGGCGGCAAAGCTTTAAAGTGGCTTCCCGCCCAACAGGTACAGGAGAAAAGGGCCGGGAGGGCCGCCGGTTCATTTCGCTGTGGGGACGGAAAAATAGAATACCACACCATCCTCCCGGTTCGCAGCGCCGTAGGGAAACTGCTGCATGGAAAGAATCTGCGCCACGATGGCAAGGCCCAGCCCGGAGCCGCTGTAGGCTGCGTCCCGGTCCCGGTAGAATTTCGTCCAGATTTTGGGCAGGGTTTCCGGTGGGATAGGGGCGCCCTCGTTATAGACGGAAAAGTCCAATGTGCTGCCGTTTTTCTGGAGGGACAGTTTCAGTATGCCGTCTGGACGTACATTTTTCTTCGCATTGACGATTAGATTGTCCAGAACCTGTTCCATCCGCCCCTTGTCGGCCTCCACATAGACGGGCTGTTTTGGCAGTTCATACTGCAGTTCAAAATCAGTGTCCGGCATATCCAGCAGCAGGCGGCCCGCCACGGTCTCCAGGAATTCCACAAAGTCAAAGCGCTCCGGCAGAAGAACGACGGCTCCGTTTTCCAGCGCGGACAGGTCCAGCAGGGTGGTGATCAGGCCGCTCATGCGCTCCGTCTCCCGGATGATGACCTGGGAGTAAGCCTGCCGCCTGGATTCGTTCTGTTCGTCCTGCAGTCCCTCCGCATAAGCCCGGATGACGCTCAGGGGCGTTTTCATTTCGTGGGAGAGATTGTCCGAAAGTTCTTTCCGCTCTGTCAACAGGCGCTGTTTCCGGTCCACGTCCTGTTCCAGTTTCCGGTTGGCCTCTTCCAGGGCGGCAAATGCCTGCTGCAGGTTTTCCGCCATTTTATTCAGGCTTGCGGACAGCTCTTCCAATTCATCCCCGGTGTCCACGGCACAGGGCGCGGAAAAGTCCAACCGCGCCATCCGGCAGGCCGCCCGGTTCAGCCTGGAGACAGGCTTCGAGATAAAACGTCCCATCAGATAATCCAATCCCAGCACCAGGAGGATGACGAACCCAAGCCACAGCAGGAGAGCGATATCAGGATGGAAAGGCAGCCTGGTGGAGACCATATAGGAGATGACCAGGAGGAATCCTGTCAGTTTGGAGACTATAATAATTCTATTTCGTATACTTCTCGTTGTAAATGCGTTTTTTATTTTCATGCCGTCACCTCGAACTTGTAACCGGAGCGAATGAGGGTTACGATATAGCTTCCTGCGCTTCCCAATTTCTGCCGCAGGGTTTTGATATGAGTGTCCACGGTCCTTGTGGTTCCCTCAAATTCATATCCCCAGATTCGGTTCAAAAGCTGTTCTCTGGTGAACAACTGCCCCGGGTTGGTCATGAAAAGGCGAAGCAGTTCATATTCCTTGTAGGTCAGGGAGATTTCCTGCCCATCCAGAAAGACCCTGCGGGAGGCGGGGACTATGGAAATCTTTCCGGCGCTCATGTTGTCTGCCGGAAGGGCGGAAGAGCGGCGCAACAGGGCGTTGGCCTTGGCCAGCAGCACTTTGGGGCTGAAAGGTTTCGTCATATAGTCGTCAGCGCCCAGATGATAGCCTTTGAGCTTATCCTCCTCCCCATCCCTGGCGGTGAGCAGGATGATCGGGAGGCTGCTCATTTCCCTTGCCAATTTGCAGACGCTGAAGCCGTCCAGGTGGGGCATCATGATATCCAGAATCATCAGATCCACAGAATTGTTCTTCAGCAGCATCAGCGCGTCCACGCCGTCCTCCGCCGTAAGGCAGCTGTGCCCGCCCCGCCGCATATATTCGGCAATGATTTCCTGCATGTTCTTTTCGTCTTCCACAATCAGAATGCTCGCCATGTGCTCTGTCCCCCTTCCTGTCCTGTGATACGGACGCCGCTTCCGCTCAGCTTTCAATCTTTTCCCATTATATTTCTTCTCTTCGGAAAATACAAGAACCTGTTTTTTAGATGTGCAGCCTGTTGTCTCTGATAAATCGCTTCTTTCGCGGATCACCTTCTGCACGGTAAACGGTCAGGCTCTCCAGATCAAATATGGAACTCCAAACGGTTTCAAAATCCGGTTCATTATCATATTGGCACATAAAGCCGTACTCACCCCGTAACAGCTGCATGGTGGTTTCGATGAGGTCATCTTTTAGCAGCCCTGAAGAAAAGCTGTCCATGACTGTCTTATAACGTCTGCGGGAATCGTAATCATTCCCATGTGCATCGTCATAGGGCCTCATCTCATCGGAAACAAAGCTGTTGACGGTGCAGACTATCCTGTCCTCGTGAAAAATTTCTGCTTCACGGATCTTTTTTTGAGTCGGCGTACATTCAACCACCACCATCCTGCCGCTTTTGTCCGCAAGTAAAATGTTGCAGTTGGAAGCGACTGGCAGCTTACAAAGCAGCGAAACCGCCTGCTCGGTATTATCTGCTTTTTCAAGCAGATAACGCACAATAAAGCATGAGTTAAACCCTGCCCGTATCTTTTTAAGCTCTGTCATCACAAATGTCATTGCCACGGCAAGCCCATGTTCATTCAGTCCTTCTTCCCCATTGATGAAAGAAGAAGTAGTGATATGAAATCTGTTTCCGCCCGTCGGTGCGTAGATTTCGCTTTTGCATCCGTCCCGCAAAAAAGGCGGCAGGTCGTTATTTCTGCCATATATCAATTTGCCGTTTCTTGTGTAGGCAAAAGCGGTACAGCCGCGAATCTCCACAGGGAAGTTGTTTTCCAGATTATACATACAGCAGCCCATGCACAGCATCCATGAAGCAAAATGCAGATAGTCCGCTCCTATGGTGTCACTCACCCCTCTTATTTCCTCACATACTTCCGGGAAAAACTTTCTTAATGCTTTCTCGCTCTGCCTTCCGTGTTCCAGTTGAAAATCGTCTAACTGAAGCGGAAAAGTGAGCCGGCATTTGTTAAAAATCTTTCCGCGTTTCATCCCCATTTCGTAGTGGCCGCCTTTCAGTCTTAAATGATACATCTTACATCAGTCCTCCTTTTTTGAGCATAATCCTTATCTCTGAATATCCGCATACTGCCCGTACAGAGCGGATACAAATCAGAATAGCCTGATCTGCATTATATTTCCTTTCTTTTTTTGCTGTCTTTTGTACACTTTAATATTGATTGTAATCTGAACAAAAAAATATATAATAGAACCACAGAGGCAAGGAGAAGCAGTTGAGGTTACAAACGGCTGATTCGGGCACAGATTGCCAGAGAAATGCAATCTGCAAAGAGAGGTCAGTGACACGGCATCCGGATTTCAGGATTTGACATGCACACATATAGAACGGAATACAGAAACGAGAGGAAGCAAAAACTGCAATGTATAATGAATATGACAATGAAAAGAGGATTATTATGCTTGCGTTTCCTGCGTAAATGTGTTTTAATAGTAACAGGCATATTGTTAAAAAAATATCAAAGGAGAGGCTAAGCATATGAGCAGTATGAGAGGAATCGATACACCGGTCAGACAGCGCAGACGCCGGGTTTTTAAGGAAGTCGCGAACCTGGCATATAATTCTGTGAATCTGAAGGATGATATGGAGGCACTGCCCTACCAGATTGTGGATTATGAAGAATCCCGGTATCGGGAAAGCGTCTATCGTGACCGCGCGATTATCCGTGAGCGTATCCGCCTGGCCATGGGCATGAGTCTGCGCCCGGAGAACCGTGAGCGTCCCGGGCATCTGACCCAGGGGCTGGAAGAGAGCAATATCGGGGAAAAATATTATGAACCGCCTCTGATGCAGGTTATCCCATCGGCCTGCAACGCATGCCCGGAGAATCATTACGAGGTAACCAGTTCCTGCATGGGCTGTGTGGCACATCCCTGTCACAGCGTCTGCCCCAGGGGCGCCATTTCCATGGTGAACGGCAAGTCCGTCATTGACCAGGAAAAATGTATCAAATGCGGCAAATGCAAGGATGTCTGTCCCTACGATGCCATCTGTCATAAGGAACGTCCCTGTAAGGCGGCCTGCGGCGTGAATGCCATCAAGTCCGACAGGTTCGGGCGTGCCTATATAGACAATGATATGTGTGTCTCCTGCGGCATGTGCATGGTCAGTTGTCCCTTTGGCGCCATAGCGGATAAATCCCAGATATTCCAGCTGATCCGTGCCATGCAGTCGGGGAAGAAGATTATCGCTCAGGTAGCGCCCGCCTTTGTGGGGCAGTTCGGGCCGAAGGTGACGCCGGAGATGTTCAAGACCGCTTTGAAGGAACTGGGGTTTGCGGATGTCTATGAGACGGCAATCGGCGCGGACTTGGGCTGTATGGCGGAGGCGGAGCATTATGTGAATGAAGTGGCTTCCGGAAAGCAGTCCTTTGCGCTGACTTCCTGCTGTCCTTCCTGGTCCGTGATGGCGAAGCACCTGTTCCCCGAGACCATCGACAAGATCAGCAATGCCCTGACTCCCATGGTGGCCACGGCAAGGATTATCAAGCAGGAGCATCCGGATGCTTCGGTGGTGTTCATAGGCCCCTGTGCGTCCAAGAAGCTGGAGGCGAGCCGCAGAACGATCCGTTCCGACGTGGATTTTGTTATCACCTTCGAGGAACTGACCGGAATGTTTGAGGCGAAAGGGATTCTTCTGGATGAGATTCAGGCGATGGATGAAATGCAGGATGCCACGGGGGCCGGCAGAGGCTATGGCGTGGCCGGCGGTGTGGCAGGTGCCATTGAGGAATGCATCAAAACCTATTATCCGGGCACGGAATTAAAAATCGAACATGCGGAAGGTCTGACGGAATGTAAGAAAATGCTGCTGCTTGCAAAGGCAGGGAAGAAGAACGGCTGCCTGATCGAGGGAATGGCATGCCCCGGAGGCTGTGTGGCCGGAGCCGGCACCAACATCACGATCGCCCAGGCCGCAAAGGAAGTGGCCAAATTCAAAGCCCAGGCCAAAGAAGCCGTTCCCGGAGAAGTGCAGCGATGAGGGAAGAAAGCAAGTGTACCATTGCAGTTATAAAAAACCAGTTATAAAAAGCAGATAAAAAAATCTTGACACAATCATCGAAAGGGAGTAATATAATAAACACAGACGCAGTACTGCATTAAAGCAATAAAGCAAAATTGAATAGCGGAACCAAACCGTAGATGTGGAGATAAAAACGGATCGTGCACTTACAGAGAGGCCGGATGCTGAGAAAGGCCAGGACGCAGGCTGTTAAATGGACCACGGAGGGTACAAGGAACGAAGCTTATGGCTTTTAGTATTTTGTAACGTAGGGCATACGTCAGTTGCCGGGGATATGATGGTATCCTGATAAGTGCACCCGTATTTCGGGTGAAGCAAGGTGGCACCGCGGATAGATTATTTTTGATCTGATTCCGTCCTTGACAAAATGTACAGTTTTGTCAGGGACGTTTTTTTATGCATGAAAGCGGTTTTTTCAGAAGAAACCGCGGCAGGTTTTCCGGTTCTGCAGGGGAGCGTGTCCTGGACTGCGGGAGAGAAGAACGCTTATGGACATTTGCTGTAAAAGCAACATTCCTGTCTGCGGAAGCAAACGGCAATTACCTGTAAAATGAATTGCAAATCGGGAAAGGAGTAACTTATTTATGAAAATACGTCCAACACTGGAAGAATGTATGGAATCAGCCGCCGGGGGTAAGTACGGGGAGTCCAGTTTCATCCGGAATCCATATTGACGCCGGAGGGATACCGGATTATGGAGAATTTCATCGGAAAATGACTTCCGCAATTTCCCTCTGATTACAGGGTTCGCGAAGCGGTTCCTGTAATATGCTTAGGCAAAACTCTGAAATACAATAAAAAGCAAAATGGATGGGTACAATGCAAAAAATATAAAACGGAAGCTTATTTCTTCATAATTCTTACAGAAAATCGGGAAAGGAAAAGCAGATATGATAAACGAAGCAATCGTCAAATTAGCAAAAAAAGAGGATATCGGTTACGAGATGGCAAGAGAGGCCATGAATGAGATTATGGAAGGGCGGGCAACAGAGGTGCAGAAAAGCGCCTATCTGACGGCTTTCAGCATGAAGGGGGAGACCATTGAGGAAATCACAGGCTCCGCGGAGGAAATGCGCAGTCACGCCCTTCAGGTAAAACACGGGCTGAGCGATGTGCTGGAGATTGTGGGCACCGGAGGAGACGGCTCCAATTCCTTCAATATCTCCACCACAGCCGCAATCATCATTTCGGCGGCGGGAGTAGCTGTGGCAAAACACGGAAACCGGGCGGCCAGTTCCAGATCCGGCGCGGCGGACTGCCTGGAGGCGCTGGGGGTGAATATTTCCATGGAACCGGAACAGGCGGCAAAGCTCCTCCAAAATGCCGGCATCTGCTTCCTTTTCGCCCAGAAGTACCACTCTGCCATGAAGTATGTGGGACCTGTCCGCAGGGAACTGGGCATCCGGACCATATTTAATATTCTGGGCCCGTTGACCAATCCGGCCAATCCTACCATGGAGATTATGGGCGTTTTTGACGAGAGTCTTCTGGAGAGCATGGCGCATGTACTGTCCAATCTGGGCGTAAAGAAGGGAATGGTGGTATACGGAATGGAGAAGCTGGATGAGATTTCCATTTGCGGCCCCACCAGAGCCTGCATATTCAGGGACAATACATTTGAAAGCCGTACCATTGTCCCGGAAGATGTGGGCCTGAAAAGCTACGGGATGGAAGAACTGAAGGGCGGAACACCAAAGGAGAACGCTGCCATCACCCTGTCCATTCTGAAAGGAGAGGAAAAGGGTGCGAAGCGGGACGCAGCAGTCATAAACGCGGCAGCCGCGCTGTTTGTAGCGGATAAGGCCCCCGGTCTGAAGGAAGCTGTCAGGCTGGCGGAGGAGACGATTGACAGCGGCAGGGCTTTCGCGCAGCTGGAGAAATTTATCCGGTACTCGAATCTGGAACAGACGTGAAATGATAAAACAGACAGGGGTGCAAAATGATATTAGAACAAATTGCAATGAAAACAAAAGAAAGAATCAGAGCTGCAAAGGAACAGCTTTCCCTTGCGGAGATGAGGGCCAGGGCGCTGGCCATGGACTGCAATACCGGATTCCCCTTTGAAAAAGCGCTGGCCGGGAAAGGAATCAGCTTTATATGCGAAGCGAAGAAAGCATCTCCCTCAAAAGGCGTCATTGCAGCGGATTTTCCCTATGTGGAAATTGCACAGGAATATGAGCGGGCGGGGGCAGATGCCATATCGATTCTGACGGAGCCGTTTTATTTTCAGGGCAGTAATGAATATCTGTCAGCTATCCGCAGGAAAGTGTCCATTCCCCTGCTGCGCAAGGATTTTACGGTGGATGCGTATATGCTCTATGAAGCGAAGGTTATTGGCGCGGATGCGGTGCTGTTAATTTGTGCCATCCTCTCGCAGGAGCAGTTGGCGGAATATGCAGCAATCGCCGGTGAACTGGGACTGTCAGCCATGGCGGAAGCCCATGACGAGAGAGAAGTACAGATGGCGCTGGATGCCGGGGCGAAGATCATCGGCGTGAATAACCGAAATCTGAAAGATTTTACGGTAGACATTTCCAACTCTCTGCGCCTGAGAGCAATGATACCGCAGAATATTCTGTTTGTGTCGGAAAGCGGGATGAAGACCAGGGAGGACATTGCAAAGCTGGAGAAGAACGGCACGGATGCGGTACTGATCGGGGAAACATTGATGCGTTCGAGAGATAAAGCTGCCATGTTGGAGCGGCTGAGAGGCAGGAAGACAGATATCGTACCATGCCGCAAAATCGTGTGAAGCCCAGACATCCGTCTGTGAATCCGGGCATGAAAATATGGAAATTTTCCGAGTGTTCGTTATATGGCATGGGATATGTGATCTCACGAAAAAGCAGGACTAACGGATGGAGACGGAATCCTTGTGAGGGACAGGAGAAACGGATGAAAAGGACAAAAATCAAAATATGCGGCCTGTTTCGCTCCGCAGATATTGAATATGCGAATGAGGTACAGCCGGATTATGCAGGTTTCATATTGACGCCGGGTTTTCGCAGAAGTATTTCCAGGGAGCAGGCGCTGCAGCTGCGGCGAAAGCTGAACAGAGAGATACCGGCGGTGGGGGTATTTGTGGATGCGCCCTGTGAGGAGGTTGTGGACTATTTAAAGAAAGGCATCATTCAAATGGCGCAGCTTCACGGCAGGGAAACAGAGAAGGAAATTCTGTATATCAAAGCGGCCGCGGGAAAGCCGGTGCTGAAAGCAGTGAAGGTACAGGACAGAAAAGATGTGGAGGCATGGCTTGGCTCTGCTGCGGATTACCTGGTATTTGACGGAGGCACAGGTTCCGGCAGGACTTTTGACTGGAGGCTTCTGGAAGGTATTTCCGAAGATTATTTTCTGGCGGGAGGACTGAATCCCGGGAACCTGAAGGAAGCCCTTGCACTGCGGCCATATGCCGTGGACCTGAGTTCCGGGGTGGAGACGGAGGGCGTGAAGGACAGGGCGAAGATGCAGGCGGTGGTGGAGCTGGTACGGAATCATTTTCGTTTGAACGAATAGTACATGGAAAAAGGAAAACAGAAAGGAAGATGGAAAATGTCGAAAGGACGATACGGAATACACGGCGGACAGTATGTCCCCGAAACGCTGATGAATGAACTGCTTCATCTGGAGGCGAGTTACGAACGATATAAGAATGCTCCGGATTTTCAGGCGGAGTTGGATACTCTGAACCGGGAATACGCAGGCAGGCCTTCCCTGCTGTACCATGCGGAAAAAATGACAGAGGATTTAGGCGGAGCGAAGATTTATCTGAAAAGAGAGGACTTGAATCACACCGGTTCCCACAAGATCAACAATGTGCTGGGACAGGCGCTTCTGGCGAAAAAGATGGGGAAGACCCGCATCATTGCGGAAACAGGCGCAGGACAGCACGGCGTGGCCACGGCTACCGCCGCCGCGCTTCTGGACATGGACTGTGAGATTTTCATGGGGAAAGAGGATACGGAGAGGCAGGCGCTGAACGTATACCGCATGGAGCTTCTGGGCGCAACGGTTCATTCCGTCACCACCGGAACACAGACGCTGAAGGATGCCGTCAACGAATGTATGCGGGAGTGGACTAATCGGGTGGACGATACCCTGTATGTGCTGGGTTCCGTCATGGGCCCCCATCCTTTTCCCATGATCGTCAGGGACTTCCAGAGCGTGATCAGCCGGGAGGCGAAAGCGCAGATTCTGGAAAAGGAGGGGAAGCTTCCCGCCGCGGTGGCAGCCTGTGTGGGCGGAGGGAGCAATTCCATGGGCGCTTTCTACAACTTTATCGGAGACCGGGAGGTAGAGCTCATCGGTTGCGAAGCCGCGGGCAAAGGCGTGGAAACTGCCCGGACGGCAGCCACCATCGCCACCGGAAGCCCGGGGATATTCCACGGAATGAAATCATATTTTTGTCAGGATGAATACGGCCAGATTGCACCGGTCTACTCCATCTCGGCAGGACTGGATTATCCCGGTATCGGGCCGGAACATGCCCATCTCCATGATATCGGCAGAGCGCAATACGTTCCGGTTACCGATGACGAGGCAGTGGAAGCCTTTGAGTACCTGGCCCGGACGGAGGGCATCATCTGCGCCATAGAAAGCGCCCATGCAGTGGCCCATGTCATGAAGATTGCCGGAAATTACAGTGCGGACCAGAGCATCATTATCTGCCTTTCCGGGCGGGGTGACAAGGATGTGGCGGCGATTGCGAGATACAGAGGGAGGGATATCCATGAATGAGAAGAAAACTGCCGAAGCGTTCAATGACATAATTGAGAGGAAGGCCGCCGAAGCGTTCGGCAGCATAAGCAGGCGGAAAGCTGCCGAGGACTCCAACAGCGTAAGCGAGCGGAAACCCGAAAAAGATCCGGCTCAGAAACTGAGAAAAGTATTTGACACGCCAAACGGAAAAGCGTTTATTCCTTTCCTGACTGCGGGAGACCCCGGCGCGGATGCAACGGTCAGGTATATTCTGGAGATGGAAAGGGCGGGCGCGGACCTGATAGAGATCGGCATTCCCTTTTCGGACCCGATTGCGGAGGGTCCTGTGATCCAGGAGGCTGATATCCGTGCGCTGAAAGGCGGCATGACTACCGACGGGGCTTTTGAGATTGTGAGGAGAGTCCGGGAGAAATCCGGGATTCCCCTTGCCTTTATGACCTATGCAAATCCGGTGTTCCATTACGGGTATGATAATTTTTTCACAAAATGCGGGGAGCTGGGAGTGGACGCGATTATTATCCCGGACCTGCCATTTGAGGAGAAGCAGGAGGTTGAGACCACGGCAAATGCCCATAATGTCGCCCTGATTTCCATGATCGCTCCCACTTCGGAGAGCCGGATACAGGAGATTGCCTCTGAAGCGAAAGGATTTATCTACGTGGTTTCTTCCATGGGAGTCACAGGAACCCGAAGCGAGATCAGTACGGATGTAAGCACCATTGTGACAAGTATTCGTAAGGCAACAGATGTGCCCTGTGCCATAGGCTTCGGAATCAGCAGCCCGGAGCAGGCGAAAGCCATGGCTGCCGTATCCGACGGTGCCATTGTGGGCAGCGCCATCGTGAAAATAATCGCCGGGTATGCGGCGAAGCTGTCTTTGGAAGAGGCCGGGGCGAAAGATGCGGACACAGGGCGGGCAGAAGACGCAAAAGGACCGGGAACAGGCAGTGCTGAAGATAATGGAACAAAAGTATGCCGGACTGAAAGCGCGGAAGCGATATATGAAGCTTCTGCCGCCGAAATCTATCATTTTGTTAAAAAAATGAAAGAAGCCGTACTGAAAGCATGATGAGGCAGGCCTGATCCTGATCCTGGCTCTGGCTTGTCCAGGTCAGGAATTGTCGGAAAATAACTGCTGCAATTTCTCTTTGATTACAGGGTTCACGGAGCGGCTCCTGTAATTTATTCAGGAAAAAGCCTGGAACTGTAATAAAATCGCAATAAACTTGCAGCAGTTATCTGTAGACGCTTCCGCACACCGCTTCTGCATGCTGCAGAAGCGCTCACCCGTTACATATTTTGTCCGGCATATGCTTTAGAAGGCGAGTATAAATAGCCATGGAGAACAGGGCGGTTATAAACTCTGTAAAGCAGAATGCAAACCACACTCCGTCTGCCCCCAGAAGCCTGCTGAACAGAAATGCCGCCGGGATAATGACAAACACATACCTGAACAGAGAAATCCACAAAGACTGCGCGCCTCTGCCCAGCCCTTCCAGAGCGCCGGAGGCGGTAATGGAAACCGCCGAAACGATAAAGCCAAGACTGATGATATGCAGGGCAGTGGTGCCGATCTGAATTGTTTCGGCGCTGTCGGTGAACAGCCCGATGAGCCGTCCCGGAACAACCCAGGACAAGCATGTCCCGACAGCCATGATTCCCAGGTTCATCCGCAGTGCCGTATGATAGATTTTTCTGACACGTCCGTATTCTCCCGCGCCGAAATTATAGCCCATCAGCGGCCGGATACCCTGAATGATACCGTTGGCGGTGAGGTAGATAAACGTCTGCAGCTTATAGTAGACGCCCAGGACAAGAACGTATTTTTGTGAAAAATCTGCCAGCAAACCGTTTAAAACAGAGATCAGCAGCGAAGGAAGCGCCAGGTTCAGTGTGGCGGAGATTCCAACGGAATACATTTTCCGGATGACAGCAGCTTCAAAAACCAGATGTTTCCGGGCAAGCCTGACGGGAATCGGGCGGAACAGATAGAACAGGAGATACGCCATAAGGGTAACGCACTGTCCGATTCCTGTGGCATAAGCCGCCCCTGCGATTCCCAGGGCGGGGAAGAAGCCGATTCCGAATATCATCAGCGGGTCCAGGATGATATTCGCAATACAGCCGCAGATCATGCAGGCCATGGAAACCTTCATCTGTCCTGTGGCCTGGAACAGTTTCTCGAAAAACAGTCCCAGCGCGATGACGGGCGCGAACAGAAATGCTCTGTCTGCATATTGCAGCGCAGCGTATGTGATTTCCGGATCTGAAGAGAAGCCCTTTAAAAACAGCGGCATTCCGGCTATGGATACCGCCGAGAGAAAGAGTCCCTGGAGGACACTGAGCAAAGCCCCCAGCGTGGCTGCGCGGTTCGCCCGTTCCGGGTCGCCTGCGCCCGAATAAAACGCAATACATGCATTTAAACCTATGCCGAAACCGATGGCAATGGCATTGAGCAGGTTCTGCACCGGATAGACCAGCGCCAGCGCAGTCATGGCATTTTCGCTCATCCGGGCTACAAAATAACTGTCGATGATATTGTACAGCGAATTGACGGCCATTGAAATCACCATCGGCAGCGACATGGATACTACCAGTGGCAGTATCTTTTTCTTTTTCATAAAAGCTTGTTCCATTCTCATTTGCCTCCCTGTGTTCAAGAGAGAACTCTTTTTCTCTGCATAAAAAAACACACAATCACATGAAGTAATTGTGTGGCGAAAAAAGAATTCTCTTGAAAAATCCACTCCCGTAAGGGTTTTATAACAATTTTATATCACATATTTCTTGAAAGGTCAACTGAAATATGAGATTATAGAATAAAGTGACAGGGGCTGTGGGACAATCATCTCCGGCGGCCCCGGGAAAGGATACATATGATACAAAGAAGGATTCTGCCTGAAGAGGAGGAATTATGGGATGCGGCCATGCTGGCAGCATTCGCGGTTTCCTGGTACGGCATGCTGATCCCCACATTGTGGAATCAGGCCACTAACGGAGTGAATGCAGCAATATTTATAATAGGCGGGATACTGCCATTGTACACAGCGTTTGCGAAAGGACGGGCGGCTCTGTCCTGCCGGAAGAAACGGCGGGATGCCGTCGGCAAAGGAAGATGCTGCAGGGGGATTATAAGGCAGGTTGTTGCAGAAAAGGTTCCCTACAGAGGCCGCCATGGACATGTCTATTATCGTATAAGATACCATCTGGTAATCGAAAAGCTGGAGGAGGGGTTCGATTCCGGAATGGAGATAAAAACCGGCGCTTATCGGGTTCCGGTCCATCGCTGCCTGAAATCGCGCGAGGTAAAGCTTTATTCGGATGCCTCCGGATGGAAGTGGTATGTGGAGGGACTGCAGTGCGGCATATTCCGGCAGCCGCCCATAGTATCGGAAATGGGCGACTGCGAGGGTGGAAACTACATGGGAGATGTGTTATTCCGCATCGTTTATATCGCTATATTACTGCTTATGCTGCTGCAGAATATTCTGTAGCCATTTCGGTATATTCCGAAACGGTCCCGTCAGGCGGACAGAGCCTGCTTCCTGACAGCGGTGCGAATGTAGATGCCAGACCTTTTCAGAGAGGGGGATAGAGTGCCTGGGAGAGACAGGCAAAAAAAGCGATAAAAAGCCACTGAAAAAAACAATAAAAAACGATAATAAAAAACGATAATCTGGAAAAAAATGTTGACAAACGGAAGTACCCGGGCTATAATAAAGCAGTATGTGAAGCGAAAGATTCCCGGCGTGAATAATATTCGTGCCCACATGATGCATAGGAGCCGCCATGTTGATAAACTTATCTGATGTATTGACATCTGAAGGCATGCAGATCAGCAGAGAGTTGCCGCTGGAGATGACATGCTTTGAGAGCAGAATGGGTTCTTTTCCGATCATTGCCAGCAGTCCGGTATCTCTGCGGATCAGAAACGCGGGAGCCGGTAAGGCGAAGCTGGATGGAGGCTTAAAGCTGACGTTGCAGGCAGGCTGTGACCGCTGTCTGACGGAAGTGCCCGTGGCGCTGGACCTGCAGTTTGACAGGACTGTTGTTTCGGGGACAGAGGATGTGGATGCGGACGAACTGGGGTTGACAGAGGATTGTCAGCTGGATGTAGAGACTTTCGTGCACAACGAAATTTTGGTCAACTGGCCCGGGAAGATTCTGTGCAGAGAAGACTGCAGGGGGATATGCCCTGTGTGCGGACAGGATCTGAACGAGAGGGAATGCGGATGCGATACCTTTGTTCCCGATCCCCGCATGGCAGTGATCCAGGATATCTTTAACAAGAATAAGGAGGTGTAACGATGTCTATTTGTCCTAAGAATAAATCTTCCAAAAGCAGAAGGGATAAGAGGAGAGCAAACTGGAAGATGAGCGCTCCCACTCTGGTAAAGTGCAGCAAATGCGGCGCGCTGATGGTGCCCCACAGAGTATGCAAGGCCTGCGGTTCTTATAACAAGAAGCAGGTTATCGCTGTTGATTGATCGTAGCTGCGTACCTGGCGGGAAGTTCTGTGCCTGAGGCAGGTCTGTTTATAGTATCAACAATGAGAAAGAGCGTTCGCAGGAACGCTCCTTTTTATGTAAAAATTACTTGCTTTTTGATTCATATTACATTATAGTTAGAGTAAGTATAAGTATAAGTATGGAATGGCTTTCTGACAGGGCTCTTTACCGTGACAGAATGCAGAAAGGATATCCGATGGCGGAGATGGTGAATGTAGCTGTAGATGCCATGGGCGGTGACAATGCGCCTGTGGAAGTGGTAAAGGGGGCCGTGGACGCAGTAAATGCCAACAAAAGAGTAAAAGTCTTCCTGGCAGGCAAAGAGAGCGTGATAAAAGAGGAACTGAAGAAATATACTTATCATGCAGAGCAGGTGGAGATCGTGCCTGCGGAGGAAGTCATTGAGACCGGGGAGCCTCCCGTGATGGCAATTCGTAAGAAAAAGGATTCCTCCATCGTGAAGTCCATGTACCTGGTAAAGGAGGGCACATGTGATGCTTTCGTGTCCGCCGGGAGCACCGGAGCGGTACTGGTGGGCGGCCAGGTCATTGTAGGGCGCATCAAGGGTGTGGAGCGGCCGCCCCTTGCCCCTGTGATTCCGAATATCAAGGGTGTCAGCCTGCTTCTGGACTGCGGCGCCAATGTGGATGCCAAGCCCTCCCAGCTTCTGCAGTTTGCCAAGATGGGAAGCGTCTATATGGAGAGCGTCATCGGTGTCAGAAATCCCAGAGTAGGCCTGGTGAATATCGGCGTGGAAGAGGAGAAAGGCAATGCCCTGACCAGGGAGGCATATCCGCTGCTGCGCAACTGCCCGGAAATCAATTTTATCGGCAATGTGGAAGCCAGGGATATTCCCTATGGAGGGGCAGATGTTCTGGTCTGCGAGGCCTTTGTGGGAAATGTGGTGCTGAAGATGCTGGAAGGCGTCAGCGGAGCCCTGGTGGAGAAGATTAAGGGCGGAATGATGAGCACCACGAGGAGCAAGATAGGCGCTCTGCTGGTGAAGCCTGCGCTGAAGAAGACGTTGAAGGGATTCAGCACCGAGGAATACGGCGGCGCGCCGCTGCTTGGCTTAAACGGTTTGGTGGTGAAGACCCACGGCAGCAGCAGGGCAAATGAAATCAGGAATTCTATTCTTCAATGCATCGCATTCAAGGAGCAGAAAATAAATCAAAAAATAAAAGAGAAAGTAGTTCTCGAGAATTAAGGAAAGGCGGAAAATGTTATGGAGTTTGAAAAGTTAAAGAAGGTAATTGCAGATGTGCTGAATGTGGATCCTGACGAGATCACAATGGACACCACTTTTGTGGACGACCTGGGGGCTGATTCCCTGGACGTATTCCAGATCATCCTGGGGATTGAGGAGGAGTTTGACATTGAGATCCCTGCTGAGAAAGCGGAGAAGATCAGCACCGTGGAAGAGGCAGTCGAGCTGATCAAGGCTGCGGTATAGAGGGCTGAAGATATAATATCGGCGGGCAGGACCGGTGAGAAAAAGATGCCCGGCCATATGGAGTTTTGATAAGGGCAGTCTGCTATGCGGCTGCTCGTTTGCGTTAATAGACAGCAGGGAGAGGAATCCTGATCCTGCTGCGGGACTTGGGACAGAGATGGAAGATCAATACACAATGGAAGTAATTCATTCTATGGAAACACAAAATTCCATACATAAAAATCATTCTATGGAAATACTGGAGGAGCGGATCGGCTACAAATTTACCGATCAGGCTCTGTTAAAGCAGGCTGTGACCCACAGCTCCTTTACAAATGAACAGCGGATACGCAGGGCGAAAAATTACGAGCGACTGGAATTTCTGGGAGATGCGGTGCTGGAGCTGGTTTCCAGCGAATTTCTCTTTCAGCGCAACAGTCATATGTCCGAAGGAGAGTTGACTAAAACCCGTGCCTCAATGGTCTGCGAACCGTCACTTGCTTTCTGCGCCAGGGATCTGGAACTGGGTCAGTTCATATTGCTGGGAAAAGGGGAAGAAGGCACCGGGGGCCGAACCCGGGACAGCATCATATCTGACGTGATGGAAGCCGTGATCGGCGCAATCTACCTGGACGGCGGCATGGAACCAGCAAAGGCTTTTATCTACCGTTTTGTCCTGTCTGACCTGGAGGACAAGCAGTTGTTCTATGACAGTAAGAGCACACTTCAGGAGCTGATTCAGGGGAAGCTGAAGAAAAGCTTCCACTACGAATTGTTGTCGGAAAGCGGGCCGGAGCACAACAAGGTGTTTCGGGTGGCTGTCTATATGGAAGAGAAGCTTCTGGGCACAGGCGAGGGAAGGACAAAAAAAATGGCAGAGCAGCAGGCTGCATATCAGGCGCTGCTGCGGTTGAGAGGTAAGGGATGTATTTAAAAAGCATTGAGGTGCAGGGCTTTAAGTCCTTTGCCAATAAGATTTATTTTCAGTTCCACAACGGCATTACCGGGATCGTGGGCCCCAACGGAAGCGGAAAGAGCAATGTGGCGGATGCCGTCCGCTGGGTGCTGGGAGAGCAGCGGGTAAAGCAGCTGAGGGGCTCCAGCATGCAGGATGTCATTTTCTCGGGTACAGAGAACCGGAAGCCATTGAGTTACGCTTATGTGGCCATCACACTGGACAATGCGGATCATCAGCTTGCCATTGACTTTGATGAGGTGACGGTGGCAAGGCGTATTTACCGTTCCGGAGAAAGTGAATATCTGATCAACGGAAGCGCCTGCCGTCTGAAGGATGTAAACGAATTGTTTTATGATACCGGCATCGGCAAGGAAGGCTACTCCATCATCGGACAGGGCCAGATCGACAAGATCCTCAGCGGAAAGCCTGAGGAGCGCAGAGAGCTTTTCGACGAGGCGGCGGGAATCGTGAAATTCAAGCGCCGGAAGGCGGCGGCTCAGGCCAGGCTGGAGAATGAAAAGCAGAATCTGATCCGTGTCAACGACATTCTGTCGGAACTGGAAAAGCAGCTGAGTCCCCTGGAACGCCAGTCCGAGACGGCCAGAGTATACCTGCGCAAGCGGGAAGAACTGAAGAACCTGGACGTGAACGTATTCCTCCTGGAGAATTCCAGGCTGCGGGAGCAGCTGAAGGACGCGGAGGAAAAATACGGGATAGCCAGCGGGGAACTTTCCCAGACAAAGGAAGCATATGAAAGCATCAAAGATGAATATACCCGCATCCAGGAGGAGATCGAGAAGCTGGAGGCGGAGATCGAGCAGGCCAGAAGCACAGCGACGGATGCCGGCCTTACCAGAGGGCGGCTGGAAGGGGAACTGAATGTGCTGAAGGAGCAGATCAATTCAGGCAGAGGCAACGAGGCGCATCTGGACAGCCGGCGCAGGACTTTGGAGGATGAGATCGCTTCCAAAGAGAAGGACAGGGAAAAACTGCTCCATGAGAAGAGCGATACGGACGCGGAAGTAGCCGGGATCACGGCTTTGGCGGAGGAAGCCGCACAGAAGCTGGAGGAAATTCAGAAGCGGATTGAAACCCTCAACAGCGGCATGGAGGAAGGCAAAAACACCATCATAGAAGAACTGGGCAGGCGGGCCACCATTAAATCCAGGATGGGACGCCTTGATACCATGATGGAACAGGTGAATATCAGAAAGGCGGAACTGAATTCCAGACTGCTGCGGATCAAATCGGATGAGGCTGCCAGAGAGGAGAATCTGAAGAATCTGGAGGATGCTTTCGAAGCGGTTACGGAGGAGATCCGGGACTTAAGCGCGCAGGAAAAAGCCATGGAAGAGGAGTTGGGCACTTTCCGGGAGGAACTGACCCGGAAAGATGCCGGACTGCGGGAAGCCCAGAGCGCCTATCATATGGAGAAATCCCGCCTGGAAGCGCTGATCAACCTGGCAGAGCGCTATGAGGGCTATGGGGGCAGCATCAGGAAAGTCATGGAACAGCGGGAGAAGAATCCCGGCATCATCGGTGTGGTGGCAGATATCATACAGACGGACAGGAAGTATGAGACAGCCATCGAGACCGCCCTTGGAGGAAATATCCAGAATATCGTCACTGACAATGAGGAGACCGCCAAGCATATGATATCCTGGCTGAAATCAAATAAACTGGGAAGGGCGACTTTCCTGCCGCTGACAAGCATCAAAAATCCGCAGAGATTCAGGAATCCGGAAGTACTTGCGGAAAAAGGCGTTATCGGCACGGCGGATACTCTGGTACGGCTGGACGACAGATACCGGGATGTGGCGGCTTCCCTGCTGGGACGTATCGTCGTAGCAGACAATGTGGATAATGCGGTAAAGCTGGCGGCAAAATACAGGCATACGCTGCGTATCGTTACGCTGGAGGGAGAACTTCTGAATCCCGGGGGTGCCATCAGCGGCGGCGCCTATAAGAACAGCAGCAATCTTCTGGGCAGGCGGAGAGAAATCGACGAGCTGGAAGGGAAGGTAAAAAAGCTGCAGCTGGTCATAGACGGGACGAACCGGGAGATTGAAAATACAAAAGCAAGGCGCACAAGGCTTCGCGTGGACGTGGAGGCGATCAAGGGGGAGATTCAGCGCAAATCCATAGAACAGAATACGGCGAGGCTGAACATCACCCAGGCCAGGGAGCGTATGGAGGAAGAAGCGGGGAGCGCCGCTTCTCTCAGGACGGAAAGCACGGAGATCGAGGGACAGATCCAGGAGATCAGAAGGGACAAGGAAACCATCCGCCAGGAGCTGGCAGAAAGCGAAGCGCTGGAGGCCCGCACCCAGGAAGAGATCACACTTTTCGGACGGAAGCTGGAGGAGGAACGAAAGCTGGAGACGGAGGCTTTAAGAACTGTCTCCGAGTGGGAACTGAAAGTGGACAGAATGCGCCAGGCACTGGGCTTCAAACAGAGCAATGTGGAACGGATTGACGGGGAGATCGCAAAATCCCGGGATGAGCTTGCGGAAATCCTGGAGGCTCTGGAGACAAACAGACAGGAGATGGAGCGCAGGCAGCAGAACATTGTCGGAATAGAGGAGACCATTGCCGTCTCCTTTCAGACCCAGAGCAATTCCGAGGGCAGGCTGAAGGAAGCAATGGCGCACAAGGAAGAATTGTCCGCCAGACAAAAGAGCTTTTTTTCCAGGAGAGAGGAGCTGTCCGAGAAGCTGTCCGCTCTGGACAAGGAGACTTACCGCCTGAACGCTCAGAAGGAGAAGCTGGAAGAATCTCTGGAGTCCCAGATCAACTACATGTGGGACGAATATGAGATCACCTTAAGTGATGCGGCGGCTCTGAGAAACGAGGAGATGACAGACCTGCCCGCCATGAAGAAGGAAATCGCTTCCCTCCGGGATCAGATCAAAAAGCTGGGAGACGTAAATGTCAATGCCATTGAAGATTATAAAAATCTGCTGGAACGCTTTACTTTTATGAAAAACCAGAGGGATGATCTGGTGGAGGCGGAGAAAACGCTGGAAGGCATTATAGAAGAACTGGACACCTCCATGCGGAAGCAGTTCACGGAAAAATTCGCGGAGATCAGCCGGGAATTCGACAAAGTGTTCAAGGAACTGTTCGGCGGAGGAAAAGGTACCCTGGAACTGATGCCGGATGAGGATATACTGGAGGCAGGCATCCGGATCATTGCCCAGCCGCCCGGAAAGAAGCTTCAGAATATGATGCAGCTCTCCGGCGGGGAGAAGGCGCTGACTGCCATTGCGCTGCTGTTTGCCATACAGAACCTGAAGCCTTCGCCGTTCTGTCTGCTGGACGAGATCGAGGCAGCCCTGGATGATTCCAATGTGGGGAGATTTGCAAAGTATCTGCATAAACTGACTAAAAATACACAGTTTATCGTCATTACACACAGAAGAGGCACCATGGAACAGGTGGACAGGCTTTACGGCATCACCATGCAGGAAAAGGGCGTATCCACGCTGGTGAGCGTCAGCCTGATTGACAGGGAGCTGACGAACTGAATTCGGATACAGCAGACGTTTTTGCGTGACAATCCTGGGAATATAAGGTATGATAGATAATATGGAAAAAAGGCTTTCCAGGAAAAAGGGATTTCCAGGAAAAAGGGCTTTCCAGGAAGAAAGCCTGTATAAATTTATAGTGTCACAATTCCGGTTGTAGTGGAAAGGCAGATGGAAGGGAGAATGATGTAGAATGGGCGAAAAAAAGAAAGGATTTTTTACCAGATTAAAGGAAGGACTGGCCAAGACGAGGAACAATATCGTCAGAGGAATCGATTCCCTGTTCAGCGGATTTTCTGCCATTGACGACGATTTCTATGAGGAACTGGAAGAGATACTGATTATGGGGGATATCGGTGTAAACGCCACAACGGAGATTGTCAGCCGACTGAAAGAGCAGGTTCGGGAACGGCATATCAAGGAGCTCCAGGAATGCAAGCAGCTTCTGATCGAAGGGATCAAGGAACAGATGCGGGTGGGGGAGAACGCTTACGAATTTGAAACGCGGCAGTCGGTGATCATGGTGATCGGTGTCAACGGTGTGGGAAAAACTACATCTGTAGGCAAGCTTGCGGGTAAATTCAGGGATGACGGCAGAAAGGTACTGATTGCCGCCGCGGACACTTTTCGCGCCGCAGCCGGAGATCAGCTGGCGGAATGGGCCAGGCGCGCCGATGTGCCCATGGTGGGCGGCAATGAAGGCGCAGATCCGGCCAGTGTGGTCTATGACGCGGTGAATGCGGCGAAGGCAAGGGGGGTGGATGTACTTCTCATCGACACGGCGGGGCGGCTCCACAACAAGAAGAATCTGATGGAGGAGCTTAAAAAAATGAACCGCATCGTGGATCGGGAATTTCCCGATGCCCATCGGGAGAATCTGATCGTGCTGGACGGCACCACCGGCCAGAACGCGCTGGTACAGGCCAGAGAATTCGGGGAGGTGGCCGATCTGACCGGCATTATCCTGACCAAGATGGACGGAACAGCCAAAGGGGGCATTGCGGTGGCGATCCAGTCCGAACTGAAGGTACCGGTGAAATATATCGGCGTAGGTGAAACAATTGATGATCTGCAGAAATTCGATTCGGATGAATTTGTGAATGCTTTGTTTGATGTGAAGCCGGAGGACGATGCGGAACGGGAAGAAGATGAAGGTTAAAAGCAGAAACTGTATTCTGTCTGCCATCGGTATTCCAGAAAACGGAATCATACATTTTATCAAAAAGTTACAAAAAGCGGAGGAATAGGCAAAACGAATTCCGGAAAACCGTATGTTAAGCGGTCTGATGAATTCGAGAGGGTATTTTTGCAAGAAGGAGGAGCAAAATGGCAAAAGATATGCAGACAAACGAAGTTTCAGGAAAGGAGGACGCAGTGGTGAAGGAACAGATTTCCGGGACGAAAGGGGCATCCATGGAACAGGAAGCTTCCATGGAAGAAGGGCATTCCATGGAAGAAGGGCATTCTATGGAAGCGTCTCAGGAGGATCTTTATTCGGAGGAGGGCCTGACGCTGGAAAAATTCGAAGAAGCCTCGGAGGTCGTAAAGAGGGTTACCCTGGAGACCAAGCTGGTGTTCAGCGAGTACTTAAGCGCCCAGACAGGAAACAAGGTCTATCTGAAGCCTGAAAATATGCAGCTGACAGGCGCGTATAAGCTGCGCGGCGCATATTATAAGATATGCACGCTGTCGGAGGAAGAACGCGCCAAGGGGCTGATCACCGCATCCGCCGGAAATCACGCCCAGGGTGTGGCCTATGCGGCGAAGGCATACGGTACAAAGGCTGTCATCGTCATGCCCACCACCACGCCTCTGATGAAGGTGAACAGAACCAAAGGTTACGGCGCCGAAGTGGTGCTCTACGGAGATGTGTATGATGAAGCATGCGCCAGGGCATATGAACTGGCGGAGGAAAACGGCTATACCTTTATCCATCCCTTTGACGACTTGACGGTAGCTACAGGGCAGGGAACCATTGCCATGGAGATCGTCAAGGAACTTCCTCTGGTAGATTACATTCTGGTGCCCATCGGAGGCGGCGGACTGGCAACGGGAGTGGCGACCCTGGCGAAGCTGTTAAATCCCAAGATAAAGGTGATCGGAGTGGAGCCTGCAGGGGCAAATTGTATGCAGAAGTCCATCGAGACGGGACATGTGGTCACATTGCCGAAGGTGACCACAATTGCGGACGGTACGGCGGTTAAGACCCCCGGCAGCAAACTGTTCCCTTATATCAAGAAGAACCTGGACGGCATCATCACGGTGGAAGACCACGAGCTTGTAGTCTCCTTCCTGGATATGGTTGAAAATCACAAGATCATCGTGGAAAATTCTGGTCTTTTGACGGTTGCGGCCTTAAAGCATCTGGATGTGAAGGGGAAAAAAGTGGTCTCTATCCTGAGCGGCGGAAATATGGACGTGACCACCATGTCCTCCGTGGTTCAGCAGGGATTGATCATGCGAGACAGGATCTTCACAGTTTCCATTCTCCTGCCGGATAAGCCCGGTGAGTTGTATAAGGTTTCCGGTATTATCGCCAAGGCAAACGGAAATGTGGTGGAGTTGGAGCACAATCAGTTCGTTACCACGAACCGGAATACAGCCGTGGAACTGCGTATTACCATGGAAGCATTCGGAACGGAGCATAAGAACCAGATCATGACTTCACTTGAGGAAGCCGGATACAAACCCAGGCAGGTGAATTCCAGCTTCTGATGATGCGGGCGTTCAGGCAGGAATGTATTTATACCTGTGAGCGCGATCATTTGCCGCTTCCTGTCCCGCATTGCAGCAGTGCCCGCCGGTTATATATTTCATCTGGCGAATGTTTTGGATCGTGAGTATAAATCACCCATATAATAACCTGTTTGAGTTGAGATCCTTCTTTCATTTGGGCATGTTATTTATGGGTGGTTTTATTCTGCGGATCCCGGGACAGCCTGCCCCGGTTACAGACCTGTCCGCAGAACTTGCGTGTGTGAAAATAAGTTTTTTTGCCTATAATAGAGGGTAGTTTATGTCAAAACGTCTGTGCCTTAGTGAGGAAGCAGGCATCCTATATGACGGGACAGCCGGCTCCCTTAAATGCGTGAATGCAACTGTTGAGGGAGCCATCCTCCATGACGGGGCAGCCGGACGTGTGGAAGCCTGGTCTGCAACCAGTTTCGCCTGTAAGGAGTTGTATCGGTTATTTCCCCACAGCTCCTGACCTGGATAAGCCAGAACTGGAATTTTGCCATTTTTCCAAAGATTTCATTGTTAAGTGCCTGATAGAATTCAGATAACAGGAAAGTGTGTCCCCAAATATGAAAATCAGCAAAGAGCAGCAAAACGAAATTCGATATGAAGAAAAAAAGACATTAAAACGCAGAGGAATTGACTATCTGTGGATCACAGTGGCCGCGGCAATCTACTCCGTCTCCGTCAGCCTGTTTCTGGATCCGAATTCCCTGGCCCCCGGCGGAGTCACCGGCATTGCTATTATCCTGAACCGGATAACGGGCCTGGAAACGGGTACCTGGATGTTTGCCGTCAATATTCCGATACTGGTAATGGGAATGTGGAAATTCGGGTGGCGTTTTATTCTTTCAACTCTGTACTGTACGCTGCTGATGTCCGGCTTTACCAATTTTCTGGCACCACTGGGAGCTCTGACCAGGGATCCCCTTCTGGCGGCGCTGGCAGGCGGCTCTCTGATGGCTGTGAGCCTGGGAATGGTATTCAAGGCAGGCGCCACCTCCGGCGGGACGGATATCATTATCAAGCTTCTGCGTCTCAGGCTTCCGCATCTGAAAACCGGACTGCTCTTTCTGCTGACGGATGCGGTGATCGTGACGGCCTCTGCATTTGTATTCAAAGATATTGACACTGCGCTGTACGCGGGGCTGGTGGTATTTATCAACTCCGTCCTTCTGGATGTGGTATTGTACGGAAGAGACGGCGCCAAGATGTTCTTTATCATCAGCGATCAACACCAGGAAATCGGGAGACGGCTGCTGGAGGAACTTGATATCAGCGCTACCTACATCTCCGGCCAGGGGGCATACAGCGGCATGAACAAGAATGTAATCCTGTGCGTTGTAAAAAAACCCCTCTCACCGAAACTGGAGGAAATTGTGCGCCAGGAAGACCCGAAGGCATTTACCATCATCACCAGCGCTACGGAGATATACGGCGAGGGGTATAAGAGTATTTTCAGCCAGAAGCTGTGAAATGACTGCGGGTATAGACTGTTCCGAGCTTCGTTCTCTAAGATATGTGTTTCTGCTTGTCCGGGCATACCTTACGGGGATGAAGCGGCAGAAATGTATTGTTATAATTTATACTCACGGTCCGGGAGAATTTTGTGGGATTAGAAAAAATGGATGAGCGCCAACGCGCGGCATGACAAGCGCAAAACGGAAAATAAGGACAACGGCTTGAAAATGGTTGTTTACTGACCAATGTTTTGCTTGACGACAAGTGCGGAACGCAATACAATAATAGGCAGGTTTTTCTTAACAAAATGCTGTATTTACCACCAGGATAAAGCACAGGAAAGAAAGGAATGGAAGAAAAATGCCTGTTGTGACGATCAATGACGTACCTTATACGGTACCTTCCGGCACACGGCTGGGCACATTGCTGGCGCGGGAAGAAAAACTGGGGATGCCCTGCGGAGGACAGGGGAGATGCGGAAAATGCAAAGTGACCGCCCGGGGCGCTCTGAACCCGCTGACGGAACGCGAGAAACGTTACCTTTCCCGGAACGAGACTGCGCAGGGAATCCGTCTGGCTTGTATGACAGTGATAGAGGGTGACTGCGGCGTATGTATTACCGGAGAGAAGGAAGCGCAGATCCGTATCCGGGGAGATATGCCTCAGGTCCGGCTGCAGCCGGCTTTTACCGCTTACGGGTGCGCGGTAGATATCGGAACTACCACGCTGGCCGCCTGTCTGTATGACAGGAAAGGAAATCTGCTTGCCCAGGCCAGCAGCCGGAATCCCCAGGCAGGATGGGGGGCGGATGTTATCTCAAGGATGGATGCGGCGCTGAGGGGCGCAGGGCGGGAGCTGGCAGCGGCTGTCTGTAAGGCTGTTGACGAACTTCTGCTTCAGTTGTCTGAGACGGCAGGCATACATAGCCGGGAGATAGACGGACTGGTGATCACGGGAAATACAGTGATGCTTCACCTTCTCACGGAAACCTCAACGGAGCCTCTGTCCCATGCGCCGTTTGCGGTACAGCGGAGATTCGGCGAGACGATGGAAGCCGGCGCTTTGAGGTTTACTGCCGTGGCACCCGGGACAGGAGTTTATCTGCCGCCCTGCATATCGGCTTTTGTCGGCGCAGACCTGGTTACGGCGCTGCTGGCATCGGGCATTTACGATGGATCCGGCATACAGATGCTGACAGATATCGGAACCAACGGAGAGATGGCGCTGCTGCAAAACGGGCGGCTTTATGTCTGTTCCGCTGCCGCGGGACCGGCTTTTGAAGGCGCCGGAATTTCTCAGGGAATGCAGGGGAAAAACGGCGCCATAGACCAGGTGTTCCTTCAGGGCAATGAATTGGGGATCCATGTGATCGGAGAAGGCGCCGCGGAAGGAATCTGCGGAAGCGGTATTGTGGACGCCCTTGCCTGTCTGCTGGAAAGCGGACAGATTGACGAGACCGGGTATATGGAAGAGGAAAGCATTTCAATAGCCCCTTCCGTAGCCGTTACCCAAAAGGATGTGCGGATGGTGCAGCTTGCCAAAAGCGCGATTCATGCGGGTATCCGGACGCTGCTCCATATGGCGGACATTGATTGCGGGGAAGTCTCAAACCTGCTGATCGCCGGCGGTTTCGGCAGCTATCTGAATGTGAAAAATGCCGGACGGATAGGGCTGATCCCCGCCGGGCTGGTACCCAGAGTCCGTGTCATCGGCAATGCCGCCCTGAGCGGAGCCGCCATGCTGCTGCTGAACCAGGAATATCGCGCAGCCTGTAAAAAGTATGCAGACGATGCAAAAGAAATCCAGTTGTCCGTCAATCCTTTCTTTTCGGAAGAATACATGGCGCAGATGATGTTTTATACTTCAGACCGTCAGGATTTACAGTGATGCACTTCATCTTTCCGGCATTGCATAGTCGGAGAACTTTTATTGTACGCCGGCGCTTTCATGGTATCTTACCGGCAGTGTAAAGTGGGTAAAGTGAAATGCAAAAATCACTTTAGGACTACCAATTGCGGAACATTTAGTGTATAATAAACTAAAATACCATCTGTCCGGAAGGATGAACGGACACATGTCCCTACGGCCGGAAGTGCTTCCCAGGAAATGGGCATCATCAGGACAGATACGGAACTTAAAACAGTATCTGTCCCGATGATGCCCGGAAGGATTAACGGACGCATGCCCTTGCGGCCGGAAATGCTTCCCGGAAAATGGGCATCATCAGGACAGATACGGAACTTAAAATAAGGAGGAGCGGACGCGATGTTAATCGGAGGAATCGAGGCAGGCGGCACCAAAATGGTTTGCGCTGTAGGAGATGAAAACGGGGTGATCAAGGACAGAGTTTCTTTTCCGACCAGACAGCCCAAAGAGACATTTGAGGAGATGATTGGCTACTATAAGAACTGGGACATTCAGTCCCTTGGGATAGGATGTTTCGGCCCGCTGGACTTGAATAAGGCATCGGAAACCTACGGGTATATTACAAAGACCCCGAAGGCAGGATGGGAGTACTGCGATGTGGCAGGGACCTTCCGGAAAGCCCTGAATGTGCCGGTCGGCTTTGATACGGATGTAAACGGCGCGATCCTGGGAGAAGTGACCTGGGGGGCAGCCAAAGGAGCGGATAGCGCGATCTATATTACGATAGGCACCGGTGTAGGCGTGGGTGTCTATGTGAACGGCGGACTGCTTCACGGCCTGGTTCACCCGGAAGGGGGACATATCCTGATCGAAAGGCATCCGAAAGATACCTATAAGGGAAAGTGTCCTTTCCATGGAAACTGCATTGAAGGGCTGGCATCCGGACCTGCTGTGGAAGAGCGCTGGGGCAGCAAGGGAATCGAACTGGCTGACAGAGACGAAGTCTGGGAGCTGGAAGCATACTATATTGCACAGGCAATTACAGATTATATTATGGTATATTCTCCCCAGAAAATCATCCTGTGGGGCGGGATCATGCATCAGCAGAAGCTGTTCGGAATGGTGAGGAAAGAGGTACTGCGCCTGCTGAACGGCTATGTCTCTCATAAGATGATCCTGGAACACATCGACGAATATATCGTACCTCCCGCTCTGGGCGAGGACCCCGGGATCATGGGGGCAATAAAACTGGGGTTGGATGCGCTTTAATGACTGAAGGATTGTCGGAAAGCAGCCGCTGCGGTCGGTTCAGGCAGAAAGCCTTCACCGGCGCGTATAAATAACCTGGAAGGGACGAGGAAGATTTTATGAGAAAAGATGGAAAAGAACTGCTTTTTTTAGTTCCGGTATGTAAGCATAATATCTGGGGCGGCGTTAAATTAAGGGAAGAATTCGGATATCCTGTGGAGGGAAACGACATCGGCGAATGCTGGGGAATTTCCGCCCATCCGGAAGGGGACGGAACCATACGGAACGGCGAATACCAGGGAAAGAAGCTGTCGGAACTCTGGGCAGAGCATCCGGAGCTGTTCGGAAACCTGCAGTACGACAGGTATCCGCTGTTGACGAAGATCATCGATGCACAGGATGACCTGAGCATCCAGGTACATCCGGACGATGCTTACGCCCGGGAGAATGAAAACGGCAGCCTGGGCAAGACAGAGTGCTGGTATATCATGGACTGTAATGAGGACGCAACCATAGTAATCGGCCATAATGCGAAGACGGAGACAGAATTAAAGGAAATGGTTGCGGAGGAAAGATGGCAGGAGCTGATCCGTGAGATTCCCATCCACAAGGGAGATTTTATCCAGATTGACCCGGGGACCGTGCATGCGATCAAAGCGGATACCTTAATCCTGGAGACCCAACAGAACAGCGCCATTACGTACCGGCTCTATGACTACGGCCGCCTCCAGAACGGGAAGCCCCGTGAGCTTCATATTGACAAGAGCCTGGATGTCATCACGGTGCCTGCGAAATCCGCAGAGGAAAGCGTAGAGTCCGTCTCCGGTTTGCTGGTGAATGCGTTAAATCAGATTTATACCTGTGAGAAATATACGGTCTTTAAGATAGATGTAAACGGCAGCGCAGCATTTGAGCAAAACTATCCCTTCCTGGCGGCGTCCGTGCTGGAAGGAGAGGGCAGCGTGGACGGAGCGGAAGTACACAAGGGCGATCATTTCATTATTCCTAATGGATATGGTAAAGTGGAAATGAACGGGAATATGAGTCTGATTTTGTCTACGGTAGAGAAATAAGGTGGATTTTTATGGAAAGAGTGGATTTGATATGTAGTTTACATGTTAAAATCCACTCTTTTAGGAATTGTCGGAAAAATTGGGAGACACTTTCTTACACTCATATGCATGTTCATTTTCTGCTTGTGCTATACGCAAACGCTTCTGCAAAGGGAAAGAAAAATGCAGGAAATGAAGCAAAGCGGCGGAAAGGAACCGGGATGGGCCAGTATTTAAATGTGGGAAATGACGGATTTCAGGCGATCAGGAAAGAGCTATATGTCGATAAGACAGGATTGATTTCTTTTATAAACGAAACTCTGGGGACAATGAGAAAGCTGACATGTGTAAGCCGTCCCAGAAGGTTCGGAAAATCTTACGCGGCCAAGATGCTCTGCGCATATTATGACAAAAGCTGTGATTCCGGAAAGTTGTTTGAAGGGTTGAAGATTACGAAAGATTCTTCCTATGAAAAGTATTTAAACAGATATGATGTGATATATCTGGATATTACCAGGTTCATTTTTGAACTGCATTCTGACATGAAAAATATGGTACCTTATATTCAAAAGCAGGTCATTCAGGAGCTTGTCAGGGAATATCCAGTGATTGAAAGACAGGATGAAGATTCGTTGGTGACAATATTGTTTAAAGTCAGGGAAGCCACAGGGAATAAGTTTATTTTTATTATCGACGAATGGGATGCCCTTTTTCGGGAAGCTGAAAGAGATGAGGCTGTACAGAAGGAGTATATTCAGCTGTTGCGGGGATTGTTTAAGAGCCCTGTCACGGATAAAATAATCGAGGCCGTCTATATGACAGGAATTTTGCCCATCAAGAAATACGGAACGCATTCTGCCATGACGGATTTTGTAGAATATTCCATGCTTGACCAGGGAGAACTGGAAGAATATGTGGGATTTACAGAGCAGGAAGTCAGGGGACTTTGCCGGAAATGCGATATGGATTACATGGAAATGAAACGGTGGTATGATGGTTATTCGTTCTCTGGAATCAAATCTGTGTATAATCCAAACTCTGTAGTGAACGCCATTCGGAAGAGAAAAATCGGTTCCTATTGGACAAAAACAGAGACATATGAGTCATTGCGGATATATATTGATATGGATATGGATGGATTGAAAGAATCGGTGGCTCAACTGACCGGAGGAGTACACTGTTCCATTGATACGGCTGCATTCCAGAATGATATGACAAGTATACAGAGCAGGGATGATGTGCTTACGCTTTTAGTGCATCTGGGGTATCTGGCATATGATGAGGAGGCAGAGACAGTCAGCATTCCCAATGAGGAAATCCGGCTTGAGTTTATTCGGGCGATAAAAAACAGTAAGCGTAATGAGCTGGTCAGTTTGATCAGGGAATCGGATTTATTATTAAAGCATACTCTGAATATGGACGGAGAAAAAGTTGCTGCCGCCATAGAAGAGATACACAGTGCGCAGACAGCGCCCCTTTTTTATAACAATGAACAGGCTCTTCGGAGTGTGATACGTTTTGCATACATCAGCTGTATCGGAGAATATAAAGAGATACAGGAACTGCCTTCAGGAACCGGATATGCGGATGTCGTTTATCTGCCCAAAAAGCATTCGCCCATGCCGATTCTTCTCATTGAATTAAAGTGGAATAAGACAGCGGATGGAGCAATCAGCCAGATTAAGGAAAAGAAGTATCCGCAGGTTTTTGAAGGGTATGGAAGCGATATCCTTCTGGTTGGGATTAATTACGATGCTGAGTCAAAAAAACATGAGTGTATGATAGAAAGGTACGATATGCAGAAATGACAGTGAAAGTCTGGTGGTTCCCTGGAAGGATACGCTGGAGTGCGCAAGGCTGTTTGACAGGATTGAGGCGACGAGGGCGTAAAATTTTCTATTTGAACAATACAGGTAATTGTGTTATGATAAAACACAGACATTTGATGAAAGGCAGGGTTAATGGATATGGGAATGACAATGACACAGAAGATTCTGGCCGCTGCGGCAGGACTTGAACAGGTTCAGGCAGGGCAGCTTATCGAGGCGGATCTTGACCTGGTACTGGGCAATGATATTACCAGTCCCGTGGCAATCAAGGAGATGGACAAGTTTCAGGTAAAGGGCGTGTTCGACAAGGATAAAATCGCTCTGGTGCCGGACCATTTTGTACCGAATAAAGATATCAAATCTGCGGAGCACTGTAAATGTGTCAGGGAGTTTGCCCGTAAAAATGAGATTACCAACTATTTCGAAGTAGGCGAGATGGGTATCGAGCATGCGCTGCTTCCCGAGAAAGGCCTCACTGTAGCAGGGGATGTGATCATCGGCGCGGATTCCCATACCTGTACTTACGGTGCGCTGGGGGCCTTTTCCACAGGCGTGGGCAGCACGGATATGGCGGCCGGAATGGCTACCGGCAAGGCATGGTTCAAGGTGCCTGCGGCCATCAAATTCATTCTCACCGGAAAGCCTGCAAAGTGGGTCAGCGGCAAGGATGTGATTTTACATATTATAGGGATGATCGGCGTGGACGGGGCATTGTATAAGTCCATGGAATTCGTGGGAGACGGCATTGCAAATCTTTCCATGGATGACCGCTTTACCATTGCGAACATGGCAATCGAAGCCGGCGGAAAGAACGGTATCTTCCCTGTCGACAAGCTGGCGGAAAACTATATGAAGGAGCATTCCGATAAACCGTACAAGATATACGAAGCAGATGCGGATGCTGTCTACGATGCGGAGTACACTATTGACCTGAGTGCGCTGCGCCCTACGGTTGCCTTCCCGCACCTTCCGGAAAATACCCATACCATCGATGAAATCCGCCAGATGGAGAAAATCGCCATTGACCAGGTTGTAATCGGTTCCTGTACCAACGGGCGCCTGGACGACCTGAGGACTGCTGCAGAGGTATTGAAAGGGCGCCATGTGGCAAAAGGAATGCGCTGTATCGTGATTCCGGCTACCCAGGCCATCTACATGCAGGCCATGGAAGAGGGCCTTTTGAAGACCTTTATTGAAGCGGGCGCCATTGTCAGTACACCGACCTGCGGCCCCTGCCTGGGCGGATATATGGGAATCCTTGCAGAAGGCGAGCGTTGTGTATCCACTACCAACCGCAATTTTGTGGGCCGCATGGGACATGTGACTTCCGAGATTTATCTGGCCAGCCCGGCGGTTGCGGCAGCCAGTGCGGTTACGGGTGTGATTTCAGAGCCGGATGATTTGTAATCCATTTGATATACATAATTTTCTTAATATAGAGGGAAAGGAGCATTCCATATCTTGTTTTTGTACAAATGAAACAATGTTATGGAATGAAGGAAAATATGAACGCAAAAGGAACAGTCTTTAAATATGGTGATAATGTAGATACGGATGTAATCATTCCTGCAAGGTACTTAAACAGTTCCGACCCTGCGGAGTTGGCAGTACACTGTATGGAGGATATTGATGCAGATTTCATTAAGAAAGTGAAGAAAGGCGACATTATCGTTGCGGAGAAGAATTTCGGCTGCGGCTCTTCCAGAGAGCATGCCCCCATCGCCATCAAGGCTGCCGGTGTCAGCTGTGTCATAGCGGAGACCTTTGCCAGAATTTTCTACAGAAATGCCATCAATATCGGCCTGCCCATCATCGAATGCCCGGAGGCATGCCGGGGAATCGAAGCCGGAGACGAGGTTGAAGTGGATTTCGATTCCGGCGTCATTACCAATGTGACGAAAGGAACCAGCTTCCAGGGACAGGCATTTCCGGAGTTTATGCAGAAGATTATCGCTTCGGAAGGATTGATTAATTATATTAACAGCAAGTAAAAGATTGGTGTTAGTCAATAAGTGTGTTGGTGCAACATACAAAAGCTGATATTTCGGTGTTCATAATCGCAGGAAATGTACATACCAACACAGATGTTGACTAACACCAAAAGATTTGAGATGCCATGAATAGGGGGAAATAAGGGCTTCGCAGAATACAGTGTGTAGGGCTGCGGGGCTCTTTTTCCCGCTTTGCGTACTGCTGTTTCCGGACAGAAGAAGCAGCAGAGGGGAATTCAGTGAACAGGAGAAGCCAATGATTTGGGAGGAAATATCCGGTGAATGGAACCGGGAAAGGAATTGGGAAAAATTATGGAGAAGGAACAGTCAAAAAAATATGAGATAGACATGTGCAACGGCCCGCTTTTAGGTAAAATCATGATATTCTATATCCCCTTGATGCTGTCGGGAATCCTGCAGCTTCTTTTTAACGCGGCGGATATCGTGGTGGTGGGGCGTTTTGCCGGGAATGAGGCTCTGGCGGCGGTTGGCTCCACCAGTTCTCTGACTAATCTGATCGTAAATCTCTTTATCGGACTTTCGGTGGGAGCCAATGTGCTTGTAGCCAGATTTTATGGGGCGAAGCAGGACGAAGAGCTGAAAGAGACGGTGCAGACAGCGATTGGCACTGCCGTAGCCGGGGGTGTCATTTTAATTTTTCTGGGATTCTTCCTTTCGAAACCTGCGCTTGGCTGGATGGGGACGCCGGAGGATGTAATAAATCATTCCGTACTTTATATGCGGATTTATTTTGCCGGTATGCCGTTTATGATGGTCTATAATTTCGGAAGTGCCGTCCTGCGGGCTGTAGGAGATACCAAAAGGCCTCTCTATTATCTGCTGATAGCGGGAGTAGCGAATGTAGTACTGAATCTGATTTTTGTGATTACCTTTTCAATGGGTGTGGCAGGGGTTGCCACGGCGACAGTGGTTTCCCAGGCAATTTCCGCGGCACTGGTGGTACGGTGCCTGATACGTACTGACAGCGCCTACCGGCTGGAACTGCAGGGAATCAGGATTGTGCCTGATAAGCTGCTCAAGATGGTTCAGATAGGTGTCCCGGCGGGAATGCAGGGTGCGCTTTTTTCCATTTCCAATGTGCTTATCCAGTCCTCGGTGAACAGCTTCGGCTCTGTTGCCATGGCGGGAAATACGGCTGCCAGTAATATAGAGGGCTTTGTATACACGGCCATGAATGCCTTTCATCAGGCTGCCATCAGCTTCAGCGGCCAGAACTATGGTGCCCGGAAGTATAAGCGAATTCGGAAAGTATTGTTGATATGTGAAGTGATGGTAGTAGTTGTGGGCGCATTGATGGGGAATGTGGCATATCTGTTCGGAGGAACTCTGCTGAAGTTGTATACCGTAGATCCGGAGGTTATCGAATACGGCATCCTGCGTATGCGTATTATCTGTACACCGTACTTTTTATGTGGTATGATGGATGTGGCTGTGGGGGCGCTGCGTGGAATGGGATATGCCATTATGCCCATGCTGGTGTCACTGACAGGGGCATGTCTGCTGCGGGTGGTCTGGATTTATACCATTTTTCAGAGCTATCGCACACTGGAATGTCTGTATTTTTCCTATCCCATCAGCTGGGGGCTGACCTTTGCGGTGCATCTGGTGTGTTTTGTGATTGTGTTCCGGAAGCTGTTGAAGAAGGACCCGGGAATCGAATGAGCTCCCGGGCAGTTCCTTTATTACCTGTTCTCATGCAGGTTGGAGCAGCCGGGGACGGGATATGACGGAAGCCTGAGATACTGCCCTGCAAATACACATAATAAATACGCCGGCTTATCAGGCGGGACGCCAGGAATCCGGCCTGCAGAAACCCCATAGTATAGAGAAGTGACCCGGGGGCAGCCAGGGGAGCGGAAAGCGCCATCAGCCTTACGGGGGCTGCGGAACGGCGCATACAGGTCAACCGGAAACAGAAAACAGGGAAACAGTAACAGAAAACAGAGAAAGAATACTCAGGGAAGGGTGCAGTATGATAGCATATGTAAAAGGAATCGTGGACGACATTGCCGAAGACAACGCCGTCATCGACGTGGGCGGTATGGGATATAACGTAAAAATTTCCGCGGATACAGCGGCAAAGCTTCCCGGCATCGGAGAAAAGGTAAAACTGTATACCTACACCAATGTACGGGAAGATGCAATACAACTATACGGTTTTTTGTCTAAAAATGATCTGGAGATATTCAAAAGATGCATTACGGTAAGCGGCATCGGACCAAAGGGCGCGCTTGCCATCCTCTCTGTTCTGGATGCGGATTCACTGCGTTTTGCCATTATGTCCGGGGATGTGAAAGCCATCACCAAAGCGCCGGGAATCGGCGCCAGGACAGCGGAGCGGCTGATTCTGGAACTGAAAGACAAGATTAAGATAGACGATACCATAATCGGGAAAGAAATTGAGAGCGCCCGGGCTGCCAATGTCGGAACAGTGGACAGTCCCCAGAAGCAGGAAGCAGTGGAAGCGCTTGTATCCCTTGGTTATGGAAATGCGGAGGCGGTGAAAGCAGTCAATTCCATCGAGGGCATCGAGACAATGGATTCCGGCACAGTGCTGAAGGCTGCTTTGAAGAAAATGTTCTGATGTCCTGACGGGAGACAACTGGCTGGCATCTGGAGGTATATGCGGGGTAGCTGAAGCATCCGGTGGAAGTACATGGTGATGAGAATGAATTGTACTGGTCCGGCCTTGACGAAGATTTCTTCAATTTGAGCAGATATGCCGGAAGGGGAAATATCGGTCATATTCTGGAGGAGATACGGAGTGTCAGTCACCTGATATAAAGTACTGCAGGTTAATACATGATTGCATTGAAGCATTGCAGGGAAGCATAACAAATAAAAACAGATAAGGTTATAAAAACATGCCCAAGCGAATGATTGAGACAAATATTACCGAAGAGGATATTAAAATAGAAGGTTCCCTTCGGCCACAGAAACTGGATGACTACATCGGTCAATCCAAAGTAAAGGAAAATCTTAAGATATACATAGAAGCGGCGAAACTCCGGGGAGACGCACTGGACCATGTGCTTTTCTACGGGCCGCCCGGATTGGGGAAAACCACTCTGGCAGGCATCATTGCCAATGAGATGGGTACCCATTTAAAAGTGACCAGCGGCCCTGCCATTGAGAAGCCGGGAGAAATGGCGGCAATCCTCAATAATCTGGAGGAAGGCGACCTGCTTTTCGTGGATGAGATACACCGCCTGAACCGGCAGGTAGAAGAAGTGCTGTATCCGGCCATGGAGGATTATTGTATCGACATTATGATCGGGAAAGGCTCCACGGCACGCTCCGTGCGTCTGGAACTGCCCAGATTTACTCTGGTGGGTGCTACCACCAGGGCAGGCCTTCTGACTGCGCCGCTGCGGGACAGATTCGGCATGATTTATCATATGGAATTCTATACGGTGGAAGAACTGCAGATGATTATTCTTCATTCTGCCAGAATTCTGGGAGTGGAAATCGAGCCGGGCGGTGCGCTTGAGATGGCGCGCAGAAGCCGGGGAACGCCCAGGCTTGCCAACCGTATCTTAAAGAGGGTGCGTGACTTTGCCCAGGTGAAGTATGACGGCATCATTACGGAGGAAGTGGCTCGTACTGCCCTGGACCTGATGGATGTGGACAAGCTGGGACTGGATCATATCGACAGGAATATACTGCAGACCATGATAGAGAAATTCGACGGCGGGCCTGTGGGACTGGATACCCTTGCCGCTGCCATCGGAGAGGATGCGGGAACCATAGAGGATGTCTACGAGCCGTATCTGATCAAAAACGGGCTTCTGAACCGTACCCCCAGGGGCAGAGTGGCCACGGAACTGGCATACCGGCATCTGGACTGCGGTACCTATAAGCAGAAAAGCTGATTTCAGGGTGTCAACGGAATAAAGGCTTTACACTTTGAGAATTGGTTGTTATAATGAAAACATTGAAAAGAGCAATCTGTTAGGAATGATAAAGTAAGGTGTAAAGTCGTTCTTGAATTAATATGGCTTTACACCTTTTTGTTAAAAACAGCATATGCCTGTGCCTGATACGGCTGCAGACATATATGGAAAAAACAGCAGCAGTTCCGTCCGTTGCCTGGACTCCGGTGTCGTACGGAACTGCTGCAGAACTGAGACAGGAGGAGCAAACGTGTCAGAGAAGAGAATACTGCTTGGCAACGAAGCCATAGCGAGAGGTGCCTATGAGGCGGGCGTAAAAGTATCGGCGGCTTATCCCGGCACACCCAGCACGGAAATCAGTGAGGCAATTGCAAAGTACGATGAGGTTTATGCGGAGTGGTCCCCCAATGAGAAAGTGGCGGCAGAGGTGGCAATTGGCGCTTCCATCGCGGGAGCACGTTCCATGTGCTGCATGAAGCATGTGGGGGTAAATGTGGCGGCGGACCCGCTTTTTACGGCAGCTTATACAGGCGTGGGCGGCGGTATGGTGGTAGTGGCGGCAGATGACCCCGGTATGTACAGCTCTCAGAACGAGCAGGACAGCCGGATGGTGGCCAGAGCCGCCATGATTCCCGTACTGGAGCCGTCGGACAGTGCAGAGGCAAAGGAATTCACGAAACGTGCATTCGAACTGAGCGAACGTTACGATACTCCCATGATGGTGCGCTCCACCACCAGGCTCTCCCATTCCCAGGGCATCGTGGATCTGGAAGAGCGGACAGAGAGGGAAGTGCTTCCGTATGAACGAAATATCGCCAAATATGTGATGATGCCGGGGAATGCCATCAAAAGGCATGTGTTCGTGGAAGAGCGCATGAAAAAAATGGCGGAGGATGCCTGTACGCTGGATATAAACCGCACAGAATATCGGGATTTGTCCGTGGGCTTTATCACGAGTGGAATTCCGTATCAGTATGTACGGGAGGCCATGCCGGATGCCAGCGTTCTGAAGCTTGGACTGGTGCATCCTCTTCCGAGAAAGCTGATAGAAGAATTTGCGTCGAAAGTAGATAAGCTGTACATATTTGAGGAACTGGAGCCCGTGATTGAAGAACAGGTGAAATCCTGGGGCATTCAGAAGGCTGTGGGCAAGGAGATTTTCACGGTTCAGGGAGAGTACAGCGCCGCCATGCTCAGGGAACGTGTTCTGGGCCGGGAATGCAGTATGGAAGCGGCTGCCCAGGTACCTGCCAGACCGCCTATTCTCTGTCCAGGCTGTCCTCACCGCAGCGTATATTCCGTGCTGAACCGGCTGAAGATTCATGCGGCGGGAGACATCGGCTGTTATACTCTCGGAGCGGTTGCGCCTCTGAGTGTGGTGGACTCCACCATCTGTATGGGCTCCAGCATCAGTACTCTGCATGGGATGGAGAAAGCACGAGGGAAGGAATATATCCGGAACTGGGTGGCAGTAATCGGAGATTCCACGTTTATGCATACAGGAATCAATTCCCTGATGAACATGGTGTACAACCAGTCCTGCGGGACGGTGGTAATCCTGGATAATTCCACTACCGGCATGACGGGACATCAGGACCATGCGGCTACAGGCAAGACACTGAAAGGAGAGACGGTTCCGGCAATCGACATCACCCGGCTGTGCCGTTCCCTTGGAATCGAGCATGTATATGAAATCAGCGCCTTTGACCTGGACGGCCTCACGGAAGCTTTCCGCAGGGAGACACAGCGGGATGCGGTGTCGGTTATTATCACCAAGGCACCCTGTGTACTGCTCAAGGGAGTCACATTCCCTGACAAGTGTGTGCCCATTCCGGAAAAATGTAAAAAATGCGGTGCATGCCTGCGTCCGGGCTGTCCCGCGCTGACCAGAAACGCGGATGGGACGATTTCTATCGACGAAACCATGTGCAATGGCTGCGGACTATGTGAAAAACTGTGTAAATTTGACGCCATAGAGACGAGACGGAAGGCGTGATGTACCGAAGGTTTATCCTTTCGTTCTGTTGTGCAGCGGTTTCATTAGAGATAAAGTTTCGAAGAGGATTTATCCTTTAGATCCGTCGCGCAGCGACTAAATTAGGAGGATTGTACGCATGAGCGTGAAAAATATAATGATTGTAGGCGTAGGCGGACAGGGCACGCTCCTGACCAGCCGGATACTGGGAAATCTGGCGATTCACGGAGAATATGATGTGAAGCTGTCCGAGGTTCACGGAATGGCCCAGCGGGGAGGCAGTGTGGTGACCTTTGTGCGGTATGGGGAGCAGGTGGCGGAGCCGATCGTGGAGGAGGGCTGTGCCGATGTGCTGATTGCATTTGAACGACTGGAGGCGCTGCGCTATCTGCATTTTCTGAAAAAAGACGGTGTGGCCATCGTCAATGACTGGCGCATTGATCCTATCACGGTGGTGACGGGAGCTGCTGCGTATCCGGAGAACATACTGGATACCCTGCGGGCCGCAAGAAAAACCGTTGTGGTGGAGGCCACCAGGACAGCTCTGGAAATGGGCGCTCCCAAAGCCTTTAATGTAGTGGTTTTAGGCGCGGCTGCCAGATATATAGGCTTCGACAGGGAAGCATGGCTTGAGGTATTGGAAAAGACCGTTCCGCCTAAGACCGTGGAGATAAACCGCAAAGCTTTTGAGGCGGGATATCTGATGGAAACGGCAGGATAAGTATGAGAAATTTTGAGAACAAAATCTGCGGATAAGAGGGCAGGGAGCAAAAACCTCGAACGGTACCCCGGCAGCCGGGGCGGTGCAGAACGGTGGACCGGAACAGCACAGAAATAAGGAAATATGTAAATAAAGACGACTAAAAAGAGAGGCCGTCGGGAGATGACATTCGTATACTGTATATGGTTGTAAGTATCCATATAACACAGTGTATATTGCAGGAATGCAGTCATCTCCCGACGGCTTTTTGCGTGCCCCGGGCAGGTATATCCTGCTGTTTTGCAGGTTCAATCATCCGGCCAGGCCTGAATATGATGTCTATATGATGCCTGACCGGATATAATTTTCATTTTACCATTGACATGATCGGACTATTGTGATAGTCTGTATATGACGTCAGACTATTGCGATAGTCCCATGTTCTTTTACCATATAGAATAAGGAACAAAAAGCAGAGAGATACAGGAAAGGAAAGTCTATGAATGGAAAACTTTTTGATTCAGAATTAAAGGTCATGGAAGTTCTGTGGGAGCAGGGGCCGAAATCTGCGAAAGATATCGTGGATGTTCTGTCCGCGCGTATCGGCTGGAACAAGAATACCACGTATACCGTCATCAAGAAGTGCATAGAGAAAGGGGCTGTGGAGCGTGGGGAGCCGGGCTTCGTCTGTACCCCTCTTGTCACCAGGGATGAGGTGGCCCAAAGTGAGACGGAGCAGCTTATCGATAAAATGTTCGGCGGCTCCAGCGAATTGTTTTTTTCATCGTTTTTAAAAAATCAGGGTATATCGGAGGCGGAGGCCGCCCGGCTTGCCCGCATGATAGAGGAGGCGAAATAAATGCTGCATTTTGGATTGAATATGCCGTTTTATTATATGGCGTTGTATGGAAGTATCATGATTGTAATTGTACTTTTGCTGCGGGCGTTTTTGAAGGAAAGACTGCCGAAATTTGTGTTTCCGGTGCTCTGGGGAGTGGTGCTTTTGCGGTTGCTGGTTCCCTTTTCCGTCAGCAGCCCTCTAAGCCTTCCGGTGCCGTCAGCTTCCATTTTAGCCGGCTTGTTTCCGGATAATCCGTTTCTGAAAAAAGCAGGAAACACTGCGATGGAACAGGTGGTTGCACATTATGATGCGTTTGTATCGGAGGGGATGAGCGAAGGCGCAGTCGGCACAGATGTCTCCATGGATAATTCAACTACATTTATTGAAGAAAGTACAGGAGTAGAAGAAGGCTCTGCGGACTTTCAGCTTCAGACGCAGAATATGAGTGTACAGCGGCGCTCGGGGAGGAATTCGGGGTAGAAAAAGGGGCTTTTATCGTGGAACTGAAACTGTGCATGAGCAGGGAAGAGGTGGAAGCGGAATATGAACCCTGGGGACTTAGGAACTGCCGGAAAATAACCTACGCATTTTGTTTAGAGTAAACCTGATAAAATCTGTAGATACTGCAACAGACTTGCGTAGGTTATTTGGAGGCATTTCCTTACACCGGGGACAGACGGATTCTGGCTCTATGAGGGACAGCAGATTCGTACATATGAGGATAAAATGCTGGGCTCCTATCAGTCCAGGACAGAAGGTGCAGCAGACATTTCCGTACAGAGAGACAGGCTGGGGAATATCACTTCCGTCACCGTATGGCGTGAGGGAGACAGGGAATATGATGAGCGTACCGGGCGGATAGAACAGAACGGAAACATTTTCTAAGGCATGACAGAGACTGCGTATTAATAAATGCGTTTATTCAGCCGATAAATAAGGTAAGATGTCCCGATGCGAAGGGAACGGTTACTTCTACCAGGATTAGGGTGTGCCGTGGGTTCGACTCCCACATGCCGTGAAAGCGGCAGTCACCGGAGGCGGAGCATGCAAAAATACCGTTTCCGCCTTTTTCTCGGGGCATCTTTGTACCGGGTTGCCAATTTACGGTTGCTACAATTATTGGCTGTAATTATTTACCAAAAGAAATTTTACAATAACCATATTATGTGGTAAAATAAGGGCGTGTCCGCCAGATATGGTGTGGCGGCGCTCTTTTTTGCGCTTTTGCATTTTGTTCTTTCACAGGTCGGAACCCCGATGCCGGCAGCGCTCAGAAAGGAGAAGCCAGGGAAGGCTATCTGTCCGCAGGGAATATCCGGCTATTTGGAGCAAAGTGTTTTAGATGATTTGGGTGCCGGAGGCTTACCCTGCATCAGAAATATTTCGGAAGAGAGAAAAGAACATGGCTGATATACATATTCTGAATTCGGAAACAATAGATAAGATAGCTGCCGGCGAAGTCGTGGAGCGCCCGGGAAGCGTGGTAAAGGAACTGGTGGAAAACGCCATCGATGCCGGCGCCACTGCCGTCACCGTGGAGGCAAAGGACGGCGGAATTGAATTCATCCGTGTGACCGACAACGGCTCCGGCATGCGGGGAGACCAGCTGCGCACGGCCTTTCTGCGGCATGCCACCAGCAAGATTGAGGATGCGGACGACCTGATGAGGGTTTCCAGCCTTGGTTTCCGCGGTGAAGCGCTTTCCAGCATTGCGGCAGTCTCCAAAGTGGAGGTTATCACCAAGACGCCGGACAGCATCACGGGCAGCCGTATCCTTTTGGAGGGGGCAAGGGAAGTCAATTTCGGGGAGGTAGGAGCGCCTGACGGGACTACATTTCTGATGCGCAACCTTTTCTTCAATACCCCTGTCCGGCGGAAGTTTTTAAAGCAGCCCGCCACAGAAGGCGGTTATATTGCGGATTTGATGGAGCATCTGGCTCTGTCCAGACCGGATATTTCCTTCAAGCTGGTGTTGGGCAGTCAGATGAAATTTCATACTTCCGGCAACGGAGACCTGAGGGAAGTGATTTACCGTATTTACGGAAGAGATGTGGCCAATGCCCTGGTTCCGGTCAGTGCGCAGCGGGAGGGCATCCGTGTGGAGGGGTATCTTGGCAAGCCTGTTCAGGTACGTTCCAATCGGAATTTTGAGATATACTTTATTAATGGAAGGTTTATCCGCAGCAATGTAATAGCCAGGGCCGTGGAAGAAGGCTATAAGGAATACCTGATGCAGCATAAGTTTCCGCTCTGTGTGCTGCACATTACCATGGATCCTGGCAAGGTGGATGTGAATGTACATCCCACGAAGATGGATGTCCGGTTCAGCGATGCCATGGGGTTTAGCGGATTTTTGACGGAAGTTGTGCGTCAGGCTCTGCGGCAGCGGGAAATGATACCGGAAGCCTCCCTTTCCTCGGAGAAAGAACTGCGGGAAATGCGGATTGCGGAACGAAAAGAACGGGCAAAACAGTCCGCGCCGGAGCCTTTTGAACAGAAACGCAGCAATGCATACCGGGTGATGGAAGAGGCAAAATATTCTGCCGAGCGTCCGAGGCAGCAGGATTTCGCCCATAATCCGGTGTGGAACCGTGTGAAAGGCGACAATTTATCGAATATGTCAGAGACGGAAGCCGTACCGGGAATTCCGAAATCAGAAGAGAGTAAATCCAAAGGAAATAAAGTCGATGAGAAGGAAGCTCAAGGGAATAAAGTCGACGAGAGGGAATTCGGAGGGAATAGATTCGAAGAGAAGGAATCCGGAGGGAATAGATTCGAAGAGAAAGAATCCCCGGGGAATAAATTTGAAGAGAATATAATCATAACGGAAAAGCAGAACCCGGGAAAAACGGAATCGGTCATTTCGCTGCCGGAACAGGCGGAAGATACAGAAGAAGCCGGGGAAGAGACATTTTTTGAAGAAACTTCGGAAATAGCGGAAGAGCCGGAACAGGCAATCATCCAGGAAGCGAATATATGTTCAGGGCCGGGAGGTGATCTGACACCGGATTCTGACAGGATGCAGCAGTCAATGATTTCCGATGCGCAGTTGGGCCAATTACACACAGACCGACATGACAGGATGGAATCGGCAGGAACAGCGGAACCGTCACCGGATACCGATACTGAACCATACATAGATGAAGAAGCGAAACAACTGAACCTGTTTGAAGAAAAAATCCTTACTATGGACAATCGCAGCCGTTTCCGCATCATAGGTCAGGTTTTTGAAACCTACTGGCTAATCGAATTTGAGGACAAACTCCTGATGATCGACCAGCATGCTGCCCATGAAAAGGTCAATTATGAGAGGCTGATCAAACGGTATCATGAGAAAAATGTTCTCTCCCAGGGGCTGATGCCGCCTGTCATTGTCACCCTTTCCGGCCAGGAAGAGGCTGTGCTGAAGGAGCATATGGATACCTTTGCGGCGTTGGGATTCGAAATCGAAGCCTTTGGCGGAAGTGAATATGCCCTTCGGAGTGTACCGGTGGACTTGTATGGCTGCAATGAGCAGGAAATGTTCCTGGAGGTGCTGGACAGCCTTTTGAACGGAACGAATTTCGGAAGCCTGCGTGTCATTGAGGAAAGAATTGCCTCCATGTCCTGTAAAGCTGCCGTTAAAGGGAATAATAAACTAAGTGTTGCGGAGGCGGAAGCGCTGATCGACGAGCTGCTCACGCTGGAGAATCCGTATAACTGTCCTCACGGCAGACCTACAATCATCACCATGACAAAGACGGAGATGGAACGGAAGTTCAAGCGGATTGTGGGATGACTGTGTGTCTCCTGTTCTGCAAAGTGCAATGTGCAGGAAATCTTCAGGCTCATGTTTTCAACAAAATATAGAAAGAACTGGTAAGGAATAGAAGGGACTGTGGTAAAATTGTCAGCAGAACAGAAAACAGCAAACGAAGAAACGACAGAAACAAAACGCCCGATGATCGTACTGTCAGGCCCCACAGCCGTGGGAAAGACAAAACTGTCCATCGCCCTGGCAAAAGCCGTTAACGGTGAAATCATATCCGCAGACTCCATGCAGGTCTACAGGCACATGGATATTGGCTCCGCCAAGATTACACAGACGGAAATGCAGGGGATTCCCCACCATATGATCGATGTCCTGGAACCCTGGGAAGAGTTCAGCGTGGCGGTATTTAAGGAGATGTGTGAACAATGTCTTTCGGGCATCTATGAGAGGGGACACATTCCCATCATTACAGGCGGCACCGGTTTTTATGTTCAGGCATTACTGCGGGACATTGACTTTTCGGGCAATCCGGATGTAAAGTCATCTGCGGGAGAAACCGCTTCCGCCGCCCGAATTTCTCTCGTCGAGGAATTGCTGTCCATGAAACGTGATACATCCATGGAGCAGGCATCCATGGAACAGGCATTCTCCGCAGAGAAAAAGCGTTCTTCAGAGGAGAATCTCCGGATGAGAGATGCCGGGCAGAAACAAGGGTCAGATATCCCGAACAGTACGGATAACCGTGATGTTCATGTTCATGATAACCTTGATATCCGGGCTATCCTGGAGCAAATTGCAGAAGAAAAAGGCAGCGCATATCTCCATGCGCAGCTGAAGCAGGCAGACCCTCTGTCTGCGGAATTGATTCATGCCAACAATGTAAAGCGAACCATACGGGCTTTAGAATATTTTTATTTGACGGGAGAGCCTATATCGAGTCATAATAGGAGAGAGAGGGAGAAACCTTCCGCGTATCAGTCCTGTTATTTCGTCCTGAATGACCTGCGGGAACGCATCTATGAGAAAATAGAGCAGCGTGTGGACGAGATGCTCTGCCATGGACTTGTGACGGAGGTAGAAAAGCTTCGCCAAATGGGCTGTCATCGGGGCATGATATCCATGCAGGGCCTTGGCTACAAGGAAATCCTGGCTTATCTGGAGGGAGAAACCACTCTGGAAGAGGCCGTGGAGCTGATTAAACGCGATACCAGGCATTTCGCCAAGCGACAGCTGACCTGGTTCCGCCGGGAAAAGGAAGTCATCTGGGTAAACAAAAACGAATTTGATTATGATGAGGACAGAATACTGGAATTTATGGTTGAAAAACTGAGGGAAATCGGAATAATGCCCGGGAAGGAACGGCCGGTTTTAGCTCCTTCTATCTATCTGTTCTCCGGTCCCTGTGGCTGCGGAAAGACTACTCTGACGAATGCCTGGGCAAAAAAGCTTGTGAATGAAGGGAAGCGGAAACAGATTTATGTGATTCACGGAGACGACTTTCATGCGGGCTTTGTGGAAGCAGACTGTAAAGACGCCTTTTTTGAAGACGGTCAGCCTGCGGATATTATGGAATGGGAAGAAATCCTAAAATTCAACTGGGAATGTATTCTGGATACTGCGGGTAGAGCACTGGCACGGGGACTGGATGTGGCCGTGGACTATGTGGTTGAAGACGAACTTCCGCTGATGCGGCAACTGGCGGAAACATATCATGCGAGGCTGTACTATGTGGTTCTGACAGCAGAGGAAGAAACTATCCGGCAGCGGATTGCGGGACGTGGAGATGTGGAAATGACAGAGAGGGCTCTGTTTCTGAAAAACAAATTGGAGCACATGGCTGAAAATCAGGGACATTTGTTTGACACAACGCAGAAAACGGCAGAACAGGAGCTTTCAGAACTGAAAATGGAAAGCTTCCTTCTGCAGAGGGAGATAAAAGGCGGAGACACCGCCCTGGAAGAATTATGACGGAAAGTATGTTGGAAAAAATGTATGCCGACATGGGCATCAGCAAAGAAGTCTATGCATATGGAAATGCAGTCTGGAAGGAGTTGGAGCCGCGTTTTCGTGAGATAGACGAAACTGCGGAATGCAATCAACTGAAAGTAGTGCATTCCATGCAGGAATGCCAGGTCAGCGAGGCCTGTCTGCTCGGCACCACCGGGTATGGCTATAATGATCTGGGCAGAGAGACTCTGGAGGCGGTTTACGCGAAAATATTTCATACGGAAGATGCGCTGGTACGTCCCCAGATTACCTGCGGAACCCATGCGCTGGCACTGGCATTGATGAGCAATCTGCGACCGGGAGACGAACTGCTGTCTCCCGTAGGCAAGCCCTATGATACGCTGGAGGAAGTCATCGGCATCCGCCCCTCCACCGGCTCCCTTGCAGAATACGGTGTGACTTACAGACAGGTAGACCTGCTTGCCGACGGCAGCTTTGATTATGAAAATATCGGGAAGGCCATAGGAGAGCGCACCCGCCTGGTCACCATCCAGCGCTCAAAGGGCTATCAGACCCGCCCCACCTTTTCCGTAAGGCAGATTGGGGAGCTGATTGCCTTTGTAAAAGGAATCAGGCCGGATATTATTTGTATGGTGGACAATTGTTACGGCGAGTTTGTAGAAATGACGGAACCCAGTGATGTGGGCGCCGATATGGTGGTTGGCTCCCTGATTAAGAATCCCGGCGGCGGCCTTGCTCCCATCGGCGGATATATCGCCGGAAGCAGGGAATGTGTGGAAAATGCGGCATATCGGCTGACCTCTCCCGGACTGGGCAGAGAAGTAGGTGCATCACTGGGGGTTTTAAAAGATTTCTACCAGGGATTGTTTCTGGCCCCCACGGTGACGGCATCCGCGCTGAAAGGTGCGGTTTTTGCGGCAAATCTGTATGAACGGCTGGGGTACGCGGTGATTCCGGACGGAAAGGAGAGCAGGCATGATATCATCCAGGCGGTTACGTTCGGCTCCCCTGAAGCGGTCATTGCCTTCTGCCAGGGAATTCAGGCTGCAGCCCCTGTGGACAGCCATGTGACACCGGAACCCTGGGACATGCCGGGATATGATTCCCAGGTGATCATGGCCGCCGGGGCATTCGTGTCGGGCTCATCCATCGAACTGTCCGCAGACGCGCCCATAAAGCCTCCCTACGCGGTATATTTTCAGGGCGGGCTCACCTGGCAGCATGCAAAATTCGGCATTTTAAAATCCCTCCAATCCCTGGTAAATAAGGGACTGGTGGGGAAAAACAGGTTGAAACTGTAACTTCCTGTAGAAAAAACTCAAAATAAAATCTATGATTTTTATGTACAGCACTGGAATTTTGTGGTACTATATAAAAGCGAATGTGAAAAGGCTTCTGATCGGGCAACAGCCTGCAAAGCATGTCGCAGATGGGCTGTATTGTGAAATCTGCATGGTTCAGAATGGGAAAATTTTGAAAATGACAGAAAAAGTACCGCCCGCAGACCAAAGAAGGAAGAGGGAATAAGTTGAAAAAAGTAAACTGGGTACTGCTGGTACTGGTGTTGGTGGGATTTGTCATCGGAAGGTTTATCGGTACTTATTTTGAGGGCACCTTTTTAAACTACGGACAATCCTTCGGGATGAATGAACCTGTGGTGCTGAATCTGGGGTTCATCATACTGACCTTTGGACTGACGATCCAGATTACCATAGCCAGCGTCATAGGCGTGGTGTTCGCCCTGGTGGTGTACCGGTTTATCAAATAGCCGCGGACGGGTGTTTTATCCAGGCCGCTGCGATCAGTTTGATGCGTCGGAGAAGGTTAGAAGGAGACGCATGGATATTAGGGAAAAAGTTTTATCTGTGAAAAAAGAAAATTCCATGGCAGAAATGCTTTTCATGGAAGAAGCCTCTGCCATGGCAGAGAGACATTCCGCAGCGGAAGAACTCTGCGCGGATAAAGGAAACGCTGCAGGAAAACGACGTACCGAAAGAAAAGGAAAAAAGAATAATTCAGGGCAGAGAAAGCCTCAGGAGCAGCCTTACGAGAGGTTTCTGCGCTTCGGGGCGGAGAATCTCACCGAGGCAGAGCTGCTGGCGATCATCATCCGCACGGGTACGCGAGAGAAGAGCGCTCTGCAGCTGGCGGAACAGGTATTAAGTCTTGCGAGATATCCGAAGGAAGGCCTGTTGGGGCTCTATGAAGTCACATTGGACGAGCTTCAGGGCATCAACGGGATCGGCGAGGTGAAGGCAGTCAAATTAAAATGTCTGGCCGAGCTTTCCATGCGGATGAGCACGGCAAAGGCAGCTCAGGGGATGAATTTCACAAGTTCCGGACAGGTGGCGGCATATTTTATGGAAAAGCTCAGACACAGGGAGACAGAATGTGTGATCCTGGTCTGCATGGATGCCAAGGGGCAGATGATCTGTGAGCGGAAATTATCGGAGGGAAGCGTCAATATGTCGCTGATTTCTCCCAGGGAAATATTCCTGGCTGCGCTGGAGAACCGGGCCGTCAATATCATTCTGGTACACAATCATCCCAGCGGGGATCCCAGTCCCAGCAAAGCTGACAAAGTGCTGACTTTCCAGGTCAGGGATTCAGGAGAGCAGATTGGTATCCCGCTGCTTGACCACGTGGTCATCGGCGATAACAGATATGTCAGCTTCAAGGAAGCGAACTGGTTTTACGAAGCATAGCGGGAAGCCGGAAGGCATGGCAGAGAAGCCGCCGCAGGCTGTCAGGCGATGCAATTTTACATTTAGAAAGGGGTTGTCATTTTGGCAAGCAACGCATTCGGTATCGATTTGGGTACCAACAACATTAAAATTTACAGCAGAAGCGATGATCATGTCCTGGTGGAAAAGAACATGATCGCCATCGAGAACAAAAAGGTATTGTTCGCATATGGAAACTCTGCATTTGAGATGTATGAGAAGGCACCCGGAAATATCCACATTTCCTACCCCCTTTCCAATGGGGTCATTGCGGATATCAAAAATATGGAGACCCTTGTGCGGTATTTTATTACGGGCCTGCAGAAGGGAATCGCCAGACCGGCAGAATTTTATATCGCTGTTCCCACGGATGTGACAGAGGTGGAGAAGCGGGCTTTTTACGATCTGGTGAAAGATGCCAATGTGAAAGCGAAGAAGATCATGGTGGTGGAGAAGGCTGTGGCAGACGGGCTGGGCATGGACATTGACGTGAAGAATTCTCAGGGCGTGCTTGTGGTCAATGTGGGATTTGAGACCACCGAGATATCCATACTGTCTCTGGGCGGCATCGTACTGAGCAGGCTCATCAAGACAGGTGGGCTGAAATTCGACGAGGCGATCCGCGCTGCCGTCAGGAAAGAATTCAGCCTGATCATCGGCGGCAAGACTTCGGAGATGATCAAGACCAGCTTAAAGGAGCTGGAAGGAGAAGGCAAGGGCGCCATTGTCTACGGACGGGATATCGTCACCGGACTTCCCATTGAGCGTGAAATTCCCACCAAGCTGGTGGTGGAATGCCTGGAAGAACATTTTAATACCATTGTTGACAACGTGAAGGTGATCTTGGAGAGGACCCCGCCGGAGCTTGCGGCAGACATTTACCGTCATGGCATCTATCTCACCGGCGGAGCGTCCCAGATCAGCCATCTGGCGGATCGTATCGCGGCCGGAACGGGATTGCGTGTTAATGCCTCCGAAAATCCGATTACCAGTGTGGTGATGGGACTCGCCAAGATCATCAAGGATGATAATTATAAATCCGTAGCTTACGCTATTGAAGGGATGAGCAGATGAGTCCAGTCATAAAGAAAAAAGGAGAGAAGTTTACATTGCCAGGTAAATACCTCCTTTTTATTTTAACGGTTCTTTGTTCGGCCATGATGTTAGTTACCTTTGGGACAGATGTATTCAACAGGCCGTTAAATGTGGTGGTTGGATATGTGGTGATACCGCTTCAGCAGGGAATCGGGAAAGTTGGTGAATGGCTTTCCAACCGTTCTGAAGAACTGGTGCAGATCCGGGAGCTTCTTGATGAAAATGCCCGTTTAAAGGATGAGATCGCAACGCTGACAGAGGAGAATACGCTTCTGCAGCAGGATAAATATGAACTGAATAAGCTGAGGGAGCTTTTTTCTCTGGATGAACAGTATTCCCAGTATAATAAAGTAGGCGCCCGGATCATCGGCAGAGATTCCGGAAACTGGTATTCTGCTTTCATTATAGACAAAGGCGAGGAAGACGGACTTGCCATTGACATGAATGTCATCGCGGGAGGCGGGCTGGTAGGGCGTATCACTTCTCTGGGGCCCAACTGGTCCAAGGTAACTTCCATTATCTCTGACAACAGCAATGTAAGCGCCATGACACTCTCCACTGAGGATAATCTGACCGTATCCGGAGACCTGAAGATGATGGCGGAGGGATGCATCAGTTTTAAACAGTTGATGGACGGGCAGGATATGGTGCGCGAGGGAGATAAAGTTGTCACTTCAGATATCAGTGACAAATTTCTTCCCAACATTCTCATCGGCTATATCAGCTCTATCGATAAAGATGCCAATAATCTGACAAAATCCGGTCAGATCGTACCAGCAGTGGATTTCGAGCATCTGGGCGAGGTTCTGGTCATCACGGATCAGAAGAAAACTGCAGGCGCGGCGAACTGACAGCATCTGTCCGCCCGGGCCTGCGGGACTTACTTATCTTCAGAGCTTTCCCATGGGGAGAGACAGACGCAGAACTGGAAAGGGAGTTTTTCATGTTAAGGAAAGTGGTATCAGCCATATTGATCATCCTGTTTTTTGTTCTCCAATGCAGTGTTTTTGACAGCCTTGCATTTGCGGGCATCATCCCGAACCTGATGATCGTACTGACGTCTTCTTTCGGCTTCATGTGCGGGGAACGGGAGGGGCTCCTGATCGGATTCTTCTGCGGCCTGCTGAATGACATTTTCTTTGGGAGCTTTCTCGGGTTTTATGCGCTGCTGCTGATGTACATAGGGTATATAAACGGCAAGTTCAGCAGGATTTTCTATCCGGAGGATATACGGCTGCCCCTTGCCCTGATCATCGTAAGTGACCTGTCCTATGGAATTATATGCTATGTTTTGACATTTATGCTTCGCGGAAAGTTTCAGTTTGCCTATTATTTTATTCATGTGATATTGCCTGAGGCATTGTATACCATTGTGGTGACGCTGTTATTGTATCCGCTGGTTCTGAATGTAAATAAGAAACTGGAAGCGTGGGAAAAAAGGAGAGCACAAAAGTTTGTTTGACGAATTTAGAGATAAGATCATCAGCTTCATTACAAGCAGACTGACGGTTTTTACATTGCTGTTTTTCCTGCTTGGCGGAATATTGATTTATCGGTGTTTCGAGCTTCAGATCGTCCAGGGACAGCAATATCTGGATGAATTTGTGTTGGAAATCGAGAAGACACGGGATATTCCCAGCACCAGAGGTAATATTTATGACCGGAACGGCAATGTGATGGCCTATAATGAACTGGCATATTCCGTAAAGATCGAGGATGTATTTGAGTCCGGCAGATCAAAGAATGCAAATCTCAACGAGATCATCTACAGTCTGATCCAAATGATCGAAAAAAACGGGGATAAGTGTATTACGGATTTCAGGATTTATCTGGATGAAGACGGCGAATTCGCTTTTTCCGTGGAAGATACGGCTCTGCTCCGATTTCTGGCGGATGTATACGGACATTCGCGTGTGGGTGATCTGAAGGATGAGCAGCGCACGGCAACGGCTGACGAAGTGATGGAATACTTAAGCGGCACATCAAAATTTGCCATAGGCGAATACGAAGACCCGGAGGACAGGGAGAGTGCCTTTGTCGAGGGAAAAGGATATACAAAAGAGGACTGGCTGAAAATGGTCACGATCCGATATGCCATGAACCTGACATCATTCAGAAAATATATCGGCACCACAGTCGCCACAAATGTCAATGATAAGACGGTGGCTGTCATTATGGAAAACTCCATGGATCTGCCGGGTGTCAGCATTGTGGAAGATACGGTGCGCAGATATGTGGACAGTGAATATTTTGCCCATATTCTGGGATATACCGGCAAGATCTCCTCCGACGAGCTGGCGGAGCTGAACGCCCGGATGGAAGAACAGGGAATCGGTAGCGATATCTACAGCCTGAATGATGTCGTGGGGAAAAGCGGGATTGAATCCTATCTGGAAACCACGCTTCAGGGAGAAAAGGGATATGAGAAAGTTTATGTGGATGTGATGGGGAAAGTGATCTCCGTGGAGGAGCGGAAGGAGGCAAAAGCCGGACAAAACGTTTATCTGACTGTAGACATGGAGCTGACCAAAGCCGTGTATCACATCCTGGAGCAGAAGCTGGCAGGGCTGGTGTCCAAGATGGTCGTCAATGCCAAAGAATACCTGGCCGACAGCAGCGCAGATATCAGGATTCCCATATATGATGTGTATTTTACACTCTTTAATAATGCGGTGATAGACATGAAGCATATGGCTGGTGCGGATGCAGGTGAGACGGAACAGGAAGTGTATGCGGCGCATCTGGATTATAAGCAGGCTGTATATGAAAGACTTACCTATGAGTTGTCAGAAAAAATGACGCCTTATAATCAGCTGCCTGAGGAATATCAGGTTTATCAGAGCAACATTGTGAGCCTGCTGAGAAGAAACGGCGTGATCATGGCGGAAAGCGTGGATCCGGACGATGCCACCCAGGTAGCATGGGCCACAGACGAAGTCATCAGCCTGAGTGAGTATTTAAAATATTGCATTTCACAGAACTGGATCGATGTCAGCAAGCTGGAGCTGGACGACAAATATTCGGATTCCTCGGAAGTTTTTGAAAAGATCGGGGAATACATTGTGACCATGATTGAAAAAAATACGGAATTTCAAAAACGTTTTTACAAATACATGTTATTGAATGATGTTATCAGCGGCAGACAGGTATGTCAGATCCTGTGTGAACAGAACCTGGTGGACATTCCGGAAGAAGAAAGAAACGCAATCCAGAACGGAACAATTTCTGCCTTTCAGTTTATGAAGAACCGTATCGACAATCTGGATATCACACCGGCGCAGCTGGCCCTGGATCCCTGTAATGCCTCCGCAGTCATCACGGATGTAAATTCGGGAGATGTGCTTGCCCTGGTTTCTTATCCGGGATATGACAATAATATGATGGCCAATTCCGTTGATGCGGAGTATTATGCGAAGCTGAATGCGGATAAATCTAATCCCCAGTATAATTATGCAACTCAGTATGCGGCAGCGCCGGGTTCCACCTTTAAGATGGTATCGGCCACCGCAGGCCTGATGGAAGGCGCCATCTCCCTGAACAGCCAGGTGAATTGTACGGGAACTTTCGGCGAGGGGCCGCTTGCTCCCAAATGCTGGAGAGTATGGGGACACGGAAACGAGACCCTGACAACTGCGATCCGGGATTCCTGCAACTTTTATTTTTATAATGTAGGCTATCAGCTTTCCATGGATGCAGGTAATTACAATGAGACCAAGGGTTTGGAAACACTGCAGAAATATGCGGATCTGTTTGGGCTTACGGATAAATCGGGGATTGAAATCGCCGAGGCGGCGCCGAATGTGTCCACTGAGGATCCCATGCGTTCCGCTATCGGACAGGGCAGCAACAGTTTTACTACAGTAGCGCTGGCAAGGTACGTGTCAACAGTGGCAAACAACGGCACCTGTTATAATCTGACTCTTTTGGACAGGATTACAGATTCGGAAGGGGTTATTCTGGAGGAATTTGAACCGGATATACGGAATACGATTGATCTGCCGGAAGAATACTGGCGGGCAATACATTCAGGTATGCGTCAGGTGGTGGAAAAGAAAACCTATTTCAGTGACCTGGCCGTAAACGTGGCAGGCAAGACAGGTACTGCGGAGGAGCGGAAAACCCGGCCAAACCATGCTCTCTTTGTATGCTACGCGCCTTATGAACAGCCGGAAATTTCAATTGCCACCAGAATTCCTTACGGATATTCTTCTGATTATGCGGCTGAGGCGACCCGGGATATCGTCAAGTATTATTACGGCCTGGCGTCAGAGGATGAACTGATTACCGGTACCGCAGATACTCCTGAGGGCGGAGTTTCCAATGAAATGTAAATGGAGGCCAGTATGAGAAATGCAGTTAAAATCAAAAGCTTTCCGAACGGAATTGCGCTGTATCTGAGCGCGGAGATTCCTTTTGACAGACTGCTGGAAGAAATCGGATACAAGTTTTCCAATGCCAGGAATTTTTTCGGCTCTGCCACAATGGTGCTCTCCATAGAAGGGCGGCAGGTAGATGATATGGAAGAGCTTCGGATCCTGGATGTGATCCGGGAAAACAGCGACCTGAACATCGCCTGTATCGCTGGACGGGATGAAAATATCAACAAAAATTTTATCCGTGCCCTGGCGGAGACCGAGGAAGAGGCACCGCCGCCGGAGACCGGAGGGCAGTTTTTCAAAGGAGATTTAAAGAACCGGGAGACTCTGGAGACAGAGAACAGCATCATCATCCTGGGAGATATCTATTCCGGAAGCACGGTGATCAGCGCTAAAAATATCATCATACTCGGTGCCCTGCGCGGAAAAGCCTATGCCGGAGGGAACGGCAGGGAAGGAGCGTTTATCGCGGCGTTTGAAATGGAGCCGGAGAGGATCAAGATCGGCGATTTCAAATATATATCCGATACAAAACAGTCAAAATGGGGCTTCCGCCCGAAAGTACGTCCGAAAATTGCATATGTAAAAAACGACAGGATCATTTTTGAACCGCTTACCAAAGATTTGCTGAGCACATTTTAGCTGTGAAAGGACAATGCCTGTAACAGTTTCACAGGAGATGTGCTTGGAGGACGACAAAGTATCATGATTGGAGGAACAGGAAAATGGAAAAACAATTTTCCCCGGAGAAGAAGGGCTCCGAAGTCATTGTCGTCACTTCAGGTAAGGGCGGTGTGGGTAAGACCACCACAACCGCAAACGTGGGAACCGGTCTGGCAAAACTGGGGAAGAAGGTCTGTCTCATCGACACGGACATAGGACTGCGCAATCTGGATGTGGTCATGGGACTGGAAAACCGCATTGTCTACAATCTGGTGGATGTAGTGGAAGGAAACTGCCGGGTAAAGCAGGCGCTGATTCGCGACAAGCGCCATCCGGGCCTGTATCTGATGCCTTCCGCGCAGACCCGGGATAAAACCGCAGTGTCGCCGGGGCAGATGGTAAAGGTCATCGATCATCTGAGAGAGCAGTTTGATTACATCATACTGGATTGTCCCGCCGGGATTGAGCAGGGATTCCAGAATGCCATAGCCGGAGCGGACAGGGCGCTGGTAGTAACGACGCCGGAGGTATCCGCCATCCGGGATGCGGATCGCATTATCGGGCTGTTGGAAGCCAATGGCTTCAAGCAGATGGAGCTGGTGATCAACAGGCTGCGTATGGATATGGTCAGGCGCGGAGACATGATGTCCGCCAATGATGTGGTGGACATTCTGGCGATACCCATGATCGGCGTCATACCGGACGACGAGAGCGTGGTAGTTTCCACGAACCAGGGGGAGCCGTTGGTTGGAAGCGCTTCTCCCGCAGGGCAGGCCTACGCCAATGTAGTACAGAGAGTGGAGGGAAAGGAGGTGCCTTATCTGAATCTTGACAAGGGTATCTCTTTCTGGACCAGGGTAACAGGAATATTTCATAAGGCATAGGAGGAGTGAAAATGAGACATTTTTTTCGAAGGAAAAGCTCCTGCCAGATCGCCAAGGACAGATTGAAAATCCTGTTGATCTCAGACAGGGTAAACTGCTCGCCGGAGATAATGGAGCTGATCAAGACGGATATCGCAAAAGTGCTGTCCAAGTACATGAAGATTGATTCCGAGAATATGGAGATACAGATCAATACAAAAGGGAGCAAATCCGGGAGGGGATCAAAGATGCCGTCTCTGTATGCAAACATCCCCATTGTGGACGTAACTGCCCAGGATGTGGCAAAATAGCTGTAAAACATATGTCACTGTAAACGATGATCCGCCGGAAAGCGTGTATGTTCTTTCCGGACACAGATATAATGTGGCCGGAAAGAAGATTCCGCGAAAGGTACCGCGGAGGCGGATGAAAGACTGAGATAAAAGTTGGAATAAAATGTTTAAAAAATACAGAGTACGGGATTATGACTTTAAACTGGTTCTTTTAGTGCTGGCGCTTTCGGCTATCGGCGTCATTGCTATCGGAAGCGCTGAGGAATCGCTGGTGACCAGGCAGCTGGCCGGGGTAGCGGCAGGTGTATTTCTCATGATCTTCATATCATTTTTTGATTATACATTGATACTCAAGCTGAACTGGCTTATGTATGCCGCCAATCTGGTGCTGCTTTTGGCTGTGTGGCAGTTTGGGGAGGAAAAAAAAGGGGCGATCCGCTGGCTGAAAATAGGAGGTTTGCAATTTCAACCTTCAGAAACCGCAAAAATCTTGTTGATTTTATTCTTCGCACAGTTTATTATGAAACATAGGAAGAAATTAAATACCGTGTGGATCATAGCAAGCTGTGTGGTGATGTATGCCCTTCCGTGGCTTCTGGTCTGGGAACAACCGGATCTGTCCACCAGTATGGTGCTTCTGGTGATGTTCTGTATCATCATGTTCGCGGGAGGCATCAGCCTGAAGCTGGTATTCGCGGTACTGGCCGTGGCCATACCGGCGGTGGCGCTGGTAATTTCCCTGGCGCTGCAGCCCGACAATGACCTTCTGACAGATAACCAGAAAAACCGTATTTTGGCATTCGTCAATCCGGAGGAATATCAGACTACTTTTGCCTATCAGCAGCTGAATTCCGTGACAGCGATCGCCTCCGGGCAGCTGGACGGAAAGGGCTATAAAAATAACGAGATCACTTCGGTGAAAAACGGTAATTTTCTTTCGGAGGCACAGACAGATTTCATCTTTTCAGTGATCGGAGAGGAATTCGGGTTTAAAGGGAGCGTAACGGTAATCGTACTGCTGTTTGCCATTTCACTGGAATGCATCTCCGTCGCACGGAAGGCAAAGGACGTGGCAGGCACGATTATCGCTGCCGGTGTTGGGGGACTGGTAGCTTTTCAGGGCTTTTTCAATATCGGTGTGGCGACTTTTATCCTGCCTACCACAGGTCTTACGCTTCCCTTTGTCAGCTACGGGCTGACATCGCTAATCAGTTTGTTTATGGGAATGGGGTTTGTACTGAACGTTAGACTTCAGGCAAAGAGAGCAAAACAATAGAAAAACGAGGAGGTACTCTTATGAACATTGCACTGATTGCACATGATGCAAAAAAGAAACTGATGCAGAATTTCTGCATTGCCTACAGGGGGATTTTGAGCAAGAACGATCTGTATGCCACAGGTACCACAGGACGTCTGATCGAGGAGGTTACCAATCTGAACATACACAAATGTCTGGCGGGCCACCTGGGCGGAGAACAGCAGATCGGCGCGCAGATTGAAAACAATGAGATAGATCTTGTGATCTTCCTGAGAGATCCGCTGAACCCGCAGAAGCATGAGCCCGATGTGAACAATGTAATACGGCTCTGTGATACGCACAATATACCGCTTGCGACAAATCTGGCAAGCGCGGAACTGCTGATCAAGGCTCTGGACAGAGGAGATTTGGAATGGCGTGAAATGTACAAGTAAAAAAAAGAAATGTGCTTTTCTATGTGTACTGCTGACGGCAGGAATTTTAACAGGATGCGGTAATCTGTCCTATAATATGGCCTACCACACGGATTATGATGTCAGCAGCTTTAATGTGGTATCCAGACAGGATGCGCGGATGGCTTCCCCTTTTGCGGCTGCTCTCTGCGTGGCTGCAGGTGATGTGGCAGCGGAGAACAGCCCGGATATGTCACAGGTGGAAGCGGCCGCTTTGTTCGGGCTTGACAGAAAGGAAGTTCTGTATGCCAGGAATATCCATGAACGGCTTCATCCTGCCAGCCTGACCAAAGTGCTGACTGCGCTGGTAGCGTTGGAGAACGGCCAGCTTGGCCAGACGCTGACAGCCACGGACGCTGTCAACATCACGGAATCCGGAGCCGTTTTATGCGGCTTAAAAAGAGGAGATACCATGACGCTGGATCAGGCGCTGCGCATTCTGCTGGTGTATTCCGCCAATGATGCCGCCATGCTGATCGCGGAGAATATCGGCGGAAGTGTGGAGCATTTCGTGGAAATGATGAATGAAAAGGCGCATGCACTCGGCGCCACAAATTCTCATTTTACTAATCCCCACGGACTCACGGACTCTGATCATTACACCACGGCCTACGACCTGTACCTGATCTTTAATGCGGCAGTTCAGTATGATACGTTTAACGAGATCATACATATGTCCGGTTACCAGACTGTGTTTTATGATAAGGACGGCAAGGAGAAGGCTTTTGACAAGTCCAACAGCAACAAATTTCTGCAGGGAGCATACCAGGCGCCTGCCAATGTAACTGTGATAGGAGGGAAAACAGGGACCACCAGCGCAGCCGGGAACTGTCTGATATTACTGTCCCGTGACGAAAACGGTTCTCCGTATATTTCTGTGATCCTGCGCGCGGAGGATCCGGATGTCCTGTACGGCAGGATGGTAGATTTACTTGATGAGATTCATAAATAGAGGTTGTTTTTTGGATTCATTTCCCTTATAATAGAAGAAGGGCAATACAATATTAATACAATAGGAGGGTTTCCAATGGTCCAGTTAATTGTAGGCAATAAAGGTAAAGGTAAGACAACACAGCTATTGGAGAAGGTAAATGGCGAGATTAAGCAGATTCCCGGCAATATCGTATATCTCGACAAAAACACCAAACACATGTACGAGCTGAACAATAAGGTACGCCTGATTGACGTCTCTCAGTACATGATTGAAAACAGCAGCGAATTCATGGGATTTGTGAGCGGTATTATCTCCCAGGATCATGACCTGCAGCAGATGTATTTTGACAACTTCCTGAAAATATCATGCCTGGAAGGCCAGGACATCACGCCCGGCGTGGAAAAATTGGAAAAACTCAGCAAAAAATCTGAAGTGGATTTCGTTTTAAGCGTTTCCATGGATATATCAGAGCTTCCCGAAACCTTAAAGGATAAGGTGATCGTGGCTCTGTAAATTGTATTGTAAGAAATTTTGAGCGTTACCCGTTGTACTGTGATAATATATAATGAATTACAACACATGAAAGCCTCGGAACAACAATACCGGGGCTTTTGTATGGAGGCGGAATTTTGGCAGAAAAAAGGGGAAGAAGCAAAAAGATCAAAAAATACAGAAAACCCTTAAACCTGAATATCGGAATGATGATCTTTGTCGTCATTTTTGTTTATGTCGTTATCTGTGTCATTATGTATTTTCAGACAAGCCACATAGTCCGCTACGAAGTAAAAGAAGGTTCTCTGGCCACGGATACGGTTTACCGTGGGATCGTTCTTCGGGATGAGACTGTGGTGTATGCGGACACCGCAGGTTACGTAAATTATTATGCCTGGGAGGGGGCGAGAGTCGCTCTGAATGACCTGGTCTACATTGTGGATGAAACCGGGCGTCTGAACGAAGAGCTGGAAAGCAGGTATCTGGGAGAAAATTCCCTTTCAGAACAGGAGCTTGCGGAATTCAGAAATGAGATCTCAAGCTTTATACATAGTTTCGAAGCCGCTCATTACGAGAGCACATATGACTTTAAATACTCTCTGAAAAACACGGTATCAAAGCTTGCAAACGAAAATATATTGCAGAGCATTGACGATCTGAATACGGCATCGGGAGCAAATATCATCAATCGCTCCCATGCGCCGGCCACCGGGATCGTAGCCTACTGGACAGACGGGTATGAGGGGCTTTCAGCAGCCGACGTGACAGAGGAACATTTTGACGATACCAATTATGAAAAAAACTGGATGGCGAATAATTCTCTTGTAGAAGCAGGGGATGCGGTATATAAACTTTCAACGAATGAAAACTGGTCCATTGTCATTCCCGTGGATCCGGTGAGGGGCGCCGAGCTTCAGGAAGAAGGCTATGTTAAGGTGCGGTTTCTGAAAAACCAGTATGAGTCCTGGGGACAGACCAGGCTGCTTACCAATGGTGACGGCAATACTTATCTTCAGATTTCCTTTACCAATTCCATGATCACTTTTTTATCGGACAGATTTCTGGACGTGGAACTGATCGTGGAAGATGAGACCGGGCTGAAGATTCCGGTTTCTTCCATTGTGCAGAAGGAGTTTTTCCTGATTCCGGAAAATTTTATCATCCCCGGCGGAAATAATGGCGGAGACAGCATCAGGAGACAATGCTATCTGGAAGACGGGACGATTTCCAGTGAGACTGTGGAAGTGGAAGTGTATTATTTTGACAGTGAGAGCAGGGAATATTACCTGGACAGTTCCATGCTGAGTTCCGGAGAAAATCTGTATGATGCCGAAGGACAGGAGACTTTTACCGTGAGTAAACGCGCCACATTGGTCGGTGTCTATAATATGAATAAAGGATATGCGGATTTCAAGCAGATCACTGTATTGTATGAAAATGAGGAGTACGCCATCGTCAAACCAAATACAAAATACGGTCTGAGCGTTTATGATTATATTGTACTGGATGCCGGTACTGTCCGGGATGATCAGTTTATCAATCAAAAATAATGCAGGCGGAAGTATGAAAGGAAGAGAAATATGATCAGGGAAAAACTGAATGCTGTGGAACAGGCAGTGGAAGCCTCCTGCGCAAAGGCCGGACGGGAGCGGGGGGATGTAACTTTGATCGCTGTCAGTAAAACCAGGCCTCTTTCAGACCTGCGGGAGGCATATGAGGCGGGCGTGCGGGATTTCGGGGAGAATAAGGTACAGGAGCTTATGGACAAGATCCCGGAAATGCCGTCCGACATTCGCTGGCATATGATCGGCCATCTGCAGAGAAATAAAGTGAAATATATTGTGGGCAAGGTCGCCATGATACACAGTGTGGATTCTCTGCGTCTGGCGGAAGAGATCAGTAAAGAGGCTGTCAGGAAAAACACAGAGGTGGATATCCTGATCGAGATCAATGTCTCCGGAGAGGAAAGCAAGTATGGTGTTCCTGTTGCGGAAACGCCCGGACTGGTGGAGCAGATCGCATTGCTTCCGGCCATTCATATAAAGGGATTGATGACGATAGCCCCCTTTACGGAGGATCCGGAAGAAAACAGAATATTTTTTCGTAAATTAAAGCAATTGTCTGTTGACATGGGAAGAAAAAACATTGATAATGTTACTATGGCTGTTTTGTCCATGGGCATGACAGGAGATTATGCCGTAGCGATAGAAGAGGGCGCTACCTGTGTCAGGGTTGGCACGGGGATTTTTGGCGAGAGACATTACAATTGGCAGGATGAATAGCAGTGGAAGGTCAAAATTGAAATTGCAGGGACAGCGGCAGTCTGCAGGCAAACGAAAGGCGTGGTATTAGAGAATGGGAGTAATGGATAAGTTCTTGACTTATATGAAACTGAATGGCGACGAAGAAGACGACGGATACTATGATGATGATTATCTGGATGATGATGATATGGAACCCGAACCGGCTCCGAGAAGAGTCTCTTCCCCCAAAGTAAGGCATATGGAAGATTATACCGAAGAACACGCGGAAACTCCAGTCAGAAAGCAGCCGCCGGTCAGCAATATTACTTCCATCAAGCAGCCGGCTTCCAGAAGGATCACAAACAGCAGCAATATGGAGGTATGTGTGATCAAGCCTACCTCTGTAGACGACGGAAGGGATATTACCCAGATGCTTTTGTCAAACCGGACGGTCGTGCTGAATCTGGAGGGACTGGATATGGATCTTGCCCAGCGGATCACGGATTTTGTCTGCGGTTCCTGTTGCGCGATTTCAGGTAAACTGCAGAAGATATCCAATTATATTCTGATCATCACACCTGCTTCCGTCGATATCTCGGGAGATTATCAGGATATGTATAATGACTCCTTTGACGGCGTGATAAATGATTAGCTGCTTGTGATAAAAATTCCTTTCGGAAGGGGTAAATGAATATGGCAGAAAGATTATCTGTATTGTATCATAAAAAACCCTGTTATGATATTGTGATCACCAAGTCTTTTGATACATTATGGCAGGAACTGGCAGCTCTGGAGTGTGAGAGTAAGAGGCTCTGCATCGTCACGGATTCGAAGGTAGATGAGATATACGGGAATTCGGTACTTGAGCTGTTGGAGGGAAAATGCCGGAAAGCGGTAAAGTATGTATTTCCGGCAGGAGAAGCGAACAAAACCCTTGATACTGTGAGAGAAATCTACCGGTTTCTGATCGAAGAAGGGTTTGACCGCAGGGATATGCTTCTGGCTCTGGGGGGAGGCGTTGTGGGTGATATTACAGGCTATGCCGCCGCAACCTATCTGAGAGGGATTGATTTTGTACAGCTTCCTTCTACCTTGCTGGCCCAGGCAGACAGCAGCATCGGTGGAAAGACCGGCGTGGATTTTGACGGTTATAAGAATATGGTTGGAGCGTTCAAGATGCCCCGTCTGGTATACATGAACCTTGCCATGCTGCAGACACTGGAGGACAGACAGTACTTTTCGGGCTTTGCGGAGGTAATGAAGCATGGCCTGATCAAGGATGCGTCTTTCTATGAATGGCTGATCGAAAATATGTACGAGATCTGCGAGCGCGATCTGAATGTGCTTCAGGAGATGCTGATCCGCAGCTGTACGGTGAAGAAGCTTGTGGTGGAGAAGGACCCCACGGAGCAGGGTGAGCGCGCGCTGCTGAACTTCGGACATACCATTGGACATGCTTTGGAGAAATCAAAGGATTTCAGCCTGTATCATGGGGAGTGCGTGGCGCTGGGAGCAGTGGCAGCCGCCTATATTTCCTGGAAGCGGGAGCTGCTGTCCATGGAGGAATATTATGAAGTCCGGGATATGTTCGTTCCTTTCTACCTGCCCATTTCAGTGGATGATATAGACCCGCAGGAAATACTGAGACTGACAAAATCCGACAAAAAGATGGAGTCCGGAAAGATAAAGTTTGTGCTGCTGAAAAAAATCGGCAAAGCTGTCCTTGACACTTCCGTGACGGATGAGGAGCTCCTGGCGGCGATCAACGAAATATATTTCAGTGAAGAGGATGCCCATGCGTGACAATGGTGAGAAAGATATTCATGGGGAAGGTCTGTCCCATGGAGAAAAAAACGACTATGGAAAGAATGCGGTCCGTGGACAAAGAAAAAGGCTGCTTATAGTGGATGCTGCGGTCATGCTGATATTGCTGCTGTTGGATCAGCTCACAAAGTACCTGGCGCTTACCCGGCTGAAGGGAAATCCGGCCATTGTTCTGATTGACGGAGTACTGGAATTACAATATGTTGAGAACACCGGAATGGCTTTCAGTTTATTTCAGAACAGAAAGATTTTTATCCTGATCATGGGCTTTCTGGTGATGGCCGTCATCCTGTTCTATTTATTCCGGATCCCTGAGGGGAAGCGGTTTCGCATCGTGCATATTCTGCTGGCTGCTTTGATCGCTGGCGCGCTGGGAAATATCATAGACAGGATCCGGTTTGATTTTGTGGTGGATTTTATTTCCTTTGTGCTGATCCATTATCCGGTCTTTAATGTGGCAGACTGCTATATTGTAGTGTCAGCGATCATATTGTTTCTGCTGTTTATGTTTGTATACAGGGAAGAGGAACTGGCATTCCTCAGTGTGAGAAAGAAGCGGGCGGCAGAGTAGCAAAGGCATACGGCCATTTTTGCGGAGAAATGCGTGTATGAGGTAAGTATGAGGGATAAAACATCAAAGCAGAGAGGCGGAAATGGACGAATTCCGTTTTGAGATAACAGAAGAGATGGAAGATGAGAGGATCGATAAGTGCCTTTCTCTGCTTATCGATTCTTTGTCGCGCTCTTTTATACAGAAGATGATAAAGGAAGGATCTGTCACGGTAAACGGCATACCGGTGAAAGGCAGCTATCGCGTCTGCGCGGAGGACAGTGTCGTTTTTTGCCTGCCGAAAGCCGTGGAACCCGATATTGTGCCGGAAGCGATTCCTCTGGACATCCTTTATGAAGATGATGATGTGATTGTAGTAAATAAACCCAAGGGAATGGTGGTGCATCCGGCGGCAGGACATTACAGCGGTACTTTGGTCAATGCCCTGATGTATCACTGCGGAGACAGCCTGTCCGGGATCAATGGTGTCATGCGTCCGGGAATCGTGCATCGCATTGACCGGGATACTACCGGTTCCCTGATCGTCTGTAAGAATGATCTGGCGCACAATTGTATTGCGGAACAGTTGAAAACGCATTCGGTCACCAGGCGCTATCATGCGGTCTGTCACGGCGTTTTGAAAGAAGAGACAGGGATCATTGACAGGCCCATAGGCCGGCATCCCACGGATCGGAAAAAGATGGCTGTAAACGAGAAAAACGGAAAACATGCAGTGACGCATTACCGGGTGCTGAAGCGTTTTTCCGATCATACTTATATTGAATGTGAGCTGGAAACAGGGAGAACGCATCAGATTCGGGTTCATATGGCCAGCATCGGGCATCCGCTTTTGGGGGATGAGACCTACGGCGGCCGGAGCGCACCCTTTCATCTGCAGGGACAGACGCTTCATGCCAGGATTTTGGGGTTTTGCCATCCTTCTACAGGTGAATATCTGGAACTGGATGCGCCGCTTCCTTCTTATTTCGTTCATCTGCTGAGGGTATTAAAATGACTGCCTCCTGATTTTACTCGGGAGGCTTTTTATTGTATTCGCATGCCGGAAAACATTGGGAAAATATTGTACTGTTCACAGCCCTGCCGTGATCAGTAACCCTACCAGGCAACGTAAAGGTATCATCATTTGTTTTTATGTTGTGCAAATCTCTTTTTTCATGTATAATAGAAGCAGGTAGAGGTTTCTTATCAGGGAAGAGCCTTTATACTCTGGAAAGAAGAGAGGTATTACTATGAATACGGTGGTTACGATCGGAAGACAATTCGGCTCGGCAGGCCGTGAGATCGGCAAGAAGGTGGCTGAATATTTTGACATTACATTTTATGACAGGGATCTTTTGACCAGGGCGGCAAAGGAAAGCGGATTCTGCGAGGAAATGATACAGAATCACGATGAACGTCCCACAAATTCATTTCTGTATAATCTGGTTATGGACACATACTCGTTTGGGTATAACAATTCCTCTTTTGTGGATATGCCCATCAGCCACAAGGTATTTCTCGCCCAGTTTGATACCATCAAGAAAATTGCGGATGAAGGTCCCTGCGTTATCGTAGGGCGCTGCGCGGATTACGCTCTGGCGGACAGAAGCAATGTGGTTGACATCTTCATCTATGGGAATGAGGCATGCAAGATCAAACGTATCATGGAGAAATACGAACTGAGTGAGAGCAAGGCCCGGGATATGATCATCAAGAAGGATAAACAGCGCCAGAGCTACTACAATTATTATTCTTCCAAGAAATGGGGACGCGCCGACAGCTATGACCTGTGCATCAACAGCAGCGTACTTGGCGTGGACGGCACGGCAAAGCTGATCGTACAGTATATCGAAGATTTTGAAAAAGAAATTGAAAAAAAAGATTGACAGTTTATGGATAACGTGTTAAACTAATTGAGTGTGTGTTAGACAGGATTGAGATTTTTTATCTGCCATCTGCATGCATGTAATACATTTGTATGCCGCATGATCCGGTATAAGAGTATCCCTCCGGATACCACCAAGATCAGCGAGTAAAGTGAACCGCAGTGTTCATAAAGGAGGTGCCTAATAATGTACGCAATTATTGCAACAGGCGGAAAGCAGTACAAGGTTTCAGAAGGCGATGTCATCTATGTGGAGAAGCTGGATGCAGAGACTGGCAGTGTTGTTACTTTCGACCGTGTTATTGCAGTAAGTGACGAGGGCCTGAAGGTTGGGGAGGATGTTGCAAATGCAACCGTATCCGCCAGTGTGGTAGATCAGGTCAAGGGTAAGAAGGTTATTGTATACAAGTACAAGAGAAAAACCGGATACCACAAGAAAAACGGTCACAGACAGCTTTACACAAAGGTCAGGATCGACAAGATCAATGCTTAAATCTTATGACGACAATTATCGTCCGTAAGGACAAAAACGGTTCCTACAGAGGTTTCTGCTGTATGGGACATGCAGAATACGCCAGACGCGGCAAACCTGATATCCTCTGTGCCGCCATATCAGCCTTGACCATCGGCACAGCCAATTCCTTAGAAGAGCTGGCAGGGGAACGGATCAAGGTTACGGCAAACGAAAAGAGCGGCTTCTTTCAATGCGATTTCGAGAGTATTCTGCAGGAGAAATCAAGTTTCCTGGTAGACTCCATGGTGTTTTCCCTGGAAAATATCAGCAGAGAATACGGCAGGAAGTATTTGCAAGTTAAATTCGAGGAGGTGTAGACCATGTTTTATATGAACCTTCAATTTTTCGCACATAAAAAGGGAGTCGGTTCTACCAAGAACGGCAGAGATTCCGAGTCTAAGAGACTGGGTGCGAAGAGAGCTGACGGGCAGTTCGTAAAGGCTGGAAATATTCTTTACAGACAGCGCGGAACCAAGATTCATCCCGGCGTTAACGTTGGCAAGGGCGGGGATGATACCCTGTTCGCACTGGTTGACGGTGTCCTTCGTTTTGAGAGAAAAGGAAGAGACAAGAAGCAGGCTTCTGTTTATCCTGTAGAGGAATAGTTCGAAACGTTCCGGACTCCAAACATGTCGGTTTGGAGTCCGTGTTTTTTATATTAGCGCGATGCGTGCGATATGCCTGTACCATTGACAGCGTATTTGCATTTTCCAGGCAGGAGAGTAAGAAAGGCGGCATTCATGTTTGCAGACAGAGCAAAGATCAGTGTAAGAAGCGGAAAGGGCGGGGACGGACATGTGTCATTCCGCCATGAAAAATATGTACCCGCAGGCGGTCCTGACGGCGGAGACGGCGGCAGGGGAGGAGACGTCATTTTTGTGGTGGACGAAGGTCTGAATACCCTGATTGATTTCCGCAATATCCGGAAATATAAGGCCGGCGACGGCGAACCCGGCGGGAAAAAGAACTGCCGGGGGAAGGACGGAAAGGACATTACGCTGAAAGTACCGCCCGGAACCGTCATCAGAGAAGCCGAGAGCGGACAGGTCATAGTGGATATGTCCGGTGACAATAAAAGGGTAGTGCTTCTGAAAGGAGGCCGGGGAGGCAGCGGGAATCAGCATTATGCCACAAGCACCATGCAGGCCCCCATGTATGCCCAGCCGGGACGCCCGGCTAAGGAGCTTGAGCTGCTGCTTGAGCTGAAGGTGATCGCGGATGTAGGCCTGGTAGGCCTGCCCAATGTAGGGAAATCCACCTTTCTGGCCCGGGTTACCAATGCCAGGCCCAAGATAGCCAACTATCATTTTACGACCCTGAATCCGAATCTGGGAGTAGTGGATCTGGACGGGAGCAGGAAAGAAGGTCATTCCAGGGGCTTTGTCATAGCGGACATTCCGGGACTGATCGAAGGGGCGTCCGAAGGTGTGGGATTGGGGCATGAGTTCTTAAGGCATATTGAGCGCACAAAGGTGATCATTCATATTGTGGATGCAGCCGGTACGGAAGGGCGTGACCCCATCGCGGATATCTATACCATCAACCGGGAGCTGGATGCCTACAATCCGGATATCGCAAAACGCCCTCAGGTCATTGCCGCCAATAAGATCGATGCGATATACGACAGAGAGGACAGCGCCCTGAATGCCATCAGAGCGGAATTTGAACCGAAGGGGATTCCTGTCTATCCCATCTCTGCAGTCAGCGGAGAAGGCGTCAGAGAACTGCTGTATCATGTAAACCATATGTTGGAGGAGCTGGGACAGGAGATAACCGTATTCGAACCGGAATACGATCCGGATACAGCATTCCTTAAGGATTCCGCCGAAGCCGCCTACACGGTAGAGTATGACAGAGAGAATGACGAATATGTGGTAGAAGGTCCGAAGGTAGAAAAAATGCTGGGATACACGAACCTGGACAGTGAAAAGGGGTTTTCCTTCTTCCAGGGTTTTTTGAAATCATCAGGCATTCTGGAACAGTTGGAGAAACTTGGAATTGAAGACGGGGATACGGTACGTATGTACGGACATTCTTTTGATTATTATAAATAGCATTTCGCAGGCCATGGGGAATGGTGACAGCCTGATGCGTGGCATTCCTGTGAAGAAGAGGAAAGAGAATTCATGACAAGCAAGCAGAGAGCATATTTAAAAGGCCTCGCAAATAATCTGGACCCGGTTTTTCAGGTGGGAAAGAACAGCCTGACTCCGGAGCTGACACAGGCCATCGGCGAGGCATTTAACAAAAACGAACTGATCAAGATAGCTGTACTGAAAAACTGTGATGACGATCCGAATGTAATCGCGGAGATGGTTGCCGGCAGGACACATTCTCAGGTGGTACAGGTGATCGGCAAAAAATTCGTACTGTATAAACCGGACAGAGATAAGCCAAGGATTGTGCTGCCGCAGTAAACCCTCATACAATGGGCTGCCCCACCCTGCATGAAAGTAAGGAAGTGTCTAAATAACCGCTACAGCTTGCAGCAATTTTTTTGTATATCCGGACTTTTACCGAGACAAATTGTAGCTGTTATTTTCCGACAATTCCCAGGGCAATAAACATGTGTGGCATTCCCGGGCGGAAAGAGTGATAGATATGCAGAGAATCGGTATCATGGGAGGAACCTTCAATCCCGTTCATGCGGCTCATCTGGCATTGGCGGAATGGGTAAGGGATGCGTTGAAGCTGGATGAGATATGGTTTATTCCCACAGGTTCTTCCTATATGAAGGATTCCAGGGATATCCTGCCGGGCGAAGAGCGGCTTCGCATGGTAGAACTGGCCATTCAGGACAATCCGTTTTTCAGGTGTCTCGACCTGGAGGTTGCCAGGGAAGGATATACCTACAGTTATGAGACTCTGGAACAGCTGAATGCTGCTTATCCTGAGAACAGCTTTTATTTTATCACAGGTGCGGACTGTCTGTTTACGATTGACAGATGGAAGAATCCGGAAAGGATTTTCGGCAATTGTACCCTGGTTGCCGCAGTGAGAGGCGATGTATCTCTGGAAGCGATGGAGGCCAGAAAAAAAGAGTTGGAGAAGAAGTTTTGCTGCAGAGAGGAGATACAATTGATTCCCTTTCTCCAGTGGTCTGTCTCTTCCACACAGATACGCCGCCGTATTCTTCAGGGGCGCAGCACCCGATACCTGGTGCCGGACAGGGTAATCTCATATATAGAAGAAAAGGGTTATTACCGTGAAAAAAACGAATCAGTTGAGAAAGATCAGAAAAGCAGTTGAAAAAATTCAGGATGCCAGAAGATTTGAGCATACTCTGGGGGTGGAATATACTGCCGCAGCGCTTGCCATGCGGTATGGCAGTAATATGGAGAATGCAAGAACCGCAGGATTGCTTCACGATTGCGCCAAATGCCTTTCCGATGAGAAACGTCTTTCCATCTGCAAAAAAAATCACATTAAAGTCACAGAGGTGGAAAGAAAAAATCCTTTTTTACTGCATGCAAAGGTGGGCGCATATCTGGCCAGAGAAAAATACGGGATCAAGGATCCGGATATTCTGAATGCCATTCAGAATCATACCACAGGCAGAAAGAATATGAGCCTCCTGGAAAAGATCATTTTTGTGGCGGATTATATAGAACCCGGACGGAAGCATGCACCCAACCTGGCAGAGGTACGGAAGCTTGCTTTTATGGATATTGATCGAGCCTTGTTGATGATACTAAGGGATACATTGCAGTATCTGAAGGCCTCCGGAGGCGATATTGACCCAATGACAGAAGAAACATGGCGATACTATTCACAACAGTGACGGTAAGGAGAATATATGGAAAATAATACCTCTACAGAAACAAATGCAAAAGAAGTGGCCCGCCTGGCCATCCAGGCTCTGCAGGACAAAAAGGCCCAGGATATCCATGTCATTGACATCAGCGAGGTATCTGTTTTTGCCGACTATTTCATCATAGCAGGCGGTACCAACAAAAATCAGATTCAGGCCCTCTGCGACAATGTGAAAGAAGCTCTTGGAAGAGCCGGATATCCCGAAAAACAGACGGAAGGTTACAATACGGCAAACTGGATCCTGATAGACTTCGGCGATGTGATCATTCACATTTTTGACAGGGAGAACAGACTGCTTTATGATCTGGAACGTATCTGGAGAGACGGCAGGCAGGTAGAACTTGGCGAGTTCGAACAGGCTTGCGCGGTCAGCCCCGACGGTGACGGACAATAGGGATGCAGATAAAACTGCAGACAAGGGACAGAAATAATACGGATAAGACGCAAATAAGTGCCGCATGAAAGAGCTTTGCTTTGTATGACTCTTTCATGCGGCATTTCTTTCATACGTAACACTTCAATCAAATGAATTGCTACTACTGGTTTACAATGGAATTCAATTATTTAGTTCCATTGAATTGCTAAGCTTCACCTCTGTCGCCAAGGTGCATATAGAAGCTGACCAGATACAGGCCGCAGAGACCAACGATTGCGTAGACGATCCTGGAAAGCCATGACATATCGCCGAAAATAAACGCAACCAGGTCAAAACGGAAGATTCCGATCAGGGCCCAGTTAATTGCACCAATTATGGCAATGGTGAGGGCAGTACCATCCAAAAATTTATTTCCCATTTTTATACCCTCCATGAATCCTTGTAAATGAACTGCACGGTAACTTAACCTTCCGGCCCTATTAATATCTGCGAAATTTTTAAATTTATGCATCACATAAAAACAGCTTATCAGCGATAGAAGCGGAATACACCGAATACTCTTCCAAGGATCTGACAATCCTCCACAATAATGGGATCCATGGTGTCATTTTCCGGCTGCAGACGGATATGACCGTTTTCGCGATAGAAAGTCTTTACCGTAGCAGAATCGTCGATCAGCGCGACTATGATCTCGCCGTTCTGCGCAGTATTGCAGGAATTGACGAAAACTCTGTCCCCGTTGAAGATACCTGCGTTGATCATGGAATCACCCCGGACATTCAGGATAAAAGATTCTCCTTTGGGAACCACATCTGCCGGAACGGGAAAATATTCCGCAATGTTTTCTTCGGCCAGAATGGGCTGGCCGGCAGCCACATTTCCGATAACGGGAAGGCTGACCATCTCCGTGCGGACCATCTGGAAGCTGTCATCACAGACTTCGATGGCTCTGGGTTTGGTGGGGTCCCTTCGGATGTATCCGTTCTTCTCCAGAGATTCCAGATGGGAATGAACCGAAGAGGTGGATTTCAGGCTGACAGTCTCACAGATCTCTCTGACCGTGGGCGGATAGCCTTTTTTCAGGATCTCTTCCTTTATATAATCAAGAATTTCCTGCTGCTTGGGTGTTATTTTTCCAAATGCCATAAATTACCTCCATGAATGCGCATAGTTTCTATGTATCTGTGATATCAGCTGAACCTGGAGATTACCCGGTTCATCCTTTCCGTGAAGTATTTTTTCAATACCTCCGTAGAATATTTTTATGAGACTTATCATGCGGTCATTTCTGACCGTTATTCACAAAACATATATTCTCCATATTCAGTCTACCACATAAAAGCCCAAAAAGCAAACATATATTCCAAAAATATGTTCGTATCAGGGCTTTTCCCGAAGCCGTACATACTGCGCGGCCCGGCGTCTGCGTTCGTCCGCCTGGGCAGCGTAATGCTTTCTGGTGGTATTGACGTCTTTATGCCCCAGCACATCCGCCACCAGATAGATATCGCCTGTCTCCTGATATAAGGAAGTCCCGTAGGTACTCCTCAGCTTATGGGGCGTGATCTTTTTCAGGGTAGTGACCCGGGACGCGTATTTTTTTACAAGATTTTCCACAGCGCGCACCGTGATACGGCGGTTCTGCAGAGAGAGAAAGAGCGCGTCTTCGTGTCCTTCCACAGGGATGATATGCTGACGCTCTTCCAGATAGTCAAGAAGCGCGGTCTCCACCTCGTCCCCGAAATAGACGAATGCCTCGTAACCACCCTTGCGGCGTATCTTGATTCCGCATACATCAAAGTCCACATCGTTGAGATCCAGCCCCACGCATTCCGACACACGGATACCCGTACCCAGAAGCAGTGTCAGCAATGCCACATCTCTTATTTTCGTCTTCTTATGATACTCCAGTTCCTTTTTAGTGAGCTTGCTCCCATCTTCCACCTGGTCCAGGAGAATAGCCACCTCGTTCGGCTCCAGACGGATGATCTCTTTATCGTGAAGCTTGGGCATGGAGACCAAAGCGGCAGGATTTGTCTCTATCAATTCGGAACGATAGAAATAATTGTAAAAGCTTCGAAGCGCCGCCAGTTTTCTTGACTTTCCCCGCTCGTCATTGGTGATATCCCGCCCGTCCTTCTGATACAGGGACATGTATTCCAGATATTCTTCTATATCGATCCGGGTCAGCTGGTCCAGAATGGACAGCGGAAAATCTCCGATCTCCATTTTGGAACAGACGGGATTCCGTTCATGAATATACTCAAAGAAAAGCCGGATATCGTAGGCATAGGCCAGCCTGGTCCGCGCGGAGGTATACTCTTCAATGCCCCGGAAAAAAGTCTTGCAGAAAGCGGGCAGCGTCTCCAGCACAGCTCTCATTTTCAGGATATTCTGTTTATTCTGTTCATCATGATAGTTATTCTTTTTTGCTGCAGCCATTATAATGTCCAACCTTTCATATTACTCCTTTGGATCGCGGTAAACATCCTCTCTTTTACGCCGGGATTCTCCAGGTTCAGCCTGCGGAGCAGATCTTTGACATATTCCCGTTTGGTATGTCCGTCTGCGGGACATGGGCTTTTAACCACGGGAACCTGATTTTTATTTACGAATCCAATGACATCGGCTTCTTTCATGTACATAAGAGGTCTGATCACGGTAAGTTCCGTTCTGTCCAGATAGGTTACCGGCGCAAAGGTGTGAAAACGCCCCTCAAAGATCAGGGACATCAGCATGGTCTCCACCACATCATCCTTGTGGTGGGCATAGGCCACCTTGTTGCAGCCAACGGCTTTGATGGCCTGATTCAGGGCGCCTTTCCGCATCTTGGCGCAGAGAGAACAGGGATTTTCTTCCCTGCGGTCCTCGAAGATGATCTTTGCGATATCCGTCTCCACGACAGTGTATTCCACTTCCAGTTCCCGGCACAGTTCCTTGATCTTGTCTAGATTCAGATTCCGGAAGCCAAGGTCCACAGTCACTGCATGTATCTCGAATTTCTCAGGATAAAACCGCTTCAGGGCATGAAGGGCATACAGAAGTGTAAGACTGTCTTTGCCGCCGGAGATGCCGATGGCAATCTTGTCCCCGTCTTCTATCATTTTATGATCATCCACAGCTTTCCTCACATAGCTTAGTACCTGCTGAAGCTTCATGATTTCGTAAGTCCTTTCTATTTCATTTCAATTTCTGATGGCGAAGCGGCATTTTCTTTTCCGCGGCCAGAATCTCAGATTCCGGCCGTGCAGAATGTCCGTTAACGCTTCGACTAATATCATTTTAGTATTTTTCGGCGATAAAGACAATAGACAATTATATTTTCTTCGCGGATGGATATAATGGAAAGAGAGCAATGAATCAGCTTACAGGATGGAAGAAATCGGATGAGCTAACAGGATGGATAACAGGATGGAAGAAAGACCTTCCATGGAAAGGAGCATGAAAATGGAATTTTTGAAAAGTAATACAAAGGACAACCTGATGCGGGCTTTCGCCGGAGAAAGCCAGGCCAGAAACAGATATACCTTTGCGGCATCTCAGGCCAGTAAGAGCGGGCTGCAGGTGATCAGCGCCATTTTTGCATTCACGGCTTCACAGGAAAAAGAGCATGCGGAGATTTTCTACAACCATCTGCAGGAAATGGCAGGAAATACAATCTTTATAGACGGCGGATATCCGGTGGATATTTCAGATAATGTAGCGGATTTACTGGCGAAAGCACAGCACAATGAGTATGAGGAGCATGACTCTGTCTACAAATCCTTCGGGGAAACAGCCAGACAGGAAGGCTTTGACCAGATCGCATCTTCCTTTCTGCAGATTGCGGAGATTGAAAAGGTGCACGGAGACCGCTTTGGCAGATATGCTCAGCTGATCCGGGAGGGAAAGCTTTTCGTATCAGATGTGGAAGAGGAGTGGATGTGCCTGAACTGTGGTTTTGTGTATAAAGGAAAGGCGGCTCCGGCGGTCTGTCCTGTGTGCAGGCATGACAGAGGCTATTTTATCCGGTTTGAACTGGCGCCCTATGAAGGATTCAGAAAAAAAAGCTAAATTTTGCGCTTTCTGACATTCTTCAGCAAAAATTTAGAAAATCCTACTTGTTAAGTGGCGCTTTAGATAGTATTATAAATACAGGAACATTTTGAGGCTGTAAGGAAGTGTTGCCCTGAGGAACTGCTGTGAAAGCTCTCTCTGATGAGCGCTGTTTCATGGCAGTTCCCCAGAGTATGAAATTGGGGACATTTCCCTTCCTGCGAGTATTCCGGAAATGAATTTTCATTTTTGCGTTAGTCAGCATATGTGTTTGTGCGGCCCGAAAGTGCCATAAACTCGGCATCCTGATATAACCAAAACCCGGAAACCAACACGGTTATTGACTAACACCTACATTTTTTATACTGCATATCTATGAAATCTGCAGTATACTGCAATCAGGAATTGTCGGAAAATAACTGCTGCAATTGCTTCAGGCAAAAGCCCGGAAATATAGTGGCTTTAAGACTGCCAGCTATTATAGGCTATCCCGGGGAGATGGGTAAATTCCCGGCAGAATTCCCGGCGGTCTTGAGATAATTACCATAAACTCATAACAAAACACGCATAAGGGAAGGGATATTTCATGAAATTCAAACTAAATAACCGTTACGTCCGCTGGGGCATAACGGCATTTCTGGTGATTGCTGCTTCCATCACTTTTTACTATCTTATATTTCACAGTTCCAATATCACGGATAAGATCAGTGCCGCCATGGGAATCCTTTTGCCGGTAGTATTTGGGCTGGTCACCGCATACCTGCTGACGCCGATACTGAATTTCATGGAGGGAAGAGTCCTGGTTCCCATTTGCGAAAAATGCGGGATCAAGGCTACAAAGCAGCGTAAAAAGGCGATCCGGGGAATCGGGATCCTGGTGACGGCCTTTCTGTTTGTGGCGCTGATCTATGGTCTGATTTCCATGCTGATCTCCCAGATCGTGCCCAGTGTACAGGGGATCATTGCCAATTTCGATTCCTATATCAGCAATGTCAGTCAGTGGATTAATCAGGTACTGGATGATAATCCTGAATTCGGAGACTATGTATCCAGGACTCTGGATAAGTTTTCCGAACAGATGGAAGACTGGCTGAACCATATGATCCCGGGTACCGCCACTCTGATCAAAACGGTTTCCCTGAGTTTTATCAATGTGCTGGATGTTCTGTGGGATTTTGTGATCGGATTCATTATTTCCATTTATGTTCTGGCCAGTAAGGAACATTTCGCAGGGCAGGCGAAAAAGCTGGCCTATGCAATGTTTGAGAAGGAGACGGCCAACAAGGTTATCCGCAATTTCAGATTTACCCACAGGACCTTTATCGGATTTTTGAGCGGAAAACTGGTTGATTCCCTGATTATCGGCATACTGTGTTTTATCGGCACCTCGCTTATGAAGACACCTTATGCCATACTGATCAGTCTGATCATAGGGGTAACCAATATCATACCGTTTTTCGGTCCTTTTCTGGGGGCGATTCCAAGCGCCATACTGATCTTTGTAGTGGATCCCATGCATCCGCTGAACTGTGTCTATTTTGCGCTGTTTGTACTGGCGCTTCAGCAGTTCGACGGCAATATCCTTGGACCGAAGATTCTGGGAAGCTCCACGGGACTCACCGGCTTCTGGGTGATCTTCTCCATCACATTTTTCGGAGGATTGTTTGGAGTCGTCGGAATGATCGTAGGAGTACCCATATTTGCAATCTTTTATGCCGCTGTTCGGGCGATTGTCAGCGCCATGCTGGAGAATAAGGACCTTCCTACCGAAACCGCTCAGTATGAGAATATAGATTACATAGATAAAGCCGGATTCCATGAGACAATTCCCAAAGCGAAAAGGTCTCATGGAAATCAGAAGAATATTCCGGAAGAAACATCCGATAAAGAGGAGGATACGACAAAATGAGATTTCTGGTTCAGAGAGTTTCCAGAGCTGCCGTAACTGTGGAAGGAAAGACAGTAGGTGAGATCGGCAAAGGTTTTCTGGTACTTGTAGGCATTTCAAAGTCTGATATCACGGAAGCTTCCGAAACGGAACCTGAAACACCTTTCCCGGATAGATCTTCCATGGAAATCGCAGAGAAAATGACCCGGAAACTGCTTGGCTTGAGAATATTCGAGGACGAAAACGGCAAGACAAACCTTGACCTGAAATCAGTTGAAGGTTCTCTGCTGATGATTTCCCAGTTCACTCTGTATGCGGACTGCCGTAAGGGAAACAGGCCTTCTTTTACCAATGCCGGAGATCCGGAAAAAGCCTGTCTGCTTTACCGGGCTGTCATCGAGCTCTGCAGACAGGAGATGGCAAAAGGAGATCCCGGTTTCTCCGGCAGGGTAGAAGAGGGGATCTTCGGTGCGGATATGAAAGTGGAGCTGGTTAACGACGGTCCATTTACGGTTCTTCTGGATTCGGATGAAATTATGCGCTGAACGTGCATTTTCTGATACTTTCTGACACTGTAATATTCTGAATATTTAATTGTTTTCGCAGAAATTACATGATAAGATATGACTATATTCCGGAATATAGAATTTTTCGGATCGTCATATCCTATGATGACAAGATCCTGGCATACAATTGCATCTCAATCCTGTTTCAAATTATGTTCCCGGGGAAAAATACGGGAAAAGTCCTGTAAACTACAGATACTACCGGAAAAGCCCTGTAATCTTCAAAAATTTTACAGAGAAAGGAGTGTGTTTCCGATGTGGGAAGAATTGGGAATCAGCGCCGGAACAGCCATCATTGTACTGATCACCTTTTATTTTATCATAAAATGGGCGGTCAGGAACGGGATCAAAGAAGCTGTTCGGCAAATGCACGAAGAAGATTTTAAAAAAGATATAAAAGAAGGGTAAAGAAGTTTTGTTTCGGAAGAAAATTCGTTTTGAAAAATGAATTTCCAAGAATTAATAATCTAAAAACAAAAGCAGGAGGGCAGAGATATGATGAACGAAAACCATGAAGCAGGGTTATGGACATTGGCAATGGCGAAGACAGGAAATTTTTTGATCCCGGTCCCTGTGATCATCGCGGGTATCGTATTGGTACTGTTGATCCTGATCCTGATATCGGGATATGTAAAGGCATCTCCTGACACGGCAGTGATCATATCGGGATTACGAAAAAAGCCCAAGGTACTGATCGGAAAAGCAGGAATCAAGATCCCTTTTCTGGAGCGAAAGGATGAACTGAACCTGCAGCTGATCCCCATCGATGTAAAGACTTCCAACGCCGTACCTACAGCAGATTACATAAACATCAATGTAGACGCAACCGTGAACGTCAAGATCAGTGACAATGAGGAACGCCTGAAACTGGCTGCTCAGAACTTTCTGAATAAAAATGCGGAATACATAGGCCGTGTGGCAAGGGAAGTTCTGGAAGGCAATGTCCGTGAAATCGTCGGAAAAATGGCTTTGGAGGAAATGGTTTCCGACCGGCAGAAATTCGCCCTGTTGGTGAAAGAAAATTCAGAACCGGATCTGGCGTCCATGGGACTTGACATTATCAGTTTCAATGTACAGAATTTCGTGGACGGAAACGGCGTCATAGAAAACCTCGGTGTGGACAATATCGTAAAGATTCAGAAAAATGCCGCCATATCCCGTGCCGAAAGCGAAAAGGAGATTGCCAAGGCGCAGGCGAACGCCAAACGGGAAGCCAATGAAGCAGAAGTAAATGCCGCTTCCGAGATTGCCAGGAAGCAGAACGAACTGGCCATCCGCAAAGCCGAATTAAAGCGGGAGGCTGATATCAAGCAGGCGGAAGCAGATGCCGCATACCGTATCCAGGAAGAAGAGCAGCGCAAGACAGTAGAGGTTACCACCGCAAACGCCAATATCGCAAAACAGGAAAAGGAAATCCTTCTGAAACAGCGCGAAGCCGAGGTCATGGAACAGGCTCTGGACGCCCAGGTGAAAAAGAAGGCGGAAGCGGACAAATTCGCAAAACAGCAGCTGGCAGATGCCGCGCTTTATGAACGCCAGCGCGAAGCCGAGGCAAAGCAGTTTGAGACAGAAAAAGAAGCCCAGGCAATGAAAGCCCAGGCGGAAGCAAAACGCTATACCATGGAGCAGGAAGCAAACGGTATCCGCACCAGAGGTCTTGCCGAAGCCGAAGCAATTCGTGCAAAAGCTGTAGCCGAAGCCGAAGGTATCGAGAAAAAAGCGGAAGCCATGGCTAAGATGGGTGAGGCTGCCGTGCTGGAAATGTACTTTAAGTCCTTGCCTGAGGTAGTCAAAAATGCCGCAGAGCCGCTGTCCAACGTGGATAAGATCACCATGTACGGTGACGGAAATTCGGCCAAATTAATGAAAGATGTGATGGGAACCGTAGTTCAGATCACAGACGGCCTCAAGGAATCCACAGGAGTTGATCTGCAGGCAGTTTTGTCAGGATTTCTGGCAGGAAAAGTTGCAACCACATCCAGTTCCAAAAACACTGACGAAACTGCAAACTAAGCAGCTACCAATAACCAACTAAATAAATTACCACTCATGAAGACAAATAGCCTGGCGGGTGCTTTGCCGCCGTAACAAGAAAAGAAGAAGCCCCGAACCGTGTTACCGCACAGTTCGGGGTTTCATTCTTGACCAAATGGAATTCCTCACATAGGTTTTCCTGACCTGAACCGGGAGTAAAAACAGGGGGGTTGTAAATACGTTATCAAGTTGTCAAATTCCAGAACTATTCGTTAAAGTTTTCTTATCATGAATAGTTACCTTATACTTTTCATATTATCTCCAATATACCACATGTCAAGAGCAGTAGCAAGGATTATTCGACTATAATCTGCAGCATTCCGTCACATGTAATGACACTGGAGATAACTTTCAGATCACCATAGCGCTTTATGATCTTATAAGGATTGCCACCACCAAGATAGTCTATCCTGCGACCGGGAAGACGGCGGCAGACCACGATGTGAGTGAACTCCCCAAACATCATGGAAGCAAGCGCAAAAGACAATGTATTATTTTTATCGTACTGACTGTAATCATAATCAGAATTCTGTCTACCATTCCTCATCACATACTCCTGCAGGAATCTCAAAATAAGTGGTTACAACTCCCCCGTTTTCAATACACTTTATATGCGTTGCCTTATCCTCCAGCCGGCTGACAAGCATTTCCTGTTTTTCTCTGTCCAGTATAACCTCTGTTGTTTCAGGATCCAGTAAGTTTCTCGATGCCCAGTAACGTTTTTTATTAAATGCGACCTGTACCAGATCTTTGGATATATACTTTGCAATGTATTTTGTGACTTTCGCCTGATCACCGATTCTGGTGGCCGTGCTCCATCCAAGCTTATATGCACCGACATTATAAATCAAATTTCCTTTAGTATCGGTTTTACCAGAAGGGACAAACTGAAGGCCGTCGCAGTTCCGGAAAAGACCGTGAAAGTGAAAACGACCCGATTCATGCTTTTCAGGTACGATTATGTAGCCTATGTCAGGAGAAGAGCGGCGTATAAGGTCAATCCAGTTTTTCAGACTTTTTACCACTCTAGTATAGTCGAAGGAATCAACTTTATCAGGATCAAAGGTAAGAGTGATAAACCAGTCCCATGTATTCGCCCGGGATTTCTGGTAAACCGCATTGATGGTTCTTCCCATGCTGGAGGCAATGGAGCGCTTCTTTTTTCTTAAAATTTCATCCTCATCCCATTCCACAGGTGCTTTTTCCTCTCTTTCCGTAAAGGGATTGTACCAGGTATCACAGTACCCATACTTTACACGCTCATAAACATAATCACCAAGTTCTGTATCCCATAAAGGGTAAGGCTGTGGATCACCATCCTTATCCAGATGGTCATCAGGCTTGTCATGGTACCCGACAATGGTATCATACACACGTACCTGCCAGCCGGATGGATACTTGAAAAACTTGACGTTATACAATATATCCACCCCTTAAAATAAACGAAATTTTAGTAAAAAACGCTTAAGTGTTGCTATAGTCAAGTATAAGGGAAATCCGAACCCCTTATTTTTTCCATCTCATAAATCTGTGAACGGAATTATGTAAATTTATGTTTTTCCGTCTTTTTGCGTTTTTCTTTCCGACCCGCGCGCCTGCTAAAGCGACGGCGCGCCGGGCGGAAAGCTTCAGGGTAAGAAGAACACGAAGGAAGGAATTAGGATTATAACAATGCCTGACAGCTTCCGGGGTCTCCTGATACACTGATTCCACAAAGGGAAGAACAGGAGCATCAAAAGAATCATAAAACTTTACCCAGTTGGGAATATAGGTAAAAATAGCGGACTTTGCCCCAAAAAGGGAGTACCAGACAGGGACAAAGTCAATATCATCAGCAATACGGGCTTCAGAATCACCAGAAGGATGGACAATGGTAATCAGGCGCCTGATTTTACGAGCAACAGAAATAAAACCCATATGACAGTTGCACAGGTACATTTCATCCATCAGATTACGGAGTTTTAAATCAATGTCATTGGTCTGACTGAACAGCCATACAGTCACATGATAATGACGCTGAAGCTTAAACCAGTCACGCACTTCCGGCCGGAAAGCCTTAAAATTTCTGTTATCCCAGATCATACCCACCTCATCGATAAAAACCACCGATTCAGGAGGAAATGTAAAGTTTCCAATCTGCTGCACATCAAACATATGAGCACCGGGAATATAAACAGTAGAATATACCACCTTACCTTTACGCATATACTGTACAGCTTTCTTTACCAGCAGAGTGGTCTTACCGGATCCTTTTTTCCCGAAAACTAAACAAAGCTTATAAGGATTACGGTACTTATAGGCCATAACGGCGCAGAATACAATAAGTGTGATGAAGCAGACCAAAAAGTAAATCATTTATGTATCCCCCTTATAATCCGGATCAAGAAAAGAGCCGCCACAACCGCCATATAAAAAATGAGCAGCGCAACAATGATATCCACGTCAACCCTGCTGCAGGCCGAGACGATTAACTGTATCATCTGTTTCAGTAAGTCCATAATCCCTCCATTGGTTAAAATACACAAAGTTTTCTGCTGCAGTAACGCCGATCAGAAGTTACTGCAGCAGGAAAAATTATGCACTATGCCAGATACGCATAAGAAAGCCGATTCCGGCGCCTGCGATGGTAATGATGAAAAATACGAGAATCACAGGATTACTGGTCACAAAGGTCAGGTAGCTTGTCATGGTGGTAATCACCCAGGTAACAAACTCAGTAGCAGCCGAGAGGATAGCAGATAAGGAACTGTTAGCACTACCACCACCGGAAGAAGCCGCCAGATACCAGGCCTGCGGACCATAAAGAGCAGCTGAAGCCATAAAAGATGCCATAATAAAACCTCACTTTCTTAAATACTATTAATCAAAGCTCTGAAGAGCCTGACAACCTTTTTTAAAATTGGAAAACAGATAATGGCAAAACCGAGGAAATTCCAGGTGCCGAAGGCCGACCAAAGCTTTTCCGCGACGGATATAAGCCATACACCTACCTGGTTAAAGTCAGATACCATCAGTGATCACCTCCGAAAATACGGTAAAGGAGCAGCCGCAGGAGACGAAAAACCTCACTCATTACCCAGACAGTCACAAGACCGGAAAAAACAAACTGTAAATCCGGCGGCACCCCTGATAAATCAGAAATGCCAAGTAACTGTAAAATCTGCTGCATCAATTTCTACCACCTCCCCGGAAAATTAAGGATAATATGACAGCTGCGGCCGCCAGAAAAAGGAATCCGACCACCGGAAACGGGCTGTCAATATCAAATTCAGCATAACCATCAACAATATTTGTGTATAAAAATACATTAGTACCATAGGGCACAGAATAACTGTCATAATGGGACTTTACATACTGGTAATAATTTGTGGACGAGGTTCGTATGTAATTAACCTCAATCCTGTCCACATCTGTAAATTCCATCCGGTTCTGGGATGCATTCTTTTCTCCTGAAACACCAATGTATAAAACCATGGACTGAGAGTAAGAAGAATCCGACTTAAAAGCCATATACTTATAATGCGAAGGATACCCACGGGCAACATCCTCCAGATACTGCAGAGACGTGGAGTTTGGAAGCCCGGTTACATTCGCATTGGTAACGGAGCGGGAAGCATCCCATTCATCCAGAGATAGTTCCTCTTCCGGCATATCGGGGTAGATATAGATATCTCCGAAAGTCGTCAGGGACAGGCCACCTGTAAGATCCGGGAAAGGAGAAGACAGCCCAGGAGACGGGGAAGGGAAAATAAGCTCCCCGGTTACCAGATCAATAAACGGATCAGGAGAAGGCACAGGCGGAGCCGCAGATTCATAAGCCGCATCCCCCAAAGCAGTACCATATCCGTCTTCACCCTGCGGAGCTGGCGTACCATCCGGGACAGAATAAAGGGAACCATCCTCAGAAGGAAAAGGAGTAACATCAGGGTTATTATTATATATAAGGTCACCATTTTCACTAACATCAAACAATTTATTTCCTCCTGTCCCTTAAATAATCGGTATAGTTAACAATATCTTCCACTGCATAAGTCACCGCCTTATAAACAACAGCAGCCACACAGGTAAAAGAAAAAAGAGCAACCGAAAAATAAATAACACATGTGGAAAGGCCCGTAACAAAATCAAAATGTTTCCTGAACACTATCTTACCCTCCGAATCACAAAATCTATAATGATGCCGATAACCGCAATGGCAATCAGGACAGTTCCGGCAGATACGGCACCATATACGGGCATGCGCAGGAGGAAAGACAGACAATCAGCAAAAAAAGCCATTAGTGCATTAATCCAGTCAAGCATACTCAACCCCCATGATTAATAATCTGGTAAACAATGGACATACCTATAACCGCAAGTACAAACACCTGAAGAAAAACGGGCAGGTAAGCCACAACAGCGGCCAGAAAGGTCAGGGAGGACGTCAGCATCACAAAAAAGTGCAGAAGCCCCGAAAAAAAGTTAATGATAAAATCTATGACAGTCGAAAGGAACTGTACAACTCCATCAAAGAAGGCAAACATGTCTATCCTCCCTTCCCGTCACCGCCAGTGGAAAAGCGGTAAAGGCCAATAATTTTGGATGCAATCATGACAACCAGAGAAATGGTAACTATCATGCCGAATACGCCGGATTTTATATAAAGCTGCTGCATCAGGCCCGAGACGAAGGAAAGAGAAGAAGCAATGGTAACGAGGGATGCAGCAGCACTGGTAAAGTCAACCGCATCAAAATAACCCGTGGCGGAGCCGAAAAGGTTATCTTCCGTTTCCTGCAGCTCTTTCTGTGAATCATCAAAGCGTTCATTGTCGGAACCCTGAGAAGTGGAGTCGTAGGAATTCATAATATCATCCGCATTTTTATTGGCAGTATTAATTTCATTTGTACTGTTAACATTCAGTCGGTTAGTTACACGGGTTTCTATACTTAAAAGGTTATCAAGCAGATCCCTGTGATTCGCATTGGCATTGTCTATTTCATTCTGACTGAATTCCTTGAGCTTTCCATTCTGCAGGGCAAAATCAGAATAAATCTGCTGAGCAAGCCATTCTGTATTTGTTCTGTCGGCAGCGGTCTGAGAAGAAATTTTATCTGAGATTCCGAACAAATCACTGTGAATCATGGATGCAAGCGGATCCACATCATTAATACTGGAACTGAATTGCAGCTGCCCAGGACTATCAACAGGCGCAGGAGCAGAATAACCAATATAAGAATAAGAAGAACCAAAAAGGCTTGCCTTACCATAAGCAGAAACTTTCATATTCATAGTCAGAGAAAACCTCTCACCTATACCCTTCATGCGATAATTATCGAAATTAAAAATAAGGGCATAGGCAAAAGAATCAACACCATGCACAAAAGGCAAAATAGAGCAATTCACACCGTCAGGAAGCTCAGAATGCTGTATAGTGACAGTAGGCATATTACCGGACTGGAGACCAGTAGTTTGAGTATTTTTCTGAAACCTCAGGATAACGGAAGCATATCCATTTGCAAAACGGGCAAGAGGATAATTGTTATTCTTTTCAAACGAACCTGCAACAGTAAAATCACCGGAAAAAATATACGGCACTTCAGAATCACGATCAGTACCATCCTTCGCATAATTACCAAAGAAAAAAAGATCAGCCTTAAGATTTGTGTTAGAAAGGGAGATGGTCAGATCACCAAGCACCCCTTCAGCGGACACATACAAAGGAGTAATAAAAAACAAAATAACGGCCATGCACAGAGAAACCAAAATCCTGAAAAGAGAACCAGAAAAGATTTTATTTCTCTGAAGCATGACCGCCACCTCCTGAACTAAAGTTTTAAACTGAAAGGCTTATCAGGTGTTTTCCAGATAATATCCTCTACTTTGCCATAACGGTTATAAACCGGAGTGATAACAGAACCAAAGGGAATAGTTTTCGCGGTTCCATAGCCGGGTTTCTTTTCGTGAATGTAAAAACGTTCCACATGAGTTCCATTGACGGGATCAGGGGTATCCTCCAGAAGATGGAGAGTGATACCGGTCACCTGGTTACCATCAGAACCCTTAAAGCTTGATTCATTACGTCCTGCTAAAATAAGTGCCATTTTGTTTTACCTCATTTCTTCTTGTAGTTGATCATCGTTTACAATGGTCTTTGGGTTGACAGGTTACGAGTCCAGAGGATAAAATAGAATGGAGTATATCTATCTTCAGGTAAAGGTACCGACAAAACCGGACAGACTAGATTTTTGAAAACTAAGGGAAAACAAAAATGAAAGATCTGCCCGGGCTTGTGGTACCGCTCTTACTGGACAAGAAAAGGATAACACAACTATACACAAAGTGTAAATAAACACTTTACACAAAGTTTAAGAAAATTTTATGTCAACTATGCACAAAGTGGGAGGAAAAATGAAATTTAATAAAGTAAAGTACGATAACGAATATGCCAAAAACAACTATGACAGAATAGCATTAAACGTAGCAAAAGGAGACAAGGAAAAAATAAAAAAACATGCAATAAGAAAAGGATATGAAAACATAACAGAATACATCAAAGCCTTAATTTATCAAGATATGAATGGGGGGGGTACTGAAAGAGAAAAATAGTTCTTTATGCGTCATCTACCCCCAACCAAGATTTTCTAAGTGTGTATCGCGAAGTGATGCGCTACGCACTAAGAAAATCTATCCTTCCCCCTACATGACACAGGTGAGGGGGAAGGAGAAAGTTTTACCCTGAAGCAAAGGCCGGCACGCACCCTGAGCTTATATTCGCGGCCGGGAAAGGCATCCGGAACCGCTCTATAAGCTCCGGGCGTGCCGTGGTATCCGCTACCTTTACTTAAAGCTTCCGGCGGCAGTTTCCAGTGCCAGGCTTCCAGTTTTACTTTCATGCAAGTTTTCATCCCGTAAGCTTCCTGCAGCCGGATCAGTCGCCGTCACTCAACGAACGCTTACGCTAAGAACCGTTTCATTACCCAAATGTAGTCTTTCCGCCGGATCAGTCAAGGTCAAGGGCATGGGCGCGTAAAGAAAAAAGGCCGGAAACCGCAGGCTGCACTCCCGGGCCGGCGTTTCAGGTACCAGCGGCGGGAGCAGGCAGGGAACACCCTGCGGAGCCAGGCGCGATGCATGTAAAGAAGGATAGAAAAATGTCAGGAAGTATGATATAATATCCGTGTTGTCCAACCGATACCCGACAACGGGAGGAGGTGTTCAAATGGAATTATTTTTCTCTTTTCTTGCTACTGTCGTAGGTGGAGTAGTTTGCCACTACATCATCAAATGGCTTGACAGTAACAATAAGGACAACAAATAGCCTGGTGGGTACTTTGCCACCGTAAAAAGAAAAGAAGAAGCCCCGGACTGTGCTGCAACACGGTTCGGGGTTTCGTTCTTTGTCCAGATGGATTATTCTTCTCTTTTTGCCTAAAGGCATTATAGCATATGCAGATTCTGATTACAAGATACTTAAGAAGTTAATTTCTTAATTTACACATTTTTATTCATCCAGACTGCGATTTAAGTCTTCCAGCGAAGGCTCCGGCGGAGCAACATGATCACGATACAAAGGGCGAGGGCACCGATCAGGAGCAGGAACCATCCTGCAGTTACAGTACCCGCAAATAAGGTAATGCTGGGAGTTTGTACTGCGGGCTATCTGAAAACACCTGGGACAGACCAGTTTGATAGATGTACTAGACAAAGGACGGCACCTCCTCTTTAGGTAATACAAATTCCGGAAAAGGAAACTCTATATCCTCCGGTTCCGGAAGAGGAATCACATTTCCGTCAAAATCCAGTATCTTCAGTTCTATCAGGTCTTCGGAAAGATACATGCTGACAGAATAAAGATCATCGGATATAAGATCAAAAAGGTAAAAAGTTTCCACGGAACGAAGTATAGCCACAAAAGGGCGAGGGTTGCCATTTATGGCTTCCCGGTACCAGTGGAAGAGAGCAGAGCGGAGTTCCTTTTCACTCATGGGGCACCTCCTCAACAGAACACCTATAGATGATTTCCGCCGCCAGCTCTTCAGATAAAATGTAAAGATCCTCAGATACATATCCAAGATAGTAAAGCTCCTCAATAACAGTCAGCAGACAGGAAAAAGTAGTAGATTTATAACCGTTTAAAATACGGTTGTAACAGTAACGCAGATCCTTCTCCAGATTCTCTTCACTGAAGATTCTTAAACCAAACATAAACACCTCTTTCCCCGGCATAGACCAGAATAAAATTGATTTATTAATTTCTTAAGTATATGATAGCACACTATGCACAAAGTGTAAATAAACACTATGCACAAAGTGAAGTTCATAACCATGTGCATAGTGTTTAATATCTTAATATCTCAATTTCTCATATCCTAATAATGCACAAATTTTTCACTGCAGTGAGATGTCTTTTTCGTAAAAAATACCAAACATAAAAAAGGCCCGGATACAGATACACCAGTACCTGTGCCGGACCATAAAAGGGGAAGTTGAAATTGTGTTTAGTTGTTATCATAATCCAAAACTATTCGATAAAGTTTTCTTTTGCGAATAGTTGGATGGAAGTTCCCCCACTCTCTTTACCCCTGCGAAAAGAAATAAGCCGCAATCTGCGCCCTTGAACTAAATGGCTCTGTATCGATCAGCTTTTTCACTTCCTCCCTGGAATAAAACTTAGCCTCGATCTGTTCATTATCCGATGTATGATCTTCGAAGTTCCCCTCAACCTCAGCGAACGCAATATACGTAGTGGTATCAGAAAAAGCAACTGCGGCAAAGGAAGGCGGCAGGATCTTTTTGATTTCTTTGACATGCAGACCCGTTTCCTCATAGAGTTCCCTTACAATGCATTTCTCAATGGATTCGTCCGGCTCCAGCATTCCCGCGCACAGGTTATAGACATAGCGGTTGACGCCCATTCTGAATTCATGGAGCAAAAGCAGCTTATCCTGACAGGTTGCCACGATGGAAACGCCGCTTGGCTTTCCGCCAATCTCTGCAGCGTCAGCCAGGTTCTGCCTGCTGACGATTTCGTATTTTTTCTCTTTTCCCACTTTATTGCGGTAAGTGATCTCATAATTTTTCAGGTATTTTCCGTCCCTGACCTTTTCCAATTTTAATAATTCCATCCAGATGAACTCCTTTCGCTGCATTTGTCTGAACTGTTTCCGTCGATATTTCCTTATTCCCTGAATTGTTCCAGAAGCGGCCTGTTGATCTTCTTGCGGGTAATTTCCACCAGTCCCAGCGCTGTCATGTCAACTACATTTGTAGGAATTCTGTCTTTGGATACCACCTTCTTCAGGTACTGCAGCAGCTCCTTCTGATCTCCGGGAAGCTGCATATTAATGAAATCCACAATGATGATTCCGGACAGATTGCGTAGTCTCAGCTGACGGGCGACCTCTTCGGCTGCTTCCAGGTTAATCTTCAGATAAGTGTCATTGGCATCTTTTTCCGACTCATATTTGCCGGAGTTGACATCGATTACCGTCAGGGCTTCCGTGGGTTCTATGACCAGATAGGCTCCTGATCTCATCCACACGCGGCTTTCCAGCGCATCTCTCAGCTTTTTCTCCACAGAATACAGCCCGGAAAGCGACAACATGTTATCCTGATAGAAACGGATTTCCGGACATCCGGCAGGATGATCTCCTCCCCCGAAAAATGTTCCCTCCGTACAGGAAGCCGTCTCCCGCCCGGTTTTCTTCGTCAGTCGTTCATAGATGTCTCTCTGATCCGTTATGATTTCCAGATTCTGTACCTCATGAAAAGAAAAGTGACTGAAAACAGTATCCAGATCCGTATCCGCTTCCTTCAGGCAGGAAAAACAGCTTCTATGTAAAGCGGAATAAAGCAGATCAATATACTGGGCCGACAGCGTATAGAAATGCTGCAGCAGCTCTTCTGCACTCTCCGTCTCTTCAGCTCTGGTCCTGACGATCAGACCTGTTGCGGGAAGTTTCAGGATGTCCAGTCGCATCCCCTCTGCCAATCTGTTCCGGCGATCTGTCTCCGACAACAAAGCATCATAGCTCTGCGCCAGGCAATCCTTGCTTTCCTTCAGATCAAACAGCGCTTTTTCACGGAAAATCTTCCTTATGGCCCGTTTCCTTTCGCCGGACAGTTTGGAAGAGTAGCCTGCTCTGGTCTCTCCCATTGTCAGGACAAAATACTCATTTGCCAGGGAGAGATTGGCTGTCACGGAAGCCCGTTTTCCCTTTTGGGCATCTCGCACCACCTGAACCGGAAATTCATCTCCTTCCAAGATCCGTCCGTCACAGTTTCTGTTTAAGAGCCAGGGGGAAACGGCATTTTTCAAAGGAAGAAAACAGATCTCCCCTTTTCTGATCTCCACAAAACAGGCATCGATATTTTTCGCCAGATTTTTTACCCGGCATATGTAGACGGCCCCTATCCTTCCGGGATCTTTTGAGAAAAAGGAAGCTTCCATAAGCTGTCCGTTCTGTATCAGCAGCGCGCAGTTTTTACCCTGACAGGAAGTGAGCAGCAATCTGTCCTTATCCGATCTCCGTGCTTCTGTTTCTTCCTCGGTAAGGGACAGAGAAGATTTTGGTGCAATATTTCGGCTCATGATAATATAACCTCTTTTTTTCCGATTTCACCAAGAGGGATGAGTTCGGAGCCGTTTTCCGTCTCCAGGCGGGTATATACTTCTTCCCTGGTGATCAACAATGCGTTTTCCTGCAGTTTCTCCCCGGCTTCCATGAAAAGTGCCTCCACTACCTGAACCGGCTTGATATTGCCGCCGCTGGAGGCATCTACCAGCATGGTCAGAACGCCGTTTTCAGAGGAAAGACCGTATATACCCTGTTTCAGATCCACTTCCCGGGAGCCTTTTTTCGTCTCCTTTGTGATCAGAATCTGTTCTCTGGCCAGAAACTGCGGCAATATGACATCTATGTCTGTCACGGGCTTTTTGTCCTCCCGAAAGCGCACAGTATAAGAAGCCGCAGCCACACTTGCCATGGCATTCTCGGCGTTCTCCGGAAGAACCTTAACGGAAGTAATCTCGATTCCGGGGACGCCTGCCTGATTCAGCCGTTCCTGTACATCCTGACATGAAACAATGGAGTGAACTTCAATGTCCATATATTCTCCGTTGCTGGTGATCCCGACTCCCAAAGGCGCGGCAAAAGCCATGATCTGATGGGGGCTGAAGCCCTGGCTGTATGCCACGTCAATGCCGGCCCTTCTGATGGCCTTCTGGAAGAAACGCATGATATCCAGATGGCCAATAAAGCGAATGGGACCATATTTTTTGAATTTAATCCGTAGTTTCAACCCTTTACCCTCCTGTCCGATTCCGCTGCCCGCACTGTATCTTTATACGACAGCGCCGGAATCACTTTCGTCCTCTTCTGCCTCATCGCGAAGATGGCTTCTTACATATTTGTCCAGCTCTTTTTCTACTTCCGGTATCTTTTTAATCTTCGGATCGGAAATTACATTTCCTCTGGCAACCACCATATTGAGATTGCGCAGCACGGTCAGATCTACCAGAGGATTATCGTCGGTCACAATGAAATCCGCACTTTTCCCGGCCTCGATGCTGCCGGTCACTTCCCCAAGACCAAGGATCTCCGCATTGCGCTTCGTGGCGGTATACAGGGCATAGGCTTTGGATACGCCGCAGCATTTGTGGAAATACTGAACCTCGCGCCACATATCGTAATGGGTGACAAAGGGACAGCCCGTATCGGTCCCCAACCCTACGGGAATGCCGTTGGCCAGACACTGCTTGGCGCATTCTATGATGCCGTCAAAAACCACCTTTCCGTTAAAGCGGCTCATTTCGTCCACATGGCTGATCGCCGGGTCAAATAAGGCATATGGCAAAGCCGGCGATATGGTAGCTACATGGACTGCGCCCGTTTTCTGAAATAAACGTATGATATCCGCCGTAGGAGCGGCACCGTGTTCTATGGTATCCACTCCGTTTTCCAGGGCAACCCGCAGGCCTTCCGTGCTTTCCACATGAGCGGCCACATGATATCCCAGCTTATGAGCTTCCGCACAGACCGCTTTTACGATGGCAGGAGACATCTTCAGGACTCCGGGTTCTCCTTTGACAGTGGCATCCAGCACACCTCCCGTGATCATCAGTTTGATCAGATCCGGTTCATCCACGGAAATGTCATGGACAAAACGGACAGCTTCTTCCACGGTACCGGCCTCATAGGCAAAGGAGCCTGCCATATGCCCTCCCGGCACGGAGATTGCCATATTGGCTGCCAGGATGCGGGGACCGTCCACCTTTCCGTAACGGATCAGCTCACGGATCCAGGTATCGTAATTTTCCACACCTCCCACACAGCGCATGGTGGTGACACCGCTGAGCAGTTCCGTATGGACATTTGTCTTATAAATGTGCTCCAGATATTTGCGGGTAAATACATTAGATGTGGCGAACTTTACCGTCTTTTGGGCATCCACCGGCTTCTTTTGGGGCTTTCCTCCTGCTGGAATGTGGACATGAAGGTTGATCAGGCCCGGCATCAGGTACCGGCCTTCCAGATCGTATACTTCACAGTCCTGTATATCCAACTCTTCCTTCGGGGCAACAGCAGTTATCTTATCATCTTCCGTCAGGACGGCATATCCCTGACGGGGAGCCATATTTTCGCTTCCATCCAGAAGCTGCATATTTAAAAATGCCTTTTTCTTCATATTTGATACGCTCCCTTTCTCTCAGATATTTACAGTTTCTTCCAATAAAAAATCCACAACATTGATCTGCCTGATCCTATCCTCATTGACGGGAATCCAAAGGGTTCCAGACCTACAGCGCAATTCATTACACTGCTCCCTCCCTGGGTTCGAAGCATATCCCGCCTCCAAACCCGGCGGCGCCGCAGCCCTGACATTTCTCCTTGCAGTTTGCCGAGAGCTCTTCCCGCTGCGCCTTCTCCCACTCTCTTTTCAAAAATTCTTTCGTAACGCCGCAGTCGATAAAATCCCAGGGCAGGATCTCATTCAGAGAACGCTCCCGGTGAGTGTAGAATTCTGCAGACAAACCGCATTCCTCCAGTGTTTCCAGCCATCTGTCATTGTCATAGTATTCTCCCCAGGCATCGTAGAAACCGCCTTTCTCATACACCCTGCGGATCACCTGACCCAGACGTCGGTCTCCTCTGGCCAGCACGCCCTCCATTACACTGGCATCCGCCTCGTGCCAGTTATACTTAATGCTCTTCTGGTTCAGCTGCTCCGAAATGGCCCCGCGCGTCTGATATGCTTTCTCCAGGAAATCCTCTTTGGTGCACTGGGGTGCCCACTGAAAAGGGGTAAAGGGCTTAGGTACAAAAAAGGATGTGCTGGCCACGATCTGGATCCGTCCGCCGCTGCGCTTTTCCCTGGGCACCGTTTCGAAATAAAGCGCGGCAATCTTATTGCATAGCTCCGCGATTTCCCGGATATCCTCCGGTGTCTCCGTGGGCAGCCCCAGCATAAAATAAAGTTTTACCCTGCTCCACCCACCCTCAAAGGCAAGACCCGCGCCCTTCAGGATGACTTCCTCTGTCAATCCCTTATTGATCACATTCCGCAATCTCTGGCTGCCTGCCTCAGGCGCAAAGGTCAGGCTGGATTTCTTCACATCCTGAACCTTGCTCATTACATCCAGGGAGAAGGCATCGATGCGCAGGGAAGGCAGCGATATATTCACATGCTGTCTCCCGCACTCTTCTATCAGGAAATCAACCAGCTCCGGCAGCCTGGAATAATCGCTGGAGCTTAAGGAACTCAGGGAGATTTCCTCATGTCCTGTATTTTTCAGGATTTCCAGTGCGTAATTTTTTAAGTCTTCCACATCCCGCTCCCGAACGGGACGGTACAGCTGCCCTGCCTGGCAGAACCGGCACCCGCGGATGCATCCTCTCTGGATTTCCAGGACTCCCCTGTCCTGGGTGACTTTGATAAAGGGAACCACCGGCTTTGTGGGATAGTTGACTTTAGTCATATCCATGACGATTTCCTTCCGGATCACAGCCGGTATGCCGTCCTCCAGAGGAAAGAAGCGTCCGATGGTACCGTCTTCCTGATATTCCACATTGTAGAAGCGCGGCACATATAATCCGGGCAGCTTTGCCGCGCGGCGCAGAAATTCCATCCGCCCCAGCTTCCGTTCCCGGCATTCCTCATAGAGGGTAAAAAGTTCACGATATCTCGTTTCTCCCTCACCGATATAAAAGATATCAAAGAAATCCGCAAGCGGCTCCGGATTATACGTACAGGGACCGCCTCCGATGACAATGGGGCAGTCTTCTCCCCGCTCTGCGGCGAGGATCGGGATCCGGGCCAGATCCAGCACCTGCAGAATATTTGTGTAACACATTTCATACTGTATGGTAATCCCCAGAAAATCGAATTCTCCGATGGGATCCTGGGATTCCAGGGCAAACAGCGGTATATGCTCCTTTCTCATAATGGCGTCCAGATCCACCCAGGGCGAATATACCCGCTCGCACCACACATCCTCCATGGCATTGAAGGTGTCATACAGAATCTGCAGGCCCAGATGGGACATGCCGATCTCGTAGACATCGGGAAAGCAGAATGCGAAGCGGATCCTCACCTTCGCAGGGTCTTTCATAACCGCGTTATATTCGCCGCCGATATAGCGGGCAGGCTTTTCCACGCTCATAAGAATATCGTCACTCAGAGCCAGTTTTCTCCCGTGAAATACTTCCTCAATAGACTGCATCCCTTCTGTGGCCAGCACTTCCTTCACAGCCTGTCCTTCTTCTATGATCTGTCCATCTTCTATGGTCTGCCCTTCTTTCATGACCTGTTTTCCTTCCATATGCGCACTATACGATTGCTGCATGAAAACGCTCCTCTCTCACTGAAATAATCTATCTGAACCTTCTGACGCCGAATTCGAAGAGCAGCTACACCTGCCCGATTCGCTCGTATAAATGAACTGCCTTACTTACACGCCTCTTTCATACGTTTCACATCCGCACCGGTCACTGCCCGATCGGAATATCTGGCCTGCTCATACAGATCTGACATGCCCCGGGTCTCCAGCTTCCGCTCCCATTCTTTTGCGGTATAGATATCCATACGATTCCTGTCCTCATCCGAGAGCCGTGGCGCTGAAGACAGCAGCTTCTTCTTATACAGTTTCCGGATCCGTTCATGGGGCGACAGCACATTAAACAGGCTCTGCCGCTTCTTCTCCGAATTGTGCTCCAGTCCGCATTTCTCACGAAAATCGCAGGCATCTTCCGACTCCGCATCGAGTTCCTTTTGCAAATGCAGATTCAGGTACTGCCGAATCAGCTGGAACAGCTTTATCAGAGACAGGACCACTGCCACAGAAATTACAACGATCAGAACTGCGATGGCAATTACTTCCAATACCTTCCATAGCCAGAAAGGCTCTGTTGCCTCCGGAAGCGTCATTTCATCCGCGTTATCATTCTGAAGTTCTTCTATAATCGGTATTTCGATTTCTTCTTCCGACTCCTCTCCTTTCCCCGAAAGCAGAAAACGCAGAAATCGGAGGAGAAGCGCCTTAACGGGCTGCAGGATACCGGCCAGCCATGCAAACTGGGAGCTGAGCACAAGGATCCCCGCCGCCAGCAGCGTATAGGCCAGCACAAGCCCCATACCGGAGTGAAACATTTCCGCCGCCGGCAGAAATCCGGCACTGCTTTCATTTACGGCCAGGAAGTTCAGATAATGATCTATATAATATATGATAAAATACAGTGCGATCACCGCGATCAGCGCGATCACAGACTGATTATCCCAATCCCTGAGCTCCAGGTAATGGACAAAAAAGGCTGAAAACGCCGCTATCCCCACACCTGCCGGCAGATGCACGCCGTTGGAGAACAACTCGTCATGCTTCAGGCGCAGGGTATGGGAATACAGCAGATATCCCAATGCGCAGAGAATGCACAAAATCCTTCCCGCCGGAAAAGACACCGGCACCAGCATGGAAAAAGCCGCCACTGCCAGATGCAGCAGCACAAACGGAACAAGATGCGTGACCGCTCGTCTGATCAGGAAAAAGAAAAAGGGAAATAAGCTGCACAAGACCCAGGCCAACAGCATGCTGTCTCCCTCGCCTGTCAGGTACCTGGAAGCTCCTCCGACGATCAGCGCTAACGGAAAAAGCATCCAGTGATTCATCTGTTCTGTCAAAATTTCATTTACAAATCGGATCTTGCCAATCTTCATTTTCCTACCTCTGCCCGTATGAACGGACTCCTAACCTGCTTTACGCCGGGTCGATTCTTGAAAATACTCTGCGCATTTCACTCTTCAAAATGAACCACATCAATATATCTCGCCAAAGCAGGCGGCAGTTCCGGCTCTTTACTGGAGGAGAAAGGATAAAACCACATGAAAGGATTCCCCGAAGCCTGATATCCTGTCAGAAGCTCCACAAAGTCATCATACTGATTGGGCGCCACAAAATATGTGAATGTACCCTGGCCCTTTTTGAACAGAAGTTCCTCAAAATGTGCCCTGAAATCCACTGCGGGCTGCTCCGTATCAATTCTGGCCAGCCCCCGGTAAATGGCATCCATCTGTCCCTGGCCTGCCTTCGGATGGATGGACAGCGGGCTTCGGGTGACGATATCCACACCGTTCCCGTAACAGGACACCTGAACCCCCTGCCGCAGAAACAGCTGGCAAAGAGATGCCGCAATGCGCAGAGTCATCTCCACGGCGGCTTCCTTTTTCAGGATATTGTCGTCCTGTATGTTGAAGAATATCCGGACACTTTTCAGGGAAGTATAATTTCTCTGGTTTACCTTGAAGTCTCCTGTTTTGGCGGTGGCTTTCCAGTTGATGCTCCGCATGTCGTCATATGGCTGATACTCCCGGATGCCCCGGTACTCAAAGGGATCCTCCTGGAGATGGCGCCTGGAAAGCATCTCCCCGTTCATCTGAATCAGGGACCGGCGCAGACGGGCGGCATCATAGGGCCTGGGATACACATAAAGTTCTGTTTTCACTTTTTTATCCGCCGTCAGCTGGCTTAGGAAAAACAGATCCGACGCAACCAGGCTGACCTCGTCTATGGTATAATATCCCCGCCTTCCGCCCTGAAACTTCAGCGTACGGGTCACCCGCTCTCCGCCGCCTATGCGGAATATGTCGTTGCGGTAATACTGGTCTGTGGTACGGGAACCTTTTTCGTTTCCGAAGATCAGATGCCTGTCCGTCTTGAATTTTACCTTCAGCACGGACAGGGGAAGCCTTTTCTTATTTTCAATGATTTCCTTCAGCTCTCCCTGGTCTCCCTCAAAGATCGGTTCATTACCAAAGCTGACAGAGACATACAGAGATCTCTGCCACAGCTTTTCGTAGACACGTTTCTGTATTGCAAAAAGCAGAAATCCAATGAAGCCGATACCCAATATTTTAATCATTTCCGAAACTCCTCAGTGGGAACGGGAGTGGAGGCAAGAATGGCTTCCACCCGCTTTACAGTGCCTTCCGTGCCGCCTGCCCCGTAGCCCAATACAATCCTGTGGGCAAGCACGGGCACCGCCAGCGCTTTGATATCATCCGGCGTACAGTAATCCCTTCCCTCCAGCCAGGCGTAAGCCTTTGCGCAGCGAAGCAGGGCCAGATTTCCCCTGGGACTGACGCCAAGCAGGATTTCATCGCCCTTTCTGGTGGCCGCTACGATATCTACCATATATTCACGCACACAGGGATGCACAAACACAGAGGCAGCTTCCGTTTGTGCTTTTGCCAGATCCTCCAGTGTCAGTACACTCTCCAGCTCCGCCAGAGGCTCTTTGTCCATATATTTTTCCAGGATGGCAAGTTCCTCCGCCCTGTCCGGCAGCCCCATGGAAAGCCTCATCATGAAACGGTCCATCTGGGCTTCAGGCAAAGGAAAGGTTCCTGTGGTTTCCACGGGATTCTGGGTGGCTATGACGAAGAAAGGCATTCCGGGGACATAGCTTTCGCCGTCGATTGTCACCTGCCGCTCTTCCATGCATTCCAGAAGACCCGCCTGGGTCCTGGGCGTGGCGCGGTTGATTTCGTCAGCCAGCAGTATGTTTGTAAAAACAGGACCCCTGCGCAGTACAAATTCATTCTTCTGCCTGTCAAATATGTTCAGGCCGGTGATATCGCCGGGCAGTAAATCGGGGGTAAACTGGATTCTGGAGAAGTCGGCGCTGATGCTTTTGGCCAGGGTCTTCGCCAGCTTCGTCTTGCCTGTGCCGGGGACATCCTCCAGCAGTACATGTCCGTCAGCCAGCAGCGCCGTCAGCAACAGCCTGACGGTCTGTTCTTTTCCTACGATTACCTTTGAGATGTTGGAGAATATCTTCTCCCCCAACAGCTTTCCGTTGCTTTCCATGATTCTTTTCCCTCTTTTCTGCCGGGTGTCCAGCCCATGCGTTTGTTCCTGTTCTGCCTGTTCCGAGTTTCCATGCCGTCTCTTTTGTTTTGGCTGTGGTTTGCGCCGTTTCTCCGTTTTGGCCGTGTCCGGATGGTTCGCGGCGTTTCTCCGTTTCGGCAGTGTCCGGATGGCTTGCGCTGTTTCTCCGTTTCGGCTGTGAACGGATGGTTCGCGCTGTTTCTCCGTTTCGGCTGTGTTCCGGATGGCTTGCGCTGTTTCTCCGTTTCGGCTGTGAACGGATGGTTCGCGCTG
>CAJUFB010000006.1:98965-104946 GCA_910585805.1 uncultured Acetatifactor sp.
TTTCTCTGTTACGGCTGTGAACGGATGTTTTCGTGCCTTTTTTACTTCGACAGTGGATGAACTTCTTACATTTTATCATAATCCGGCGCCAAATACCATATTTTTAAATAAGCTTCCGAAAGTCTTTTGAGGTAATTTTCTGTGAGTGATATAACGATGGAACAAAAACTCAGGCTGGTACAGCAGGTACGCTCAAGGTATCACGAAAATCAGTATGACTTGTCCAACAGGGAACAGATATTGTATGGAAAAACCAGTGCCGGACTACAGAATGAAGACGCACTTCGCTATGGAGAACCTTATTATGAGAATACAGTGCGTCCTGAGGAAGCGTCCTTTTCCTTCCTGAAGTTCAGGATGTGGATTGCGCTCTTTCTGGTGACGGCAGTCATCGTCATGGACAGGAACCATATGGAAGTAGCCGGAATCACCGCAGAGAAGATATTCGAGGTGATTTCGGCTGACTACGAAGAAGTAATAGAAACCTGGGCGGAAGCGCTGACCGGCGCACCGTCCGGCCAGCAGGGAAATGTCTCCAGATAACTGATACGAGTTTATCGCAAATTTCCATTATTTCAGGTGATTCCGAATCAATTGCCGCCTTCTTCCTGGACTAAGATACGCACCCGGTTCTGGACGATGGCAGCCGCCTCCCGGTAAGGCTTTGCGCCGGTAAGGCAGGGGGACATTTCTTCCACGATGATATCGATTACCCGTTCCTCCCTGTCCCTGGCCGGTGTATAGTCCGCGGATTCTATGACCGAAAGTATCGCATCCATTTCCTCTCTGGTCATGCCGGGATAATACTCGTCCGCGCCATCCGGTATCCGGATATGAATTTTCCTTTCATTGGAATCCGGCTCTTCCTCCTGCAGCAGCGTCTCTGCCATCTCATCCAGCCTGTCTTTCCGGGCCGGAAGAAAGGTATAAGCGCCGTCCTCACGGGAAAGGAAGGACTCTATGAACTGCCATGCCCCTTCCTTCTGCTTTGAGGCGGCTACAATGCCCAGATGATTGATTGCCGTCCCATGATGGGATACGCTGCCGTCTGCGGTGGGATACCCAACCGCGGTCACCGCTTCCCCGAAATATGCCCTCTCATACAGCAGATGATCCAGCGAATAGACAGAGGACCATATACTGAGCAGACGCTCCCCGGGCATGGTCCCAATCCATGCTTCCATCGGAACCTCCCCACTGTCCGAGGCATCCGAATGTTCCGCGACCCACTGGATAAAGGAGAGGAATTCCTCCCCGTCAAAGCTGCATTCCCCATTTTCCCAGTCCACATACTGCCCCAGGATGTAGTCCCGGAATAATTCCCGTATCATAAGAGTGAAATTGTTATGGAGGAACAGTTCTGCCTGGGGGTTATCTCCGGCAAGGGCCATCACATCCGCCGCCGTCCAGCCAGCTTCGGCGCCTGTCTGGGAAGTGCGCCCGATTACTGTAGTGCAATACAGCTCATCGGGGATGCAGTCTCCCAGCCTGCGCTGTCCGCGGCATAACGGTAAAGCCTGCCGTCCGCGCCGCTGTATAACAGACCTCCCCGGGAACCGGCAAAGCTGCCACCCAGGGCACATGGCCCATTCAGCCTTTTCAAGGTCCCATCGCCTGTTATTTCAAAAACCGCATTTCCGGAATCCTGAGGATCATAATAAACATAGCCGTCCGCTCCCTCCAGCAATGTCCCCCATCCGTCTTCTACGGAAATTCTGTCCAGCAGTCTCCCGCTTTCGTCAATGCAATAAATGACATCCTCCGACAGAACATAAGCCTTATCCAGCCCGCCGCAGGCAACGGCTCCTGCCTGTCCTGCCAGGGAGACGCAAAACGCATCGCCGCCGTCAGGCATCCGCTTTACCAGGACATAGCTTTGCCCTGCAGCCTCCGCATGGACTCCAGACCCGTCCGGCTCTAACGGGGGCGGGGAGGATGTCTCCTCCACCCCATCCGGCTCCAACGGGGGCAGATCGGCAGTCTCCCCCGCGTTACTCCTGTATTCCAGATAGAAAAGGCAGCCTTCCGGGCTCACTGTATAATCCTGGATAGGGCCAGCATTCTGCCTGGCAGGCACTCCAAAACAAGAGCGATTACTGCATTCCGGCAAGATACGCATATGCGTTTAGTATCGAATCCTTTCTTTTCCCGCAAATAAAATAGTAGTCCATCTGCGTTTCACTGTCCGCGTGCAGGTAGGAACCATATGCGGGAATATCACAGCAGAATACGGGGGATGCAGCCGCGGGCAGAATCCCGTATCCCTTATCGGACAGAAGCAGCGGTAATGTGCCGCAGTCCTGGCTGGAGATATACCGGGCCGTTCCTTTCAGCGGAATTCCGGCCCTGCCGTCCGGCCCGAATGCGTACAGATGCTCTTCCTTGGAAAAATCAAGGAAGAGCCAGGTCTGGAAGCTGTTTTTGGTCCGGGCGGCTTCCAGTTGACGGCACTCTTTCCTGCGTTCTGTCAGGAGCAGCTTTTTGCTTCCGGAGTCCTGGTCTATTGATAGATAGCGGATGGCTCCGGTTGTTTTGTCTACCTGCAGGGCAAGCTCGTCCGTAATCAGCTCTACCATGCCGCCGGAGTCCTTGTACATCCAGAATTTTTCCGTTCTGTCCACAGCAATCAGAGGGTGTACCGCAGAATCCGGCTGGGCATTTTTCGCAAAGCTTACCCTTATGACGGCGCTTCCTACAGGGGTTAATTTCAGGGTGCCATAACGGCTCTGAAGACACAGCCCGTCAGGATGTTTTGTGACCCATCGGACGGAAAGGTCTATTTGGGAATGTCCCATGGGGCGCAGCTTTTCGGTGGGTGGGATATCGCCGAATGCGGGCAGTCCGCCGGAACCGGGCAGCTTTGTCTGGGGCGTGGGGTGCGGCGATTCTGTATTTGCCCTGGCAGAAGGGGAGGCCGCCGGTTTTGCGCTGTATAAATTTGTCAGGGATGATACTTTTGGTTCTTTCTGCGGTCCGGAAGCGGATGCCAGGACGGCACGGGGCCTCTGGACGGCTGGCCGCGTGCCCGGGGCAGGCCGTCTGTCTGTAGAGCTCCTTTTTCGGTCGCCGAAACCGTATTGACCATACTGGTCGTTCTCACCTGACGCAGGAACATCTGCTTGACCGGCAGAGTCTATGCCTCGTTCCGGCGACCTCTGTTTTTGACCCGAATGGTCATATTTCCGACCCGGTTCGCCTGATGATTGACCGGATTGATCTGTAGAAATTATGATTCTTTTGCTTTCACAGGGCGTTTTTCTGCCAATATCAGGCGCCTTTGTCGCATGGGGCATTTTTCCGACGGTGCGGAGCGCGTTCGTTTCGTAAGGACTTTTTCCGATGATGTTGGGTTCTTTCGTTTCTGTAGAACTTTTTCTGACAGTGCCGGGTATTTTTGTTTCTGCAGGTTTTTGTCCGACGGTACCGGTTTTGTCAGGAGAACGCACGGAAGAAGCAATACTCATCCCCTCTTCTGTCTCAATAACGTTATCCCGCTTCTCCGGTATGGGGTCTGCAATCAGTCCGGTAAGGTTTCCGGTGTGGAGGACACAGAGTTCATGGAGCGCACGGGTGGCAGCTACATAGAGCAGCCTGGCATGCCCGTCGTCCACCGGGTACTCTTCTCTTGTGGGATCCAGAATCAGCACGGTATCAAATTCCAGTCCCTTGGTATATTCCACGGGAAGTACCATGATACCATTTCCGAAGACAGCCGTTTCCAGGTCATTTTCCATTACCTCTATATACTGCCCCAGTGCTTCGGCGGCCAGGTCTGCGCTGCGCTGGTTCCGGCAGACCACGGCAATGGTATCATAACCGCTCTCCTGCCATTCACGACAGATTTGGGCCGCTTTTTCTTCCGCCGAAGGACATTGCTCCACCCTGACAGGATTGCCATGGCGGATGATGGGTTCTACCGGATAGCTGGAAAATCGTCCGTGATGAAGGATTTTCGTGGCAAACTCCGAAATCTCTACTGTATTGCGGTAACTTTTCTTCAAAATGCCGAAACTGTCCATCTTATCCGGCAAAAGGAGGGCTCTCAGTTCCTCCCAGTCGTTCAGCCCGAAGCCGAAATGAATATTCTGGGATACATCCCCCATAATGGTATAGGTGCAGGCCTCAATGCAGAAATGCAGCACGGAATATGCCATCATTCCGTAATCCTGGGCCTCGTCAATGACAATGTGATGGGCTTCGCTGATTACCTCGGTTTCCTTGATTCTTTTGTAAATATAAGCCAGGGCCGCCAGGTCATAGACGTCAAATTCCTGCTTCTGGGTACCTGCCCCTTTTTTCCCCAGGGAAGTATTTTTCTTTCCGGAAAGCTTCTGTCCCATAGGAAGTTTTTGTCCCGTGGAATTTTGTTCTGCCGGAAGCATTCGGCATGTGGGAAGCATTTGGCATGTGGGAAGCCCTTGTCCCACTACTATCCCCTTTTCCATCTGTCTGTTCAAAAAATCCTCATAAAGCGCATAGATGGAGCCTTTCCATACCTTGTCACCATATCTGCCACGGTAAGCCTTCAGAATGGCTTTTCGTTCTGCCTCAGTGTACTTGATGCCTTTTCCCATGAACTCTTCCTTGATTTTGATGATCAGGCGGTCATTGAGCATGTTAATCTTACTCTGCATGGAGACCTTCGGGTTCTGGAGAATATACCGCTCTACCGCTTTCCCGTCCACCAGAAGAACCAGGTCAAAGGGATTGACCTTCTTTCCTATGGTACTGTCGTAGACACCGTTTTTCCCGTCTCTTAAACCCTCGACGAACTGTTTGGGGTTCAGGTAAATGGATTCCCTCAATATGCTGTTCCATTCCAGCCTGTCACAGTATTCCTTGAGATCTTCAAACCAGCGCGATGTCCCCTTGACGCTGCCCAGATTGTCGGTCTGGCTGCTCTTTTTGATGCTGTATTTCTTCTCGTCCCAATCCTCGTACAGGAGCCTGACGAAAAGCTGCTCCATGGTCATCTGGCGGATTCCGTACACATCCAGGTCCGGAAGCACTCCCGTGATATAATTCAGCAGAATGCGGTTGCTTCCCACGATATAAAAATCATCCGGCTTGAAACGCTCCTGGTAATTATACAGGATAAAGGAAATCCGATGCATGGCCACCGTGGTTTTGCCGGAGCCTGCCACTCCCTGGACAATGATATTGTGATAAGGCGACTTGCGGATAATGTCGTTCTGCTCTTTCTGGATGGTGGCAATGATCTCCCCTAGCACAGCCTGCTTGTTTTTGGCCAGATATTTGGTCAGCAGTTCGTCATTTGCCACCACCTCGCTGTCGTAATAGTCCAGCAGTTTCCCGTTTTCAATCTCATAAGTCCGTTTCAGCTTCAGGTCGATATTGATCTTCCTGTCTCCGGGAGCCATGTAGCTGCATTTTCCCAGACCGTTTTCATAATATGCGTTTGCCACCGGCGCCCGCCAGTCCACCACTGCCTGATGCGTGGTATCTATGGATATGCCGCCCTTGCCGATATAGAGGCTTTCCTCCTTTTCCAGCATTTCGTCATAAAAGTCAATCCTGCCGAAATAGGGCTTGTTCTGCGCCTTCTCATTCCGCTCCAGCGCACGCTTCATCTGATCGTGCAGCGTCATGCTGTTTTCCAGCAGATTGATCAGCTCCGGGTTGTCGTCGTGGAAATGATCCAGCATGTCATCGATCTCTTCCCGCATTCTTTCGACCTGTTCGCCGTATACTTCCAGATTGCTGCGGATGACGGCAAGGGTCTGCTCCAGAAATGCTTCTTCCTCCCGGCGGGACGTGCCATGTACATTGCTTTGTTCCTCTTGACTCATTGGGATCTCCTTCCTCTTTGTTTTTGGCTTCGCGAAACCCTGTTAAAAGTGATAATAAAAAGTATACAGGAAAATGAAAAAAACACTAGACTTTTCTTTTCTTTTTTGGTAAAGTGTTAGTAAGCGGCAAATAATCGGCGTCTTATAATTAGTCTCCTATTCTGGTAGTAT
>CAJUFB010000007.1:0-63118 GCA_910585805.1 uncultured Acetatifactor sp.
GGAACTATGTTATTAAACCCCAAAACTAAAAGTTATTTTTTAACAGTTCCTAAGGAAGTGTCTACAAATAACTGCTGCAAGTTTATGGCAATTTTTATTGTATTTCCGGGCTTTTGCCTGAAGCAATTGCAGCAGTTATTTTCCGACAATTCCTAAGAATTGAAAAAGGAGTGAGGAGTTATGAGATATGAGATCAGGGATTTACATCTTTTTCGAGCCGTTTCTAAAATGAGCAGGCCCATTGCGGATGCAACGCATAAGATCAGCGATATTGCTTTTTACATTGTGGAGATCACAACGAAAGAAAATGTAAAGGGACAGGGATATCTGCTGAGTTTTCATTATTCACCCGGGGCGATAGAAGGCGCTCTGAAAGACATACGGCATTTTGTGCTGGAAAACGGCTACTGCGTAAATGAAACGCTGAAAATGAAACAGGAATATGAACAGGAATGTGAATATTTTGGGAATCCCGGAGTGCTTCGGTGGGCACAGGCGGCAGTGAATGTGGCGATGTGGGATGCCTGGGGCAGGATCCTGGGTCAGCCGGTATACAGACTCCTGGGCAGCAACGGGAAAAAGATCCCGGTATACGGCAGCGGAGGCTGGCTCAGCTACAGCGATGAGGAACTGCTGGATGAGGTGACGGAATATAAGAAAAGAGGATTTCATGCCGTGAAGATCAAGGTGGGCAGCCAGGATATGGAGCGGGATATATGTCGTCTTACGAAAGTCAGAGAGGCTGTGGGAAATGGTATGAAGATCATGATGGACGCAAATCAGGGTATGGATGTACCGGGCGCCATCAGGCTTTCGGACAGGGCAAGGAAGCTGGGGATTCACTGGTTTGAAGAGCCTGTGGCAAATACGGATTTTGCCGGATATGAGATGCTTCGAAACAAGACGGGTATCAGTCTGGCAATGGGGGAGCGCGAGTATGATGACCAGGCTCTGAAGTCCTTGATTGTCAGAAATGCGATTGATCTGTGGCAGCCGGATCTGCTGCGGATCGGCGGGGTGGAGGAATGGAGAAATACGGCGGCGCTTGCACAGGCCTGGCATATTCCATGTCTTCCGCACTATTATAAAGATTATGATGTTCCATTGCTTGCAACGGTAGGAAACGCCTGCGGCGCGGAGTCTTTTGACTGGATCGACGGCATTATAGACAATCCGATGAAAATCGAGGAGGGTTATGCCGTTTTACGGGAAGGGAGCGGATGGGGATTTTCATTCAGGCCGGAATGCATGATGGAGATTGCATGTGAATAAGAAGGCATAAATATTGATTCTGCCATATCCGATAAGGCGTCACACCTGGGATTTTGCCAGGGTGGCGCCTTATTGTGCAGACAGAGAAGCAGTCCTGGAGCCTGGAGGCGCGAAAAGCAGCTTTTTGCCGGGAGTACAACGACAAACCTTATCCGAACCTTGATTATTGCCGCATTACGTGTTAAAATAACAACAGATTGTTTCAGGATCGGGATCAGGGAATCAGCATGGGAATTCCCGGGGAGAGTTTGCATGAACATCATAGATTATGAGAGAATTTTGGATTCCATACCGGAAGTCGGCATACATGTGGTTCGGGAGGATACTCACGAAGTATTATATTTCAATAAAGGGGTGCGGGAGATGGTACCCCAGATAAGAAAAGGGGTGCCCTGTGATAAGCTGCGGGGCAGTTTCTGTGCGAATTGTCCGCTCCGTACCATCGGGGATCAGGAGGAGATGCGGTCGGTGAGCTGTGAGGGGCCTGCGGGCAAAGCCGTGGATATCGTCGCGAAGCGGATCCGCTGGGGGGAGTCGACACCTGCATTTGTGATCACCGTGACGCCGCACAGGGATGAAACCAGTCCTGTCTACAGAAAGATCCTGCGGGTGAACCTGACGAAGAACAGCTATAGTATCGTAAAACCGGCTGCGGAGGACTGGGCGGCGGACAGGGATGCGGAGACCTTTTCCGCGTGGCTGGAGCAGTTTACGGATGAGGGGGTCATACATCCGGACGATATGGACCGTTTTCAGAGCTTTACCCATCTGGATTATCTGAAAAGCGTGCTGCGCACAGGGCGCAAGATGCTGTTCTGCAGCTACAGGCGCCGTTCCCCCAACGGATTTCGCTGGAATCTGATGGAGATAGTGCCGGATTCCGGATATACGGAAGAAGAGCAGGTAGTTCTTTTGTATATGAAAGATGTACAGGATATGCTGAAGGAGAGCCTGGAGCTGGATGAAGCCAGTGTCCGGCTTCAGGAAGTCACCCGTACGTTGGGGGAGCAGAATTTCGGCGTCTATGCCATAGATTTAAGCGACGGAAAAGTGAACCTGATCCGGGAGGAAGGGTACAGCCAGGACGGATGGAGTTCCCAGGCCCTGATGTGGGATGTAGTGATGCATTCCAGGCTTCTGCGGCAGATCCATCAGGACAATCAGGAGAAATTTGTCCAGAAATTTTCACTGGAGGGTCTGCGCCAGGCCCGGGATACGGGTGTGCAGAAGACGGATATGCTCTGCCAGTGGCGAAGCGGCAGAGGGTATCGGTATGTGGCCGTGATCGCATATTTCGGCAGAAATCAGGGGACGAAGGAGCATACGGTCCTGGCGCTTCAGGATGTGGATAAACGTGTGCGCCAGGAGCAGGCCCTTTCACAGCGGGATATGCAGATGGCGGCTATTCTCAAATCCCGTTTCAGCGTTATGACCACGATCCGGCTGGACAGCGACCAGTGTGAGCGCTACTGGCTCAACGAGAATGCGGAGACCCAGAGCATCGGCACAGGGAGCTATACGCACTATTATCGGAAAGCGTTGGAATCTTCTGTACATTCGGAAGATATGGATCATTTCACAAAGGTTATGGCACCGGATCATATGCGGGAGCAGGCCGGGAAGACGCAGGATTACTCAGAGGAAATCTGCCAGTACCGCCTGAAGAAGCCATCGGTGCAATGGCTGGAGCAGCATGTGACTTATATCCGCAGAAACGGCCAGGTACTGGTGAATATTCTGGGGAGAGACATTACCAGAGAAAAGCTTCAGGAGGAAAAGGCGCGCAGGAAAGCCCAGGAACAGGCAAGCATTATCGGCAGTCTGAGCAGCATGTTTTTTGCCACATATTATGTGGATCTGGAGAATCAGCTGCTGCGCAGTGTGGCCCAGCTTGGGGATGTGGAAAAGGTGCTGGGGGAACAGAAGGATTATATGACGGCTTTGCGCACCTATGCGGAAAACTTTGTCCATCCGGAAGATCGGGCAGACTATCTGCATACAATGAGTGCCCGGAACCTGAGTCAGATCCTGGGGCCTGAGCAGCCGTTTGTTACTTTCGCATACCGGAAGCAGCCCGAGGAGACGGAGATTGACCAGGAGGATTACGGCTGGATCCGGGCCACGGCGGTGATGGCTCAGACGGATCCGGAGGGAAAGGCAAAGCATATCGTCTATGTGGCTCAGGATGTGACGGAGAGCAAGCGTAAGGAGATGCGGGAGCAGCGGGCGATCCGGGCGGCCTGTGAGGCGGCAAACCAGGCCAATGCCTCCAAGAGCGATTTCCTTTCCCGCATGAGCCATGACATCAGGACCCCTATGAACGGCATTATCGGAATGACCCAGATCGCATCCGAGCACATGGATGAGAAGGAGCGGGTGGAGGACTGTCTTGGAAAGATCATGTCTTCCAGCACGAATCTGCTTTCCCTGGTAAATGAGATCCTGGATATGAACGAGATCGAGTCGGGAAATGTGGATCTGTCGGCGGATGTATTCCGACTGCCGGACATGGTACAGAATGTAACGGATACCATAATGCCGGAGGTACGGCAGAAAGGGCTGAAGCTGAAGGTACATCCCCTGGAGGTGCGGCATGCGGATGTGATTGGGGACTGGGGGCGTCTGCGTCAGGTGTTTCTGAATATTCTGGGGAATGCAGTGAAATTTACGCCTTCCGGCGGTTTGGTGGAACTGCGGATTACGGAGCGGGAGGGCAGGAAATACGGCTGCGGTTCCTATGATTTTGTGTTCCAGGATAACGGCATCGGTATGAAGGAGGAATTTGTGCCCCATATTTTCGATCCCTTCAGCCGGGAGGAGGATTCCCGCATCAGCCGTGTGGAGGGAACAGGGCTGGGGATGACGATTGCCCAGAACATTGTGCGGATGATGGGAGGAAGCATCAGTGTGGAGAGCATTGTGGGACAGGGCACGAAGGTGACGGTGACACTGTTACTGAAACAGAGCGGCGGAGCTGTGGAGGGCGGTAAGTACCAGGACAACGGCAGTGAAGCTTCGGAGGAAATTTTCCGCGGCAGCAGAATTCTGCTGGTGGAGGATAATGTGATCAACCAGGAGATTGCCATGGAAATCATCGGTGCCACCGGTGCCGCGGTGGAATGCGCGGAGGACGGAAGGGAAGGCCTGCGGCGGTTCGGAGAGATGGCGGAAGGGTATTTCGATATGATATTTATGGATATCCAGATGCCGGTGATGAACGGCTATGAGGCTACGCGGGCGATCCGAAAGCTGCCCCGGGAGGATGCGCTTACGATCCCCATAGTTGCTCTGTCAGCGAATGCCTTTGCGGAGGATATCGCCGCCAGCCGCGAGGCAGGCATGAATGAGCACCTGACGAAACCGCTGGATGTCACCCAGCTGATTGCGGTGATGAGCCGGAGGCTGAAGGAAAAGCCGGAGACATTGCCGGCCGTGGACGGGGAAGCGTGACAGGCGTTCACGGATGTCGGGATTCCGGTTTGATGATGCGGATATCGAAATTCCGCTTTGATAATGCGTTTGTTTTAGAGAGGTTTTTGCTTTTTTGCTTACATGTCTTTTTATGTGGCAAAATTCACAGAGATATGGTAGAATAAGGGAAACAACGTGTCCGTATAAGCGCGAGATGCGGAGACGGGGCGGCTTTACGCAAAGCGGATGAATGGCGTTATGAAAACGGAAGCCTGCGTAAGGGCTTGTAAAGATGCATTTTGATTTCATTGCATTGTGGATTAGGCGTTGCAATGATGCGTACATGGTGGGTATAGGAAAAATGCTCTATAATGAGATATCGCGCGGAAAAGAGGAGAAGCATGATGAGTTTTATGGATGAGTTTAATTTCTGGCTGGAAGACGACTATTTCGACCAGGCAACCAAGGATGAGCTTCTGGCTATCAAGGACAATGCGGGGGAAATCGAAGAGAGATTCTACAAAGAACTGGAGTTTGGCACCGGAGGACTGCGGGGTGTCATCGGCGCCGGCACCAACCGGATGAATATATACACGGTCCGCAAAGCCACCCAGGGACTTGCCAACTTTATCCTGAAGGCAGGGACACAGGCCAAGGGTGTCGCCATCGCCTATGATTCCAGGCGGATGTCTCCAGAATTCGCGGATGTTGCGGCGCTGTGCCTGGCTGCCAACGGCATCAAGGCATATGTATTTGACGCGCTTCGTCCCACCCCGGAGCTTTCCTTTGCGCTGCGTACCCTGGGCTGTACCGCCGGTATCGTGGTGACTGCGAGCCACAACCCGCCGGAGTATAACGGCTATAAGGTATACTGGGAGGACGGCGCCCAGGTTACCGCTCCCTATGACAAGCAGATCATCGAGGAAGTAAAGGCCATAAAAGATTACCACACTGTAAAGACCATGCCGAAGGAAGAGGCAGTGGAAAAGGGATTGTATCAGGTTATCGGCAAGGAAATCGACGATGTGTACATGGTGGAATTGAAGAAGCAGATCATTCATCCCGAAGTGATTGCGGAAGTGGCCGACGATATCAAGATTGTATACACGCCGCTCTGCGGTACGGGAAATGTTCCCGCAAGGCGTATCCTGTCTGAGCTTGGCTTCAAGCATGTGTATGTGGTTCCCGAGCAGGAGAATCCGGACCCCAACTTTACCACCCTGGATTATCCCAATCCCGAGGATCCCAAGGCATTTACCTATGCGCTGCGCCTGGCGAAGGAGAAGGATGCGGATATCGTTCTGGCAACCGACCCGGATGCGGACAGACTGGGTGTGTATGCGAAGGATTCCAAAACCGGCGAGTATGTGTCCTTTACCGGCAATATGTCAGGCATGCTGATCGCGGAGTATATCCTGAGAGAGAGAACCGCTACGGGAACCATGCCGGAGAACCCTGCGCTGGTTACCACCATTGTTACCACCAATATGACCAGGCCTATTACGCAGAATTACGGCGTAAAGCTGATTGAGGTGCTGACAGGCTTCAAATTCATCGGCGAGCAGATTAAGCTCTTCGAGCGCAGCGGAAGCAACAATTATGTATTTGGCCTGGAGGAAAGCTACGGCTGTCTGGCAGGAACCCATGCAAGGGATAAGGACGCTATCGTGGCAGTGATGTGCCTGTGTGAAGTGGCGGCTTACTGCAAGAAGCATGGCAAGACCCTGTGGGATATGATGCTGGATACCTATGAGAAGTATGGATATTATAAGGAGTCCCAGTACACCATCACTCTGAAGGGCATCGATGGATCGAAGCAGATTGCGGAGATCATGGATAAGCTTCGTCAGAACCCGCCTAAGGCATTTGGTGAGCGTCAGGTGCTGAAGTTCAGGGATTACGAGACGGACCGACTTGTGGATATGGTTACGGGCGAGGAGGGCAAAACCGGTCTGCCGAAGTCGAATGTACTTTATTTCGAATTGCCTGACGATGCATGGTGCTGTGCCCGTCCTTCCGGAACGGAGCCGAAGATCAAGTTCTATATGGGCGTGAAGGGTACGAGCCTTGAGGATGCCCAGGATAAACTCGCGCAGCTGACGGAGGATTTGAAGGCTGTGCTGTAAGCAGGAGTGCAGAAAGCTGAGCCGCGGCGGAGTGTTTTACGATTGCGGGATATGCCGGGAGTGCGGGTAAATGCGGCGACTGGCAGTGACAGATGAATAGAAGCGATAAGGGACTGCCGGGAGATGTTGTGGATGTACAACTATTATCCGACAGTCCTTTTTCTGGTTTCATGCCTTTTCCGTTCGCAGGAGCAGGCTTCTTTTTGTGTGTCTGCCTGGTTTATTTTGTCCTTGTTCTGTCGTCTTTCATACAATTTCCTTTTAGGCGGGAAGGACCACGCTGCTAAACCTCCTGGCGGGGATCCGTCTGGATTTCAAGGGTGAGATTCCCTGTTTCGGCAGGCAGGAAAAGGGAATCGACGCCAGTGTGCAGGAGCGGATCGGCTATACCGGGTCGGGGAATTATTTAATGCGGAGAATGTGCGAAATGCAATTTCTGCAAAAAATCCTAAAAAAACGGCACCGGAAGGTGTCTGGTGCAAATAACTGTTTATAAGTTTATCCTGATTTTGAAAGGCTGTTAGTTGTATTTGCAGTTGCTATATGTTAAGATGATAATGGATTTTGTAGAAAAGTATACCAGAGGAGGCAACAGGATGGACAATACCACCAGACAATATAATATTTCGATTTTTCCCTGTCCGGGGACAGGGGATACGCCAGGCGCTGAGGTCCATATGGAAGTGTCAGGGGACTTTAAGGCATTCTATGAGGAGGTAATGGAGTGGATAAGCGAGTTTTGCCAGTACAGGAACTATGATTACAGTACAGGAGGCAGAAACGATGACAGATTCCTGATACGCGACGGAGTGCAGGAGGACTTTTCCGTCCCCTGTGCGGAGGAGGAGATCATCCTTTCACTGTTGTATTGCAGTAGGAACCACGAGGTCACTTTCAGGGAAATCGTCTATCAGGGAAACCACTATACGGACATATCGGATATTCGGTTTTCTGAGGGCTTCCACAATGATAAATACAATATGGGCAGCGATACGGAGCGTATAAATATCCGGCTGCATGCAAAAAAGAATGACAGCGATACGCTGATCTATCTGTTCGGACCGTCGCTCATTGCCGTTGGGGACGGAGGGATTGCCGGGTACCCCCTGTCCCACGGCATGGTCGAAGGAGAGGAAGGACGGATGCATTATGCCGGGACATATTGCTACCGCTGCTATGAGGAAGAGTTTACAGAAGACTGGTACGACTACAGCCAGTGGGATGACGCGTTTGACGATGGGGCTACTTATGAACCTGTGATGAGAAACAGGACTGATGTATATGATTATACTGACGGAGTAGAGGTTTTCCTCGAAACAGATGGGAAAAATGTTACGTTCAACGTACTGATGGGCGGCAGGCTGTATCAGAAGATAAGCAGGGATGACGAAAAAGTCGTCTTCCATTCCGCGCTGCGGGAAGGCGTTCTGCTGGAAGAAGCCACAATTGATGAGGATCATGAGGGCGGATCCTATAAACCCAGCTTTTGGGAGTGCCGGGACATGCAGGATGTGGTCTTCGAAAAGGACAGCAGCGGTAAATATGTATATACGGGAGACAACAGGGAGGTTGCCGACAGGATGTTAGGAACTGCTTTCGTCCCTCCGCAGACGCCTGATCCGGACAGCCTGAATCAGGACTCCGCTTACAAGCTGTGCAAGGACTACGCCAACGCTTTCTTTCACCCCTTTGACGAAAGAATAAATGAGGTTCATGCTGCCCTGGCTATGAGGAGAAACCTTCGGAAAGAGCTGAAGACTTACGTCAAGGGACAGGATATGGCAATTGAGAAGTTTGTGGACGGCTATATCCGTTATCGGCTCCGGGGAAAGGTACCGGGCAAACCGGCGGGACTTTATCTTTTTGCAGGCCCTCCCGGAACCGGCAAGACTTATCTGGCGGAAGCCTTCTCTCAGGCATTAAAAAAGCTGACGGATGAGGAATATCCGTATAAACGTTTTGATATGGCCGCTTATGGGGGCGAGGGCGGCGATTCCGTGACTGGGCTGGTGGGCTTCGAAAAAACCTGGAGAGGGTCACAGCCCGGACAGCTTACAGATTTTGTGAGAGAGAATCCAAAATGCATTCTGCTTTTTGACGAGATAGAGAAAGCGGGCCAGCAGGCCAGGTTCCTTTTCCTGAGCATACTGGAAGGGGCGGTTCTCACAGATAAATATTATAATGAGCAGGTTTCCTTCGAAGACGCAATCCTCCTATTTACGACCAATGAGGGCAAGGATCTCTATGAAGATAACCGAGGCGCGAATCTGACGGCATTGCCGGATTCTGCCGTGCTGGAAGGCCTCCAGAAATCAAGGTTCGCACCGGAGCTGATCTCCCGCTTTATGTCCGGAACGGTCATTATGTTCAACCATCTGGGCTATTTCGAAATGTCGGATATCTTTCAGAATTCGGTGCGTGAGACCATCAGCCAGATAAGCAGGAATACTTTGGTTTTGCGCCCGGATTATAACGATAAACTGTCCAGGCTTTATCTTCTGAGCAAAGGGGACAGAATCGATGCCAGATTTGTCAGCACAAATGCCAGAAAGATGGCGGAAGATTACTTCCTGGAGGCTATGGAATATATAAACGGCAGGTTCGGTCCCGAGAGCTTGAAGAGCTTAAGGCAGGCCGAAATTCTGGTAGATGTGACCGATGAGGTTCGTGAGTATTTTGAGCTGACGGAGAGGCCGCGAATCGTTGGATATGCGGAGGGCGTCAGCCAGGTATCTATAAGGCGGCGGAAAAACGAAACGGAAGAATTGCGGCAGATAGCGGACTGTACCTGGGCAGATAGCGCGGAAGACTTCCGGAAGCGCCTTGTGGACTGTAACTGGAACAGCCGGGAGGACAGATACGATGCCGTCATAATCGATTTGGGCGGGAAGGCCGGAAGGGACAGGGCCGCAGGCGGATACCGGTGCCTGAAAGCCGCAGTGGAGGCAAAACGTGATATCCCCGTAATCGTTGTGGACAGAGGAATCGGGGCGGAGAGAGCTTCCCTGATGGCGCTGGGCGTTACGGACTTCGTGCCGGGGAAGCTTGATAAGAAGAAGAACCTGGTGCTTGGCAGTGATGTCCTGGAGGCAGTTTTTTCCAGGCAGCATTTTGTAAATATGGCCACAGCGCTCGTCCGGAAAGGCCAGAGGATTTCCGCCGAAGCCAGGTACGATTACAAGAAAAATTCTTCGAAGCTGCAAATCCATTTTACCAATCTGCGGGTGGAGGAAGCCGCCGCAGAAGATGCCGAAGCCAGACGGCAGAACAGGAAATACCTGCTGGCGGAGAAGCCCGACGTGCGTCTGACGGATATCTTTGGCAATGAACTGGTGAAAACGGCAGTAAAGCGCTGCATCGACAATATCAAATATCCCGAGAAATACCGGACTGCCGGAGTGAAGCTGATGACAGGCATATTGATGTACGGTGTGCCGGGCATGGGGAAGACCATGTTCGCCAAAGCTATGTCATTTGAGTCCGGAGCAGAGTTTAGTTCAGTGGCAGGATCGGATTTCCTGAATGGGGACGGTGTGGCCAAAATGGAAGAAATGTTTAAAACGGCACGCCGGAAGAGGCCATGCATCCTGTTCATCGATGAGTTTGACGCCATTTCCAAATGCAGAGGTGGCAGAATAACCGGCGAGCAGGAAAACGTGCTGGAGAAATTCCTGAAGGAAATGGACGGCCTGGGGGCGGATAATGACGGGGTCTATGTGGCGGTAGCCACCAACTATCCCCTGGAAGGGCTGGATCCCGCAGTGACCAGGAGGTTCAGCGAGAAGATTTTCTTCCCCTATCCCACCTTGGAAGAGCATCAGGCGTTTCTTATAGAGGCCATAAAGAAGAAAAATGAGAAATTGAATGAAAAGCTGAGAATCAGGACTTCTGACAGAACGGCCATGACATTGAGCAGAATGATGTACAGTACGCGGAGAAGCTATGCGGAAATAGAGGCTTTTGTGGAGAAGTCCATTGCGGAAGCGATACATGGGAACGAACCCGTCACGGAGAAGTTTCTGTTTGACCAGCTGCACAATGAGAAAGATGGTGCTGCCCGGCAGACAGCAAGTATGACTACCGCGTTCCACGAAGCGGGGCATGCGGTGCTGCAGCACCACTTTCAGATGGGAATCGACTATGTGACAATTGTATCCAGGGGCGATTATGGCGGGTATTCTTTGAGGTCGCGTTGGATGCCCTATACAGGCCAGGACTTTCTGAACCTGATATGCATCTCCCTTGCGGGGCGTGTAGCTGAGATGCTTTATATGCAATCCACGAAAAGAGATGTACGGTTCGGCATCAATGTGGGTGCAAGCACCGATCTGCAGAATGCCACCCGGTATGCTTATAACTACGTCTGCCGATATGGCTTAGGCGGCGAACGGCTTATGGTGGTACCCGAAGAATTTATGCCACAGACCGGAGGATATCCGGAGGACGCACTGCCGGAATCCGAGAAGGAAGCCATATGGGCATCCGTAAAACAGCTCCTTGCGCAGCAGTGGGAATATACAACACAGGCGCTGCAGGAATACTGGCCCGGGGTGAAGGCACTTGCCTGGTCGCTGTTCTATATGCAGGAACTGGACGGCGAAAAGGCGGAGGGGGTTATTGAATCCAAAATCCCGTATGTGGACGAGACCGGTTTTGCAGACTCAGATAATGACTATAGGAAGGCGATATCGGATGGTGTGGAGATAGCGTTTCCCTTTGGATACCCGATTTATCCTTACTCCCGGATCAGAATACAGCCGGAAAAAGTGTCTGCGGCAGGGGCAGATGACAGGCATTATTATTATGTGATCAAAGAATGGGAAAAGGCTGTTCTTTCCGAGGATCTGAAAGAAGCTTTCGCTGTGGCCTGGAACCAGAGCGCAATCTGCCGTCGGTTTGTCAGTGAGAAGGCTGCGCAGGAGTACATGGATATGCTGGAGCTGAAAGTCTTCCGCCAGGGCAAGGAACATTTCTGCGGTTTTTATGCGGACGCGCTGACAGAAATGAGCGCCAGCAGGGCGGCAGTGAGGGAACTGATTGTGATAAAAGGAGGAGAAGTCAACTGGTATCGGGTCAAAACAGATAAAGCAGGAGTAATGCAGCTGACTGACAGGCAGCTAATCTATCGGTATCAGGAACAGGCGGCTGAAGCAGAAATGCTTAATCTGGCGCGGTGGCTGATAGAAGAAATGTCAGAACAGTTTATGGAGGAGCACGAAGATGCTTACCGGGTTATTCAGATATATGATAAGGCGCTCCAGGAGGAACTGTTGCATTATATGGGTGCCATCAAATATCAGGCCAGGCGGTATAGCAGGAATTCAGGCTATGGGGAATGACGGCACACCTGCGGGAATGGTCAACTGAAGACAGCGTAATAATGAAGGGTTATCAGGGACTGCCGCAGGATTTTTCTGCGGCAGTCCTTTTGATGCACACGGGCAGCAATATGCCGACAGACGACTTGATTGAGGAAGAAACGCGAGCCTGCCTAAATCCAAAAAACACTTGTCTTTCCTCCTTGAATATGCTAGACTTTGTACAAAGCATTATTTCAAATCCGGTATGGCCGTTAGGGCTGCATACTTATCAAATATTAAGCTTTTCACGTTGTCAGGGAAATTCATGCTTTTATCCATTCAAATTCAATAAGGGCAGGAGTTTCCGCATGAATACCCAATCCATGGCCCTCCTGCACGCAAAAGGAGGAACTTTATGGCAGGAAACAGGGAGATTATTCACAATGGCACTATGATGCTGAGTTATCCTGCGCAGATGAATGTGTACTTTTGCATCCGGTTAAAAAAGGGGGATGCGTCCGATGTTTCGGAGAGTGTCATGGAGGTGCTGGAGGAGATGGGTTGGCTCAGGGGAGGTACCATTGGGCAGAATTAACAGGGCAAATTTTAAAAAAACGATATATTATTTAAAAAGAAACGGTATGAAAAAAACTTGGTATGCGGTCAGGGAACGGATGGAAAAGAAGCGGCAGCCGCCTTATGTGTGGTCTCCGCCCTCGGAGGCAGAGCTGTCAAGTCAGCGCCGCCAGTGGGAAGAGGAAGGATTTTCCGTCGTATTCAGCATTCTTGTGCCTGTATACAGGACGAAACCGGAGTATCTGGCGGAATTGATTGCATCCCTGCGCGGCCAGACTTATCCCAAATGGGAACTGATTCTGGCGGATGCCACAGAGGATGACAGTGTGGAACGGGTGGTGCGGCGTATTCTGGACTTCGGGAAGCCTGAGGCGGGCAGGGAGGATTCTTTCGGTATCGGCAGCCGTGGCTCGGGCGGAAGGAAGTCTGATGCCGTCTCCGGAAGCAGCGGTTGGGAATACGGTATTTCAGAAGAGCGTGATTCGCGGATTCGTTATATTCATCTGGACCAGAACTCGGGCATTGCCGAAAATACGAACCGGGCGCTACTCTATGCCGCAGGGGACTATGTTGGGCTGTTGGACCATGATGATGTGCTGACGGAAAACGCTCTGTTTGAGATGGCTGCGGCGATTGAAGCGGGTCGGCAGCGGGGATGTGTGCCCAGGATGCTTTATTCTGATGAAGATAAGTGTAATGGTGACAGGACAAAATACTATGAGCCGAATTTTAAGGAGGCGTTTAATCTTGATCTGCTGCTGAGTAATAATTATATCTGCCATTTTCTGGTGATGGACAGGGAATTGATGCAAAAGCTGAGGCTTCGCCATGAATATGACGGCGCCCAGGACTACGATCTGGTGCTGAGAGCGGCGGCGGAGCTTGGCGCGGCGCGGGCAGACGCAGCGCCGCCGGATGCAAGGCGGAAGGGAGCGGTGAAACCAGGTGCAGTGCGTGCGGATGCGGCGGAGCCTGGATCCATTATACACATACCCAAGGTGCTTTACCACTGGAGATGCCATACCGGCTCCACTGCGGAAAATCCCGAGAGTAAACGTTACGCATATGATGCGGGACGTATGGCGGTACAGGATTTTGCGAATCAGGCAGGGTGGCATGCAAAGGCGGTGAACACCCCTCATGTTGGTTTCTATCTGCTTGAGTATGAGGGTTCGATTTTTGACAGCAGGCCGGAGGTAGGAGCCGTGGGCGGCAGTGTCATCGGCAGAAGACGGCTGAAAGGAAGCCGCCTGGCTGCAGGTGAGCCTGAAGCAGGAAGCGGAATGAAGCGGGACGGGTCTGGAGCAGGGAGCGGAATGAAAGGGAATGCGTCTGAGGCAGGGAGCGGAATGGAGCGAAACGAGCCTGAAGCAGGAGACCGGGCGAAAGGAAATATGTCGGAAACAAGCTGTGGCCCGAAGCGGAGTGCGTTCACAGCCAGGGGCAGGCCGGGATACGGTACGCGTATAATCGGGGGAAGAATGGCGGAAGACGGCAGCATTTTCTATGAAAATCTGCCTGTACATTACAGTGGCTATCTGCATCGGGCAATTCTGCCCCAGGATGCCTTTGCCGTGGACATCCGCAATATCCGGGTACGCCCGGAATGCCGGGAACTGTTCCGGAAGGTAACCGGAGTCCCTTATCAGGCTCTGCCGGGGACGGATATTTTTGATGTGTCCGTTCTGCCGGAAGGCTGTGATATCCGCAAAGTCAGCCTGGCGTTCGGCAGAGCCATGCGGGAGGCCGGGTATCGGATCATTTATACCGCACGCCGAATAGATTTGCAGCCATGTGATATGACATAGTCTCTGCTGTGGCAGCACAGCTGTCTGTCCGCTTTTATTGGAAGGCTTAAATGATAATGGAGTGAGTGTTGATAGTATGATTGTATTATTGTTTTGGGCAGTATAAAAGCAGCAGAATATAGATTTCCTGCAGCGGCTGAGGCGTTTTTGGCAGGAGGGTCTGAAAAGATAATGATGTGTGGGGAAAAGCGAGAAACTTTTAAATAAAAAGGTGCATAAAATGAATCAAATTACCATAATCATTCCAAACTACAACGGAGCCAATTTCCTGAAAGAATGCCTGGAAGCCCTTCACACCCAGGAAAACGCGCCCGGTTACAGGGTCTTAATCGTGGACAATGGCTCAAAAGACGGCAGCCTGGAGCTGCTGAAAGTGCGGTTTCCCCAGGTGTCTGTGATTGCGCTCCCTGAGAATACCGGCTTCTGCCATGCCGTAAACTCAGGGATAGAAGCGTCCGACACACCGTATGTTATTCTTCTTAATAACGATACAAAGGTGTATCCGGGCTTTGTCCGCGCCCTGTATGACGCAATCGAAGCGAATCCGTTCCTGTTTTCGGTCAGCGCCCGGATGCTGATGTGGGATAAACCGGAGCTTCTGGACGGCGCCGGTGACAGGTATTGTGTCCTGGGCTGGGCATATTCCAGGGGAAAGGGGAAGCCTGCCGCCGCCTACAGCCAGGCTGTGGAGATTTTCTCTGCCTGCGGGGGCGCGGCAATCTACAGGAAAAGTGTCTTTGAGAAAATCGGACTTTTTGACGAGGCGCATTTCGCCTATCTGGAAGACCTGGACATCGGATACCGTGCCCGGATTCACGGCTATCGCAATTACTATGAGCCTTCCGCCAATGTGATCCACTACGGCAGCGCATCTACCGGTTCCCGCTATAATGAGTGGAAAACCGTCCGGGCTGCCGCCAACAGTGTGTATGTCATCGCGAAAAACATGCCTCTGCTTCAAATCATCTGGAATTTGCCTTTTCTATTCGCGGGCTTTTTTATCAAATTCTTATTTTTTTGTAAAAAAGGAATGGGAAAGCTGTATCTGAAGGGCCTGGCGGAAGGAATTAAGAAATCTTTTTCCGAAACCGGAAGAGCCCGCAAAACCCCATTCCATTGGGAAAATCTGGGAAATTACCTGGCCATTCAGGGACAGCTCTATCTGAATCTTCTGCGCATTCTTAAGAAATCTTAAGAATCAGCTTCATAAAATCCTAAGTTGTTTTTTTCATAATAATATTGTAAGGTATTACCGTAGGTGGCGATTATGATAAAAGATAATCAGAAAGTATTTAACCGATCGATGGTAATATTGGATGCCGCTATTACGGCGGCTTCATTCATGTCGGCCTATTATTTTAAATTTTATGTAATGGAAGACGGGCCGGGAATCGGTGTACTGCCTGCAGGCGAGTACGTGATGCTGCTGCCCTTTATCGTGCCGATCTACATGTTCATATATTATGCCTGCAGTGTCTATGCTCCCAAGCGGACAGTGCGGCGGCGCTTTGAGATTTACGGGATTGTCAAGGCGAATACCATCGGGATCATAACATTAATCATTATTTTGTATATGATTATACGGGAAATCAACTATTCACGTTCAGTGATGGTACTTTTTTATCTGTTTAATGTATTCTTTACATCGTGCTTCAGGCTTTCTCTGCGTAAGGGGCTGCGCACGATCAGGAGCAGGGGATATAATCTGAAACATATACTCCTGGTAGGGTATTCCCGGGCAGCGGAGGAATATATTGACAGATTGACGGACAATCCTCAGTGGGGTTATGTGGCCTGCGGGATCCTGGATGACCATGTGCCTGCGGGAACTCTTTATAAAGGGGTCAAGGTGCTGGGCAGGCTGGGGAACCTGGAAGTGATCCTGCCGGAAAACAAGCTGGATGAAATTGCCATTTCCCTGTCCCTGAAGGATTATCATCATCTGGAAGATATTGTGTCCATATGTGAGAAATCGGGTGTCCACACCAAATTCATTCCGGACTATAACAGCCTGATACCTACGAAGCCTTACACGGAGGATCTGATGGGGCTTCCGGTGATCAATATCCGGTATGTGCCGCTGACGAACACGGGAAATATCATTATTAAGCGAAGTATGGATATTGTAGGCGCGTTAGTCGGGATCGTGGTTACATCTCCGATCATGCTGCTGGCGGCTGTTCTGGTCAGGCTTACCAGTCCGGGGCCCATCATTTTCAAGCAGGAAAGGGTAGGACTGCACAATAAAACCTTTTACATGTATAAATTCCGCAGCATGGAACGGCAGGCTCCCAAAGAAGAGAAAAGAGCATGGACAGTGCGGAATGACCCAAGGGTTACTCCGGTGGGAAAGATCTTAAGGCGCACCAGTATCGACGAGCTGCCCCAGCTGTTCAATATATTGAAAGGGGACATGAGCCTGGTGGGGCCAAGGCCGGAGAGGCCGCTTTTTGTGGAGAAATTCAAGGAAGAGATTCCCAGGTACATGGTTAAGCATCAGGTCAGGCCGGGGCTTACCGGCTGGGCGCAGGTCAACGGCCTGCGGGGAGACACTTCCATCAGGAAGCGGGTTGAATATGACCTTTTCTACATTGAAAACTGGACTTTGGGATTTGATCTGAAAATAATCCTGATGACATTCTTTACAGGATTTATTAATAAAAACGCGTACTGAAAACAGCGACACTCCCGCGGGAAAGCCGTGGAAAAAGGAAAGAGGAGAAGGTATTATGGCAACTGGAAGGACATCAAAGCGTGCGGCAAGGCAGAAGAGAAAGATGGTGCTCTTTGCCTTTGAGATCATCATTATCCTGGTCATGGTGGTGATTCTCTACATGGTGATGAACAAGACCAGCGAAGGGCCCAAAGTGGTAAGCCTGGACCCGAAGAATCTGGCAATCCCTACCGAAGTCATAGAGAAGACGGAAGAGGGCGGCACCATGCATGGCTATATGAATGTGGCATTGTTCGGACTGGATGCGGAGACAGAGAGCCAGCTCTATAAAGGCAGCCGCAGCGACAGTATTATGATCGCCAGCGTCAATCTGGACACCGGCGATATCAAACTGGTCAGCGTATATCGTGATTCTTACTTAAACATCGGGCCTTATAAGGGGCAGGCAGAGTATTATTGGAAATGCAATACCGCATATGCGGCCGGAGGAGCGGAACAGGCGGTCCGGATGCTGAATATGAATCTGGATATGGACATCACGGATTTTGTGGCGGTGGGTTACAAAGGCTTAAGCAGCGTGATCGACGGACTGGGTGGTGTCTATATAGATGTAAGCCAGGAGGAAGTATCTCATCTGAACAATTATCAGATCGGTGTCTCATCGGTGCTGAAATGTGATTATACACCCGTTAAGGAAGCCGGATATCAGCTGCTGAACGGAACCCAGGCTACCGCGTACTGCCGTATCCGCGCCACCGCAGGCGATGACTTCAAGCGTACTGCCCGACAGAGGACGGTGCTGAAGGCCATTGAGGAGCAGGCAAAGAAAGCGGATCTGGCTACACTGACGAAGGTGTTCAATGACTGCATCGGTGATATATATACCAGCATTGATTCCAAGGATATTCTGACGCTGTTAGGAAATATTGCGAACTACAGGATTGCGGATGAGGCAGGTTTCCCCACTGAGGAGCTGCGTATCACCGGCAATATCGGCGCCAAGGGAAGCTGTGTTATCCCGCAGGATCTGGAGTCTAATGTCGTATGGCTGCATCAGTTCCTGTTTGGAGACGATGATTATGAAGTGACAGAGAACGTAAGGGAGTATGGTTCTGTCATCAAAGCCGAGACAGGCCAGTATCTGAACAAATAAGTGGAAATCCGGTAAGAAGCGTATTGTAATGGGGCTGTCGCTGTTTTTTGCGGCGGCCTTTTCTTATTTCCGGTTCGGTTCCGGTGCAGAGGTGCTGTGAATAAGCCGGATGGGATGAAGTCGAAATGGTTTATGTACAGGTGGCTTGATACACCGGAACATGGACTTGCGGTGCGGCGGAAGTGGTGCTATACTCGTGAGGGCACCATTTCGGAGAGGAGTGCGCTGATTTGAAAATAGATGTGATTATACCTGTATATAAACCGGGGGCAGAGCTTTTTACTCTTCTGGACAAACTGGAAAACCAGACAGTACCGGTACACAGGATTATCCTTATGAATACGGAGGACAACCTTCGGGAGGAGGCCAGTGAGCACACAGGACATAAAGAGGAGAATGTCGGGACTGACTGGAAAAAAATGACTGAAGGAGTCGATTTTGCTGCAAGATATCCCAATGCGGAGGTTCACCATATCTCAAAACGGAAATTTGACCACGGCGGAACCAGGCATCAGGGGGTGCAGTATTCCGGTGCGGATATTTTTGTGCTGATGACACAGGATGCCATGCCGGTGGATTCCTTTCTGGTGGAGAGGCTGACGGCACATCTTGACGGAAAGGTGGCTTCCGCATACGCAAGGCAGCTTCCCGGGGAGGATTCTTCGGAATTTGAGAGAGCGTCCAGGATTTTCAATTATCCGGAAACTTCCCGGTGCAAGACTTTGGCCGATTTGGGAGCTTTGGGCATTAAAACGTTTTTCTGCTCCAATGTATGTGCGGCATACCGCAGGGATGTCTATGAGGAATTGGGCGGTTTTATCCGGCATACGATATTTAATGAGGATATGATTTATGCGTCGGCGGTGGTCAAAGCAGGCTATGCCATCTTCTATGAGGCTCAGGCGCAGGTAATCCACGCCCACAATTATACGAATATACAGCAGCTGCGCCGGAATTTCGACCTGGGTGTCTCCCAGGCGGACCACCCGGAGGTTTTCGGGGCAGCAGCTTCGGAGTCAGAGGGTAAAAAACTGGTAACCGGAACATGGCAGTATCTGAAAGAAAGAAAAATGTTGTATAAATTCCCGGGCTTTTGTGTGCAGTGTGCCTTTAAATACGCAGGTTATTTGTTGGGCAGGCATTATAGAAAACTGCCCCACAGCCTGGTGAAAAAAATTACTACAAATAAAGAATACTGGAATCCATTGTGACAGGCGGATAGAAGCAGATGAAATATATTGTTTCATCAGGACACACCAGGTAAACATGAGCAAAATATGATGTTCAGCGGCAATTAAATGCGTTCACGAGTATAATCGGGATATAACAGAATTGAAAAAGAAAGGAATCAAAGTAAATGTGCGGTATCGTAGGATATATCGGAAAAGAGCAGGCAGCCTCCATCATTTTGGACGGACTGTCGAAACTGGAGTACAGAGGATATGACTCCGCCGGAATGGCAATCTTTGACGGGGAAAAACTTCGTACGAAAAAAGCCATCGGCAGGCTGAAGGTTCTGGAAAACATCACCAGGGGCGGCGAGACTCTCCCGGGCTGCTCCGGCATCGGGCATACCAGATGGGCGACCCACGGCGCTCCCAGCGATAAAAATGCCCATCCCCACACAAATGCAGCGGGAACCATCGCAGTGGTACACAACGGCATTATTGAGAATTATATTTCGCTGAAAAAGAAGATGGCAGATAAAGGCTATTCGTTCGTGTCAGAGACGGATACAGAGGTACTGGCACATCTTCTGGATTACTATTATAAGGGAAATCCCCTGGAAACCATCATCCGGGTACTGCAGCGGGTAGAGGGCTCTTATGCGCTGGGAATCCTGTTTGCGGACCATCCCGGGGAAATCTACGCAGCCCGTAAGGACAGTCCGCTTATCGTAGGGCAGAGTGCCCTTGGATGCTTTATTGCCTCGGATGTGCCGGCGATTCTGAAGTATACCAGGACCGTCTACTATATGGACAATCAGGAAATCGCCGTCCTCAGAGGAGAAAACATCAGCTTCTACTCCATGGATGAGGAGGAAGTTGCGAAAGAGTCTGCTACAGTAGATTGGGATGCCGACGCGGCGGAGAAGGCGGGCTATGAACATTTCATGCTGAAGGAAATGTATGAGCAGCCCAGGACCCTGGAGGATACTCTTTCTCCCAGGATTCTGGACAAAGACGGCGAGAAGGATATTGTGATAGAAGAATTGAACATGACGGCAGAAGAGCTCCGGGCGGTGCGCAAAATTCACATTGTTGCGTGCGGCTCCGCTTACCATGCAGGCGTCACCGGAAAATATGTGTTGGAAGAGCTTGCGAGGATTCCTGTGGAAGTGGATCTTGCCAGCGAGTTTCGCTATCGCAATCCGCTTCTGGAAGAGGGATGTATGGTGATTGTCATCAGCCAGTCCGGTGAAACCGCAGACACACTGGCGGCACTGAGGGAGTCAAAAGCGAAGGGATTCCGGGTGCTGGGGATTGTCAACGTGGTGGGCAGCTCCATTGCCAGGGAGGCGGATGCCTGCCTTTATACCTGGGCGGGGCCGGAGATTGCAGTGGCCACTACCAAGGCATACAGTGCCCAGCTTGCCGCCGTCTACCTGCTGGCAATGAAATTTGCCAGGGTGAGGGGGATATTGGCAGACAGAGATTTCGCTGCTCTTCTGGCAGATTTGAAATGCCTGCCGGACCAGATTGAACTGCTGTTGGGGCAGAAGCAGAAAATACAGCGTTTTGCAAACAGATACCTGGGAGCCAGAGATATCTTCTTTATCGGAAGAGGGATTGACTATGCCATCTCGCTGGAGGGTTCTTTGAAGCTGAAAGAGATTTCCTACATTCATTCGGAGGCTTATGCGGCAGGTGAGATGAAGCACGGCACGATTTCCCTGATTGAGGATGGCACGCTGGTGGTTGCCGTATCCACCCAGCCCGCTCTGTACCAGAAGATGATCAGCAATATCGTGGAGGTGAAGGCGAGAGGCGCCTTTGTGATGGCGGTGACAAATGAGGAGAACCGGGAGATGCAGAAGGTGTCCGACTACTGTGTCTATATTCCTGAGACACATCCCTGCTTTACCAATTCCCTGGCCATCATACCGCTGCAGCTGTTCGCGTACTACGTGGCTGTAGGCAGAGGCTGTGACGTGGATAAGCCAAAGAACCTGGCAAAGTCTGTGACAGTGGAGTAATATTTTCACAATCACTTCATTTTGTAAACACAATTTCATCACAATTGGCAGGTATACTATGGTACATAAAGATGAAACAACCAATAAACATAATTTTTATAAAGAAAAGAGGTAGTCATTATGTACGAAAACGAAATTTATTCCAATTCAGAAAATGGTGGTTACACATCTTATCAGACCAGCTATAACACAGGGAACATTGGCGGTACGGGAAGTGCCGGGAACAGTGCCGAAGGGAAAAAGAAGAAAGGAACCTTCCGCAAATTTGTGGTGAGCATGGGATTGGGCATTACCTTTGGAGCATTTGCGGGAGCAGGGTTCTATGCGGTGAAGATTGGAGCCGACAGGCTGCTTCCGGCAGGCGCGCAGGAGGAAATCGTATCCGAGAATCAGCAGAGTCTACCCGCAAATGCAGGTAGTCTGGCAAATGTCAGCCAGGTAACCTATGTCAGCGGTGATATCTCCGGTGTGGTGGAACAGGTGATGCCGGCCATGGTATCCATTGTAAATAATTATACCAGAACCACATCTTTCTGGGGTTATACCTACTCGGAGACCCTTCCGGCCGCCGGCTCGGGCATTATCATAGGGGAGAACGAGACGGAGCTTCTGATTGCTACCAACAACCATGTGGTTGACAGTGCGGACTCCCTGGAGGTTACCTTTATCGACGGAACCACGGCGGCGGCTAATATCAAGGGCGTGGATGCGGAGATGGACCTGGCGGTAATTGCGGTACAGTTGGAGAGTTTGTCAGAGGAGACCAGAAATGCCACCACCATCGCAAAACTGGGTGACAGCGACAGCCTGAAGCTTGGTGAGCCCGTCATTGCCATCGGTAATGCGTTGGGGTATGGACAGTCTGTCACCAATGGTATCATCAGTGCTCTGGACCGCGAAGTGACCAACGAGGACGGTATTACCGGTACTTTCATCCAGACAAATGCAGCTATTAATGGAGGTAACTCCGGCGGCGCTCTTCTGACCATTACAGGTGAGGTTATCGGCATCAACTCCAGCAAAATCAGGGGTACCGGCGTGGAGGGCATGGGCTATGCCATTCCCATTAACTCAGCCAGCCCCATCATCTCGGATTTGATGGAGCATAAGACCAGGACAGACAAGGTGGCCGATGAGGAGAAGGGCTATATGGGAATTTACCCTCAGAATGTTACTGCTGAAATGTCGCAGCTGTTCGGTATTCCTGAGGGTGTATATGTCGCAGACGTATTTGAAGGGACCGTAGCGGAGACAGCCGGTATCAAAAAGGGAGATGTCATCGTCAAGTTTGACGGCAACAGAATTACTTCTTATGCGGGCCTGCAGGAGGTTATGCAGTATTTCAAGGTGGGAGACACCGTGAAGGTCACCGTGAAGCGTGTGGAAAACGGCGAATATGTGTCCCATGAGATGGAGATTACCCTGGGAGAGCGTCCGGAAGACTGAAAGACCGCCCATATATGTTCGTTCTGAACAGATTGGTAAATTCCGGCGGTCTTGAGTATACCCCATCTGTTCAGGGCAGGAGTATGATTGTAAAAAGGAATGCCGCACCGTGGCCGGATGACCACGGGAGCGGCATTCTTTTTTGAAGTGTTTCCGTTCAGGTTCTGCCAGGATTATTAAGGCATAAAAGTTCGGCCTGCTGTTTCGGCTTGAACGGTCTGAGTATCTGGTATCCCAATACTTCAGGGTAATGTCTCTGGTAGCATGGGCAGAATTCTTCGTTCCAGGTATATTTTCCGTTTCCGAATTCTTTTTCGATATCGTAATTCCAGGCAAGAGTTTCCACTCTTTCCATGACTTCGCCGTTATCTTTCAAATAGTCGAATGTGGGGTGGAAGAACAGCAGATAATAACTGGCAGGAATATTCCGTATCTCAAATCCTTCCGGTACAGGGCCGGTGTAATCTGCGGGAAGCCCTGTTCCGTAAAAATATCTGCGCTCTCCGTTTACCTGTTTCCAGCCGGCGGTGTGGCCGGTGATGATGAGGTCACAGGCGTGGTTCATGCTGTCCACGATGCCGCAGACGGTATCACAATCGTGTTTCTGCCAGAACTCTCCGTAATTTCGTGCGGAGTCGTCCCAGATTCCCATATATTTGTGTGCCGGAATGAATTCGGTCCTCACATTTGCCTCAGTTAAGATGGTTTTACTCATAGTATGCGCTCCTTTCATGGCCTGATAGTGTTCAGGGAGATAGACAACCTGGCGGACGGGCAGGGGAATGGGGACAGGCTTCTTTCGATAGGACGCCGGTGTACATCCGAACGTCGCCGAGAATGCCCTCGTCAGGGCCTCCTGCGAAGAATAGCCGTACCTGACGGCAATGTCGAGAATCCGCTCGTCGGAATCCCGGAGAGCCAGGGCCGCCAGCGCCAGCCGCCTGTCTGCGATGTAGCTTTTTATGGTCCTTCCTGTGACCTTGTGGAACTGTGTGGAGCAGTAGAAGGGAGAATATCCGATGTGCTCGGATATTTGCAGCAAGGTTGGCGTATCACAGATATGCGCTTCGAGCCAGTCGATTATTTTTTGTGTTGTTTCATTCCATTCGTACATGGCGGCCTGCCTTTCCTGGTGTTGTGTGTTTGTGTCCCTGTGAGAAAGAGTATAGCATATAGAGGAGGAAATGTTTTGATGTCAGTTGTAATTTTTTTGGCAAACTTTTTGCGGTGGCCATTTTCCGGTGTTTTTCCCGTTTTTAGAAAAAGTTCACTTGTATAGGAGCGTCTTTTCCAGTATACTATAGGAAGCAAGTGCAGCTTCCTGTAGTTGAATACGGTGCAGAGGAAGCTTGGGCTGTTGAACCGGGCATAGAGCAAAAGGAGAAGGACAAAAGGAAAAGAGACAAAAGCAGCAGACAGTGCAGCAAAAGCCATGGCAGGACAGGCCGCCGGTCCGGCTGCAGTGTGCCAGGCTGTACAGAAATGAGGAAATAGAGATGTCAGACATGTATAATGAAAATGAGGACACCGAAGGTAAGGTGGAGGAGAAAAAGGACGGAGCAGGCAGGGAAGACTTGACAGATGACCACAAAGACGCCTCAGAGACAAAAAATGCCGGGAAAAGCGATAATAACGACTACGAGGACGTATGCTTTGTCTGCCGCCGCCCGGAGAGCAAGGCGGGCAAGATGTTCAAGCTGCCCAACAATATCTGTGTCTGCAATGACTGCATGCACAAGACCATGGAGACTGTCAGCCAGTTTGACTATCAGGGAATGTTGAACAATCCCCAGCTTCAGAACGAGCTGGACCAGCTGACAAAGCAGGGCGGGTTCCCGAATATCAGCTTTGTGAACCTGGCTGATTTGCGGGGCGACGGCGGAATTCCCAACAAGCAGAAACTGAAAAAGAAGAAGAAAAAAGAGGATGGACAGCCGGTTCTGAATATCCGGGACATCCCCGCGCCGCATAAGATTAAGGCCAGTCTGGACGAGTATGTGGTAGGTCAGGAGCATGCCAAGAAGGTAATTTCCGTAGCGGTCTATAACCACTATAAGCGTGTGGCCACAGGCACTATGGATAACATCGAGATCGAGAAATCCAACATGCTGATGATAGGACCCACCGGCTGCGGCAAGACATATCTGGTAAAGACTCTGGCCAGGCTGCTGGATGTGCCCCTTGCCATTGCGGATGCCACTTCCCTGACGGAGGCGGGATATATCGGCGATGATATCGAATCCGTGGTCTCCAAACTGCTGGCGGCCGCCGACAATGATGTGGAGAAGGCGGAGCGGGGCATCATCTTTATCGATGAGATAGATAAGATCGCCAAGAAAAAGAATACCAATACCCGGGATGTCAGCGGTGAGAGTGTGCAGCAGGGAATGCTGAAGCTTCTGGAGGGCGCGGAGGTCGAAGTGCCCGTAGGCGCCAACAGCAAAAACGCCATGGTGCCCCTTGCCACGGTGAATACCCGGAATATCCTGTTTATCTGCGGCGGCGCATTCCCGGATCTGGAGGAGGTCATTAAGGAACGGCTGCGCAGGAGCGCATCTATAGGATTTAATTCGGAACTCAGGGACAAGTATGACAAGGATAAGAATATTCTGGAAAAAGTGACTGTGGAGGATATTCGGAAGTTCGGCATGATTCCGGAGTTTATCGGGCGGCTGCCGGTGGTCTTTACGCTGCAGGGGCTGACCAGGGATATGATGGTGAAGGTTCTGAAGGAGCCTAAGAATGCGATTTTGAAGCAGTATCAGAAGCTGCTGGAGCTGGACGAGGTGAAACTGGAGTTTGCCGAGGAGGCTCTGGAGGCTATCGCGGACAAAGCCATGGAGCGGGATACCGGAGCCAGGGCGCTGCGTTCCATTATTGAGGAATTTATGCTGGATATCATGTATGAGATCCCCAAGGATGATAATATCGGCAGAGTAACGATCACAAAAGAGTACATTGAGGGCACGGGCGGACCGATCATTGACATCCGCAGCAATCAGATTCTGGAGAACCCGGATCAGCTGAAGCAGATACCGGAGAATGCGGGATAAGACACTACCCCGATTCCGTGTGAAGATCGGGGTAGCTTGATAGATGTTAAGCCTGTATTTTAGAGAGAAGCGTTTCTTGTAATGCTTGGGAAAAGTTGATCCCCATAGAAACGGCACGGTCATTCAGCCATGACGGTATGGTCAAAGTCTTTTTTACTGCCTTTGTGTCCTTAAAAGGGGATGTCGGGAAACAGCGAAAGCTGCTGCTTTTTATAAATATGCGGAGCTGTCACTGTCCAGATAAAGAACCGCTCCTGGATGCCTGCGCAGAACCGATGCCGGACATGCTTCGCAAATCGGTCCTGTGCAGGTGTTTTTGACGGCATCCGCTTTTGTGGAAGCAGGCACGACGCAGAACATATATTTCGCATTGCACAATGCCGGAATCGTCAGGGTCACCGCATGAGTCGGTACTTCCGTCAGCGCCGCAAAACATCCGTCGTGCACCTGCTGCTGACGGCAGATTTCATCTAGCTTCACTGTTTTTACCATGAGTGTGTCTTCGAAATCCGCCGTTGGAGGATCGTTAAACGCGATATGCCCGTTTTCTCCGATTCCCAGGCAGACAATATCTACCGGGTAGTTTTTCAGCAGCTCTGAGTACCGGACGCAGATTTCCTCCGGCGACTTTCCCACGTCACGCAGATAATGCACCGAACCCGGAACGACTCTGGAAAATAATTTCCGGTCAAGGAAGTTTCCGAAACACTGAGGCGCTCCGGCATCCAGACCGCAGTATTCATCCATATGGAAGGCATTGATCCTATTCCACAGAATACCCGGATCGTTTGCCAGTCTCTCCAGCATTTCATTCTGAGAAGGCGCGGCGGCAAATATCATATTGCACTGTTCCTTCTTATGCAGTATGTCGGCGATGGCGGCCGCGATGTCTGATGCCGCAGCCATTCCCATCTCCTCCCTGCTGTCAAAAATCCTGGCCGTCAGGTTGTCATATTTTTTTTCTGTCATGATGCTCCTCCCGAATTGAAAAAATGAAAATACATATAATAACAAACGATAAAAAGACAGCGCGGCGTGAGCGGCTACATTTCACTGTACTGTATGATGCCGTTTATCACCACCAGCCGAATATGGATTTCTTCGTCAAAGAGGATCACATCGGCGCTGCGTCCGCTTTCGATCCGCCCTGTTCTTTCTGACATGCCCATGATCTCAGCCGGAGTTTCGGTCATCATTTTCACGGCATCCGGCAGGGATGCGCCGGCCAGCCGGACCATATTTTTAACCAGACGATCCGCCGTACAGATACTCCCGGCAAAAGCTTTTCGATCAGGCATCTTTGCCACGCCGTCCTCGATGATCACTTTCTGCCCTTTGGAGAGACTGCCCAGTATGCTCTCCCCTCCGGTCTGGCCGGCGGCTCTCATGGCGTCTGTGACCAGAGCCAGCCGGTCCGGTCCGATTCCGCGATATGCCAACTGCAGCAATTCCGGAGGCAGATGGCAGCCGTCGGCTATTATTTCGCTGGTCAATTCCGGAAGTACATATGCGCTTTCTATGATTCCGCCCCTGCGAAAGCCGCCTTCGCGTGTGACAGTGGACATCGCCGAATACAAATGCGTGATATGGCGGTATCCGTGCGCCATGGCATTTACTACATCTGCATATACCGCATTGCTGTGCCCGATGGAAGGCAGAATGCCATGGGACTTCAGGTAATCTCCCATTTCATCCGCATTTTCCAGCTCAGGGGCCACTGTCCAGCGCGCAATGCCGGGACACATTTCGATCAGCCGCCGATATTCTTCCGCCGCCGGTTTTCGGATATAGGCAGGATCCTGTGCGCCGCTCTGGGCAGAGGACAGGTACGGCCCCTCCATGTGCAGTCCCAAAAGCCTTGCCCCGCCTGTCCTGTCCCTGCAGCGGTTGAACATACGCGCCGCCCCTTCCATTTCTTCCATGGTGGCAGCCATGGTGGTTGCTATCATTCCCGTAGTTCCGTGACGCATATGCAGCATGCGGACTCCGTCCCAGGCTTCCTCGGTTCCGTCCATAAAATCATGTCCGCCTCCGCCGTGGACATGGATATCAATCAAACCATGGGACAGATAAAGCCCTTCGGCATCTATCTCCTCATCCGCCGCTTTGTCGCTTCCCGCCGGCAGGATATCTTCGATTTGTCCGTTCCGGATAAGCAGATCGCATTTGGCAATCTGTCCGTCCTGTACCATTCCCGCACTGCGAATTAGCATTTTCATAATGTCCTCCCGGCTGCCTGGCGCAGCAGCTCCTTCAGCGCGTCCGCGCTTTCGGCCATAGCCTCCTTACCTCCCGCCGAAAAAGCGGCTCCCTGGGGCAGGCGCATCTGTTCTTCGGTCAGTACTGCAGCCCTGCGGTAATGCGTTTCCAGAGACAGCCAGCCGTCGTAGCCGTCCCGTATCAGCCGGGAAAGCAGCCCGGGATAGTCCACCAGACCCGTACCGATTTTCACGCACTCCGGCTGTCCCTGCCTGAAAACCGCATCTTTTATGTGCACATGCGCCATATGCGGTGCTATGGCCTCATATCCCTCAGGGTAGGGGGACTCCTTCTGGGGGTCATAGATATCGTTTCCCGGATCGTAAATGGCCCCAAACAGCTCTGCATCCAAAAGCTTCAGCAGCTTTGCCAGAGCCTTATGGTTCGTGGTATTTACACTGGGATCCGCCTCCAGCAGCAGACGTTTTCTTCTGACGCGCAGAAGCTTCGCAGGTGCTTCAAACAAGCCTGCCAGTTCCTCCGGGGCGGCGCACAATCCTTCCTGCCGCCAGAATGCAAAACCTCTGATCGTTCCGCAACCCAGAATGTCCGCAGCATCCAACAGACGTTTCAGCTTTTCCATTTCCTCCGTCAGGACAGCTTTGTCCGTATGCCCGCATTTGTAAAAGGAGCTTGCCAGGTTGCTTACCGCAAGCCCCTTATCATCCAACTGCTTTTTCCATTCCGTCAGCCGGTTTTGGGGGATGCTGTCAATCGGCGTATCTTCCACGCTGCGCAGTTCCAGCCCCTGCATTCCGTATTGCCGGGCAAACAGGACAGCTTCATCGAAATCCTGGGTTATCTCGTCGGTAATAAATGACAGTTTCATAGATTTTCCTGTTCCTTTCCGGCAAAGGATATCACCTGCCCTGTTCTGGTGGACTCATAGACAGCGCAGATTGCCCGCACAGCCAGATCCGCATTCCGGGGAGGGATCAGCGGCGGCCGATCCTCTTTCACGGCGCAGGCGATATCCCGCAAAAGGCAGATATGCCCGTATATTCCGATATCTACTGCGCTTTTTGCACCGCCGACACGCTCCCCCATATCCGGCCGCGGGGGCGCATCTTCCTCCCGAATGAATTTCCACTCCAGGATTCCCTCGTCATTAAACGCAACACTTCCCAACTCACCGTGAATCGCAAAGGTAGTGGAAAAGCCCGGATAGGCTGTTGTTGCGCCATCGATCACGCAAATCGCTCCTTTTTTCATGCGAAGCACCGCCGCTGCCGTATCTTCCACGGGGATCTGACGGCCAAGAGTCGCCGCCTGTCCGTACAGTGTATCAATCTCATCTCCCAGCATCCACAGAATCAGATCGATACCATGGACACCCTGATTCATCAGCGCACCTCCGCCGTCCAGTTCCCAGGTCCCCCGCCAACCGGCACTTTCATAATATGCCTGGTCACGGTAATACTTAAGCTGCGCCTCCGCCAGACAGATTCTGCCCAGTTTTCCGTCCGCAATCGCCTGACGCACTGCAATCGCCGCCGGCATCATCCTCCTCTGGAAAATGCACTGCATTTTCGTGTGGTTTTTTTCTATGGTACGGATGACTGCCTGGATTCTTTCCGGTGTAATCTCCATGGGTTTCTCGCACACGATGGCTTTCCCCGCTTCCGATGCCGCGATGCAGATCTCGCCGTGGATGCCGCTGGGCACACAGACACACACAATATCCACATCCCTGTCTGCCAGCAGATCATGATAATTGTAGTATACATGAGGAACCTGGTGCTCCTTTGCATACTGATCCGCTTTTTCTTCCAAAATGTCGCAGCAGGCATGCAGGATGCAGCCTTCCTCCCTGAGTTGTTCCAGTGCCTTTGCATGGGTAAATGCAATCACACCGCATCCGATGATTCCAAAATTCATCATTCTTAATCTCCCTTCTATTTTTTAAAAAGAATAAAACTGGTTTCCCCTGAAATGCATTCTGTATTCTAACGGAGAATATCCTTCCTTTTCCTTGAAAAAACGGCTGAAATAATGTACACTTTGAAATCCCACGCATTCCGATATCTCCGAAACACTTGTATTCGTACTTACAAGCAGTTCCTTTGCTTTCTGCAGACGCACCTGAATGATATACTGCAGAGGCGTAGTTCCGTAAGCTTCTTTAAACATCTGCGTCAGCGTCGTTTTATTGCTGCTGGCGACCCGGCTCAGGTCATTCAGTGTAATATGATGAATATAATTTTCCTGTATGTACTGTTCTGCCTTTCTCATCGGACTGATGTCCTCCTGCCTGGCTTCATCCGCATTCTCTTTATCCGCATTGGCCGTAAAAACAAGATCCGGCGTATCCAGGCCTGAATTCGAACGCAGAAGCGTGACAAGCACCATCCAGTAATAACTGGAGATTGTCTGTGTATAAAAGGGAAGCTTCTGTTCACTTTCCTTCATGATCAGATTAAAATAAACCTTCAGCGATTCGAATTCCGCTACCCGGATCACATTGGGCATGGCGGAAAGCTTCAGAAACAAGCTGGAGTCCTGCACATCGAATTTCACGTCATAGATCCGCAGCGGCTCGCGGCAGTCCTTTTTCCGGCAGATTCCGTGTGTCTGTGAAGGTGCCACGATGAGAATATCTCCCCGGCGCATGACATGGGTTTCCTCGCCTGTCGTGGCCACGCCTTCTCCCCCCGAGACTGCGATCAGCTGAAAGAAATTGTGCTGATGAGGTTCGTTTTCCCAATCCTGTGAATATTTTCCGCACCATAAAATATCAAAACCCTGCATAGTCAGCTCCTTTTCCGTGAATATCCCCATTCTCCGAATTTCGGCGCATTGTTTGTATCCAAACCATTATCCGTATCTTCAGTATAGGAATTTATTGCAAAAGAGGCAAGGATTATTGTTCAGAATTTATGAATAATATGCAAAATACGTTGTAAATTTTCCAATGTATAATCGATCTAAAAATGTTATACTATCCTCAACGGAAGATTTATCCGGATTTTAAAGAGACAGTGAGGATTTGGAAATGAATGGTCAGGTTGGATTTGCTATCATCGGATGCGGGATGATTTCCCATTATCACACGGCGGCCATTTCCGCAACGCCCAACGCCAGGCTTGCGGGTTTCTATGACACATCGGCTTCCATTGCCGGGAAAAGCGCGCAGGCACACAGAGTCCGTGCCTATGCGTCTCTGGAGGACATATGGGATGATGAAAACGTAGACGCGGTATCCATATGTACGCCCAGCGGTTTGCACGGTACGCTGGCGCTGGAAGCCATACGTCATAAAAAACATGTGTTGATCGAAAAGCCTATAGCCCTGACGCTGGAAGACTGCGACCGGATAATTGAAACGGCGCGATTGATGAGAGTAAAGGTGTGTGTAGTCAGCCAGCTCCGCTTTTCTCAGGCCGTGCGCCAGGCCGGCAAACTGATCCAAAGCGGCGCCCTGGGCCGGTTGGTGAGTGCGGATTTGTATATGAAGTATTACCGAAGCCAGGAATATTACGATTCCAGCAGCTGGCGCGGAACCTGGGCAATGGACGGCGGAGGCGCTCTGATGAACCAGGGCATTCACGGCATTGACGTGCTGCAGTATCTGGCCGGCCCGGTTTCTTCAATATTTGCCCGCAGCAGAACACTTGCCCGCCGTATGGAAACGGAGGATGCGATCAGCGCCGTGGTGGAATATCAAAACGGTGCGTTGGGCGTGATTCAGGCGACCACCAGCGTATATCCCGGATTTCCCCGGCGTATTGAACTTTGCGGAGATCACGGGGTGCTTATTCTGGAGGAAGACTGTATTGTGCATGCGGAGTTCGACCATCCTGTTTCCGTCCCCATTATACAGGGGGGCGTATCCGCTGCCGGCTCCCACCGCAATCCGGAAGACATCAGTGCCGAAGGGCATACCAGACAGGTGACGAACCTGGTGAATGCCATTCTTTATGACGAACCGCTTCTTGTAGACGGCATTGAGGGCAGAAAAGCAGTCCGGCTGATTTTGGGCGCATATCAATCCGTCAGACAGAACACACCGGTTACGTTTTCGTGATGTTATTCCGCCCTGATGGCTCTGTAGCTGCGGGGAGACATTCCAACCAATCTGCGGAAAGTCCGGGAGAAATAGGTGGAATCGTTAAAGCCGGTCATGTTGCTGATTTCCGTAATCGAATACTCCGTATTTTCCAGCAGCGCCATGGCATGCTGCATTCGGATATCCAGCAGGTATTCCACAAAGGTTTTCTTCGTCATCAGCTTGAACAGACCGCAGAAATAGGTTTTGGACAGCCCGGAATACCGGCATACCGTTTCCAGCGTCAGTGATTCGGCATAATGGGTTTGGATATATCCGATGGTTTTTTCCAGGGCTGCCTTATTCTGATTGTACAGCATCACTGACGCGTCATGAGCCGGCGATTGCCGGAATTCCCTTGCCAGGAGGAGAAGAAGGTTCTGGATATTGACCCAGAGAAAGTCCTGATAATATGCCTGCTCCTGCGTATATTCCTGCAGAAGGCTGTTCATCTGCATACCCACAAGATATTCCGTTCTGCGGGACAGCGTAAAGCTTGACTGAAGGTTCTGGGTTTTGTCTATCAGCATATTAAACATGATTATATTCAGGATGGAAGAAGAGGCATCCGAAGTGGAGGCTTCTGACAGCTCAGGCGCGGAGGCCAGAAGTTTCGGCAGATCAACATCACAGCATATGATTGCTCCGTCTTCGGGCAGCCTGGTAATATGCGGCACAAAGGGGGGAATGACAAACACACTCCCCTGTTCCGCTACATATTTTTTCCCTTCCAGCCAATTTTCACAGCAGCCCTTTTTTACGTACCATATCTGTGTGTAATCATGACAATGCAGCATTTCTCCGGTCTGCCTGGTGTAGGACGCCTCAAAAATCTTGCAGAAACTGACTTTATTAAACATTTTAGACTTTTCCATTAAAATAACCGGCTCGTCTTTTTTCATGATCCTGCCTCCTGCATCTCCTGTTCTTATCGTTTCCGAAATGTTTCTTTGAACCAGGGTCCGACAGCTTCTTTTGTCAGGAAAGCTTTTGGTTCTCAGGGCATTGCGTGCGCCTGTGCAGCGGATCAGCATTCTGTCCGATCTGATGCTGTATTGCATAGGATATCCGGCCAGCACTGATAGTGGGGATAATCCTGCCAGATGCCTCCGTCGGTTTCATAGAAGCGGTCGTTCAGCGAATAGAATCCGTTCTGCGGAACGGTCCAGGGTTCGCCGCAGGAGGGATTCAGGGCTTCCATAGATTTCCAGTGAGTATAATTCTGCGCGCCATTGCTCTCCATGACGCCTGCCTTCAGACCCGGCAGAATAGCCAGTCTGCCTGCAATGCATTTATTGTACTGCACCATGGCCGGATTGACGGTGAGATCGGCGCAGAAGCAGGGAACCTGGCGGCTATGCGCTTCTCTGAGCACATCCAGGGTGACGGAAAGCGTTTTGGCAACAGGCTTCAGGGCGATGGCGGAATAGCCGTATTCATCCATCAGGCGGACGGCATCTCCGGCACTGTGGGCGCTCTCGTCCCCGGCAACGCGGACGGGCAGAGCGGAGACATTCTGAAGATTCTCTTCCGCAAAGGGCTCTTCCAACAGGACGATCCGATCCAACATACCGGCTTTTTCCGCATATTCCAGTAAAGCTTCCACTCGCCTGGGCGTATCGTATCTGCCGTTGGCGTCCAGATAATAGACGGGATGGCCGCAGTCCGTATACGGCGTTTCAAACCGCTCCAGCAGACGGTGTATTTCCGACAGCCGATTACAGTCCCAGGCCAGCATGGCATCCAGGTCCGAAGGAGCGCCCGGAGCGGAGCCTATTTTTATCTTATACAGAAAAGTTCCCTGTCGGGCGAGCGACAGAATTTCTTCCTGACCGGTGGAATAGGAAATCAGCGGAACATTGCCCAACACCGGCTGGCGCTGCTCCAGACCCCAGCATAGCCGGGGGGGAGCAAGCTCAGTCAGATGAAAACATTGCCGCTGTCTGGCGTACAACTGCCACAGTGCCCAGTCCACCGGGGTCAGGGCGTTTAGAACAAAGGTAAGCCGCAGATCGGCCAGACCGCTGATTTTCCGTCCGTATTCCCATACGGGTCCCAGCAGTTGCTGCAGCATAAGATCCGGACGAAGCAGCGTCCGGCCCTGAAGGAGGTTTAACGCATATCGGGTAAGAGAGAGCATGCATTCGTTTCCGGAATCCGGCCCCAGAGAGGAAAAGACGGCAGTATCGCTCCACAAAACACTCTGGACGCCCAGTCCCAGCCCTTGTCGGCCGTCATCGTCTGTCAGTACGCAGGCGACCTGCCAGAGCTGGGAAACGGAGCCGCCTTTAAAACCAAACGAATGCATCAGGGGCTCGGGACGGCAGGACAGTTTACAGGAAAGAATTCTGTTCATGTTTTTTTCTCCTGTCAGGCAATATTAGCCAGCATGTTCTGGATGATTTCCGCTTTCAGGGGTTCCCCGTTTATATAACGGACCAGCTCTTCATAGCAGTGACGCCCGATTTTCTTAAGGCCGTTGCCTGCCTGTCCGGCCAGGTGGGGGGTCAGGATACAGTTTGGCAGGGAGCGCAGCGGGCTGTTTTCAACAGGCGGTTCGGGATCGGTGACATCCAGACAGGCGTATTTGAGCCTGCCGTTTTGGAGCGCCTCAATCAGCGCTTTTTCGTCGACCAGTGCGCCTCGCGCCGTATTGATTAAGATAGAGCCTTCCTTCATCAGAGACAGCGTGCGTCCATTTACGATATGATGCGTGGATTCAATAATGGGTGCATGAAGGCTCAGGACATCGCTGCGGGAAAATAAGGTATCCAGATCAACTTTTTCCGCATGGAACAGATTCATCTGTTCCTGGGAGACAAGTGGGTCGCAGGCGATCACGTTGACGGAAAAGCTTTGGAGGAGTTCGGCGAAATGGCGTCCGGCGATACCCATGCCGAGGATTCCTACCGTAATGTCGTAGAGATCAGTAATGCTGGTGTGGGACCATTTTCCCTCGCGGATTTCCTGGTTGAGTGCAAAGAAATTTTTGCATGCGGCGATGGTCAGGCCCAACGCTGTTTCCGACACGCCGGAACTGAGCACGCAGGCGGAGGAAACCACCCGTATGCCCCGGCGGTACAGCTCGTCGGTTACGATAGATTTGACGCTGCCGGCGGCGTGGAGAACCAGCTTCAAATCAGGCGCCATGTCGAGAAGACAGGGGGTAAAGGCAGGACTTCCCCAGCTGGTGACAGCTATGTCCGCATCTTTTAGAATGGCCCTGGCATTTTCGATATCGTTTTCATTGGTTTCGTTCCAGACCAGGCTGCCGGCCGCGGCAAAAAGTGAAATGGTTTTTGGGTCGAGAACCAGCAACTGGCTTTGCTGGTCCAGTAACATGGCGATTTTCATAGTATTGTCCTTTCTGTGAAGCGGTGCTGAAAGCGCCGCGTTTGTAATAAGGAAATGTCTGCAAACAGCCGCTGCAAGTTCATAGCGAGTTTTACTGTATTTCCGGGGTTTAGCCTGAATAAGTTGCAGCGGTTATTTTCCGACAATTCCTAAGTGTACTCACGAGCGATGAAATTTGCCACGGTGGACGAGGAATCCTTCACTCGTGAGTCGGGTCACATGGCAGGTTTCAGTGACCGTCAGTATAAATTGCATTATAGCAAAAATGAGAAGGAAGTTCTTTGAATAATCGCCAAGCCTTTTTTCATGTTTTCATATTTGGCGCTCTAAATCCTTTGCGGTTTCGCAGATTCAGTCCGGTCCGGAGCCCGCTGGCAGGAAGACGGCTCCCGGGTGGATCATTTCCCGACGCACATCCGCACCGGAAATCAATCAGAATCGTGGTTCTCATCTGGCAGGACAAGCAAAATCCCGCTCAGTCGCGGCCACAGGAAGTGTGCGGCAATGGTAAAAATCACTCCGGGAGCGCCAAGAAAGAGCAGCAGCATTCCGGCGGAAGGTTTCTGCAGCAGCAGAGTAATATACAATGTCTGCAGTACAGCCGGAACAGCGCCGCGCCAGCCGCATAGGAACAGGAGCAGAACGCCGTTTTTCAGCACGGCCTGCGTGGACAGCATAAATTGGGCAATCTGAGCCGTAACCGTGATGGTAAAATAGTTTACTACAATCAGGCAAAGATATACGACTGCATAATAGAAAAAAGGCTGTATCTCAGTCTGGCTTTGTCCGACAAGGCTGTAAAAGCCCAGTAGAACCCACAGGATGCCCAGTACCAGACCACAGGGCGCGCCCTGTCTGAAGCAGCTTCGAAAGGCGGTAAAAAAAGATTTTCTGACGAAGGCAGGCGTATATCTGATATAGGAGAAACAGCGATGATAAAGCGCCGCCATGGCCGGAACCGTCAAAATCATGGAAGCAACAAAGCCTGCAGCAAAAATCAATCCTCCTGTCATCAGGAAGAGAATCACCATGACCATGGAGGGAAGGCAGCAGAGAATAAAAAGGAGCGTGTTCAGCAGAATATCCGGATAATTCGGAAACAGTTCCCCTGCCAGTAAATGTCCTTTTACATCGCGATATTTTGGCTGCGCGTTATCGTCAGAACGGTTTTTGCGTGCCTGTTCCTGGTCATGGTTCATTTGACTGTAAAAGATTCTGTTTTTCATGGTATCTTCTCCTGTGCATTTAAAATTTCATGATGTCTATTGTACCACAAACTGTCGGATAAGATAAGGGGAAAATGTATGAAATAGGAAAATATGCAATATTTAATGGAAAATATGTAAAGAATTCTTTGTCTAATTATACTAAAATGAAAATGCAAACAAGCATCCGATTTAGGGAAATAGCTCTAAAGGAAAGGCTTATTGCGTGTAAATAATTTACTTAGACTTTCCACATTAGATGGGAGGGAAGCAGCAAAGAAAGGAGAGTAGATGTCTGTGAAACAAAAAGTTCGAAACAAGCTTCGCTGCGTGGCCAGTATGGTGCTGGTACTGGCGATGGTATTCACTCTTTTCCCCGGGTATGTCAGTGCGGAAGAAGGAGAGAAGGCGGATAGCGAAGCGGCTGTCATGGCAGCCCAGGGCGTGGAATCAGGAGAGGAAGCGGAGGCCGAACCGGAAGAAGGCGCGGAACCGGGAGACGATGTCGGACTCGGAGAGGAAGCGGCAGCCGGCACGGAAGGAGACGTAGAAGCAAAGGAGACTGTCAATCCGGAAGGAGCAGGGTCTGATGCCGTGGGAGAAGCAGTAGAATCGAAGGAAGACACTGGAGCCGAAGCGGAGGCCGGAATCAGTCCTGCGGCAGAGGGAGATGTCGAACCGGTAGTCACAGTCGAGCATCTGGCAACAATTGCCAGAGGAGCTAAGGTGGATTCCTATGTGATCGGAGATCCGACTCCGAATTATAATAACAATGCATCAATAGGAAATATCAGGGCAATAGAGGAGCAGTCCTGTAACCGCCTGATTGATGGAAGCCTGGCAACAGGAGTAAAAGCAGATTCGGGATGGGTAGGAAAGCTGTGGGATGATTCTACCGGTGTCCGTTCCCTTTATTTAAATTTATATCGGGGAGACAACCGGGATATCACGATTGATCTGGGACAGGAACGTCACATAACGGAGGCGGCGCTTCATATTGCCGTGTCTACCGGCTATGGGATAAATCCTTTGGGCGAGGTTACTTTCTATCTGTCTCAAGATGGAATATCCTATTACCGTGTGGGGCAGGTGAACTCTGAGCAGGCGACAGCGGATGAAAAAGATCTGGCAGATCTGCCGGCGGATGAACCCAGTCATATGTATTATCGGGCAGAAGGTCTTGATTACAATGCCCGTTATATCCGGGTGAAATTTGAAGTGGCAGTGTGGACGTTTGTGGACGAGCTGATTGTCAATGGAGATGAGCATATATCTGCAGATGCACAGCCTTTTGATCCGGATACGCTTCTGGAGGATGAGGTTTCAAGGGAAACATATGCGTCCCTGAGCCAGTCTGGCGGGATTGCCCATGATTATCTTGCCTATCAGGGTTGGGGTACCGTGAATGGAGCGCTTGAAGAGACTTATAAGACGGTGGATGAATATAAGGCGGTTATAGCTTACGTGGACGGGAACGGCAAGGCAGTGGACTGGCTGTATGACGGTGTCACCGTACTGGGGCATAGCAGCACAAAGGACGATGGCGCCTATATTTATGTAGCCGGAAAAACGCCTGCGAACAAGAATGACTGGCAGCAATGGCTGGATCATGTGTTCCATTACACCCACGAAGGAGAAGTCGTCAATATGGACGCTTTGGATCAGGCGGCAGCAAAGGCGAAGGCGGAAATGGTGGAAGCAGGCATTCTTACGCAGGCGGAAGCTGACGAATATGTGATTCCGGTAAAGCTTGCCGTTTATCCGGCGCTCTATAACCAGGCCGGCTGGGGCAGTGTGAGCCAGAAAGTGGCGGTTACGAAGGCAGAGGACGGCTCTCTCAGTTTTGAGATTTCGGACCAGACAACAAGCTGTGATTTTACACTGGCAGGGAATGGCCAGGATGTCAACGCTGCGCTGTCTGCCCGGGCATCAGCATATTATTGGTATATGAAGCTGGCAGAGGAAATGTTTTCAGAGAAAAATTATAAGAATATTTCCCTGAATGGGTATTATTACTATAATGAGCTGGCCGATACGACCAATGATCCGCTGGTTGAGGACAGTATAAAGCTGTACAATATGCTGGTTGACTATATTGCCGCTGAAAAAAATTACGAAAAACTTTATTCATACTGGATTCCTTACTATACCGCTGAGGGCTATAAGAAGTGGGAAAGCTATGGCTTCGATTACGCAGTGATGCAGCCCAACGCTTACGGATACGGGCAGGATCGTCTGAATATGGCGGCGGATTTTGCGTATTTCTATGGTCTGGGCATTGAAATGGAATGGATGGGCTCCAATATAAACGGCTATAAAGAAACCTTTTTGAAATACCTGGAGACGGCGAAGACCAAGGGATATCGGGATGGTGTACAGGCATGGTACTGGGGAACCTGGTCGCTTCCACAGATGGCCTATAAGACCGGGGCTGAGGCGGCTAACCGTGATATTTATGATAAGGTTTACGAGTATATCAGCGGGAATATGCTTCATGAGGGGAATTTGCTGGAGGCGGCAGGTTTGTCAGTAAAATTCCGACAGGTACCATCCGACAGCGCTGCACTGGACAAGGTGAAAGGGATGCTGTCTTGTCTGACAGACGGCATCTCCGATGGAGCTGACTGGGGCAGCAATGTGGTGCAAATCAATAATAATTCCACTGCGACACCGGTGGATGTCATCGCAAAACTGGCGCGTACATCAGCTGTCACATCTCTGTCCATGGATTTCTTCGACTGGGAGAGCGCAGGCGTATACATGCCGTCGCTGGTTCAATATTTTGTCTCCGAAGACGGTGAAAGATGGAGAATGGCAGGGGCGTCAGGGAGAACCGACGGCTATGAGTGGAATAATGAAGACGGCGTTGTAGCGAACTATGTAATGGCCCGTGTATTCAGCTATGCAGAAGAAGGTGTATTAAAGGCATGGCTTGGAATTACTGAGTTCACGGCAACAGGAAAACCCAGCGCTGAGATGCCGCAGATTCCGGAGATTGCTCCGGAGGACAATCTTCTGGCGAAGCTGGGGAATGTGGAGATTGCCATCGAAGATTCTGAGGGGACGGAAGTTCCTTCATCCAACGATAATGATGCCCTGACGATTCTTACGGACGGCAGGCATGGAGGAGCCTGGAATGGGGACTATTATTGCTGGTTCAAACAGGATCTGGCTGATCCCTTCAGCGTTGTTATTGATTTGGGGGAGAAATGTTATGTGGATTCTCTCGGGGCAAGCTTTTTTGAATGGGTTGGCGCTGGCGTAGGCATTCCGGAAGCGGTGAGCTTTTATTATTCCAGCGATGGAAATGCATGGAATTTTGCGGGAGATGTTGCGGACTATGTGGCGGTTGTGGGTGGTACCTCCGACAGCGTGAACGTGGATTTCATCCATACTCTTGAAAATTTTGTCCTGACGCGTTATATTCGTATCGACTTTGAAAGAAGTCTGGACCTGTACAGGCAGGTGAACCGCAATAACTGGGTTGCCCTCGGCGAAGTGATGGTGAGTGGAATGACGGCCCGGGAAATGTGGTTGGAAGAGCTGGCGGAGTTGGTGGAGAGGGCTGATGAAATTACGGCCGGAGACGACTATGTAAATGCATCCTGGCAACGGTTTACTGCAGCGTTAAAGAAGGCGAAGGATCTGCTGAATGCTTCGGAACCAGATGCGGCGGAGCTTGAGACAGTTCTGTTGGAATTACAGGAAGCAATAGAAGCATTGAAGATCAAGGCGGATAAAGAAGCTCTTGAGCGTTCGGTGCAGGATGCTGAGGCCATTGATCTTTCAGGGTATACGAAGGAGTCGGCAGAGGCGCTTAAGAAGGCTTTGGCCGAGGCTAAGGTCCTGCTCGCCGATGAGAACTTAAGCGAGGATGACCAGGCGAAGGTGAATCGGGCAGTGACTAGGTTAGATGAGGCTATCCGGAATCTGCAGAAGGTAACGACAGAACCTACGGCAGGTCCGGGCACAGAACCCACGGCAGATCCGAGTGCAGAACCCACGGCAGATCCGAGTGCAGAACCTACGGCGGAACCTGGGACAGAACCCACGGCGGAACCGAGTACGGAACCAACAGCAGAACCCAGTACAGAACCAACAACAGAACCCACTGGTAAACCGGATGAGCCGGTGTATGACGGTTGGTCATTGGAGGAGGACGGGAACCGGTACTGGTACGAAGACGGAGTGAAACAGGGAACAGAAGGAAGAGGCAGGGAAATCTATGATCCGGATTCGGATGCATGGTACTGGCTGGATGCCGTGGACGGCGGCAAGGCTGCAGCAAATAAGGATGTCTACCTGGAATCTGCGGGAGGAAATCTGTCAGAGAACATAAACGGAACCGGCAAATGGGTACGCTATGACGAGAAGGGCCATATGGTAAAAGGCTGGGATACCACAGAAGTTGGAACCTATTACTTTGATATGACTTACGGTACCATGGCCAAGGGTTATGTTGAGCTGGAAGGAACTCTCTATTATTTTGACAGAATTACCGGTATCGGTACCGGAGAACCCTGCCGGTGGGAAGCAGCATACGGTTGGGTCAACAGGGAAGATGGCAGCCGCTGCTGGTATGAAGACGGCGTAAAGCAGGGAACGGAAGGAAGAGGCAGGGAAATCTACGATCCTGTTTCCGATGCATGGTATTGGCTGGATGCGGCGGATGGCGGCAGGATCGCTGTAAGCAGGGATGTATATATGGAATCTGCTGCAGGTGACTGGGCTGAAAACGCGGACGGAACCGGAAAATGGGTGCGCTATGACGAGAATGGCCAAATGGTAAAGGGTTGGCATACCACGGAAGTGGGTACCTGTTATTTCGACCTGATTTACGGCACCATGGCAAAGGGCGTAGTTACCATTGACGAAAAGGAATATCGGTTTGATGCCACTACAGGAATCCTGACTGGCAAACAGGAGAGCCGGGCAACCGGGCGTAAAAATGGAGCTGCCGTCATAACAAGGTAAGAGCTGTCGGAAAACGGCGGTTCGGTATAGAAAGATCCCGCCAGTGAACCGCCTGTCCGGCAGGACGCTGGCGGGGTTTTCAGCAGACCTGCGGAGCATGTTTGTGGACGGGATTTTTTAAAATAGTAAAATATGCAATATTTAATGGAAAATATGTAAAGCAAAAATTGACTGAATGTACTAAAATAAAGACAAATACAAGCAATAAATTAGGGAAAAACTCTAATAGGTAAAGATTATTGCATGTAAATAATTTATTTCAGGAGGAAACAATATGAAGAAAGTGACAGCTTTGTTAACGGCAATGACAATGGTTCTTTCTCTGTCAGCCTGCGGTTCGGAACCGGCGGAATCATCCAATGAAATGTCATCCGCAGCTCAGGAATCCCAAACGGAGAAAAAAGAGACAACTCCCGAAGAATCGGAGGCTTCAGACTCTTCGGAAGAGTCACAGCCGACGGAGGTGACGACAGTCACACTGTGGTCCATGTTTGCAGAGGATTCCGAACCCACTGCTACGTCGCAGAGGATTTTGAAACTGGTGAACGATTTTAATGCATCCCATGATAATATCCAGGTTGAGGTAAGCTTCGGCAAGACATACGACAATATCGTTACTGCCATTGCAGCAGAAGGAACGCCGGATATTTTCCAGATGTACTGGCAAAATGCTGCTCCGCTGTCTGCAAAGGGAGCGCTGCTGAATCTGACGGACTATGTAAACAATGACGCCGGTTTTGATGCTGATGACATTCTTCCCGGCACTTGGGAACTGTGCAGGGTTGATGGTGAGACTTATTCCATTCCGCTTTCCGCGTCCACGACTTATATCCTGTATAATCCCAAGGTGCTGTCTGCGGCAGGCTGGGAGACATTCCCGACTACGGTGGAGGATCTGATTCAGTGTGCAAAGGATTGCTATGACCTGGGCGGAACCACCAGCATGGGGCTGTCCCCGATTTTCCCCTGGCAGGATGATGTACTGTGGCCTGCCATGTTGGAGGCAGGCTGGGACAATGCGGATGGAGCTCCCGCTTTTGACAACGAGGCAATTCGTAAGAGTTACGAGGTGCAACGTGAGTTGATTGAGTATCAGGGCGGCTATACGGCGGTTTCCGCATGGGGAAACGACTGGTATTCAACCCGTTCTACTGCCAGCGATCCGGTTCTGTCCGGCGTATGTGCAATGCGGTTTCAGGCAGATTCCGGTCTGGCCACTCTGTATTCCAATTCGGAAGGCTATGTATACGGTGAGGACTGGGAGATTGCAACGGTTCCCGGAAATTCCATGATGACTGCCGGTGTTTATGAGATCAACGCAAAGACGGCCAACGCAGATGCTGCATGGGAAGTTCTGTCTTATATTTCTTCCCCGGAAGCAATGGCTTATCTGGCGGAAGGCATGAGTAACTACGGAGCTTTTATGCCTCGCACAAGCGCTCTGCAGGCACTGAAGGCAATGGATGTTTCGGATCCGATAAAAGAGGCTGCTGATCTTCTGATGACAGCAGAACTGCAATCCTTCCCCATGAGCGGCTATGTATCGGAGTATCTGACTGCCATAAGCACGCATATGTCCCAGTATCTCAGTGGAGAACTGGATATCGACACGGCAGTAACCAATGTTCAGACAGAAATTGAGGCTGCGATTCCGTAAAGATAAGAAAACGGCTTTTTGAATCCGGACGGGAATGCCGGCAAAAGCAAAGTGCAATCTATACTGCGCACCGGATGAATTTGCAGTACAACCCGACTGCAGACCGCTGGCAGGGTATTTTCCCGGGGGCGTCACTGTAAATCCTGGCGGTCTGCAGTATAACAGGGGCTGCGGTTCTGCAGCCCCTGTTTTAAGAAAAAAGAAGGAGGGAAACACAGGAATGAAGCAAGCTAATTCAGAAACGGCGGTTTCTGCATGTAAAAACCAAAAACGTGGAAACAAACAAACACGGAAACACAACCGAATAGGTTTGCTGTTTGCCTCGCCATGGCTGATTGGTTTTGTGCTTTTTACCATAGTGCCGATCACAATGGCTTTTTATTATAGCTTTACCAATTATGATATGTTTAACAAATGTGAATGGGTCGGGCTGAAAAATTATGCCGATATTCTGAAAGATCCATATATCGGGATATCGCTGATTAATACGGCATATATTGTGATTGTGGGTACGCCAATAGGATTGATTGTAGCGCTTGGCCTGGCCATGCTTCTGAATCAGAAAAATGTCTGCGGCCTCCCTTTTTTTCGCACAATATTTTATCTGCCGTCATTGGTTCCGATTGTCGCCAGCGCGATGCTGTTTATCTGGGTTTTAAACGGAAATTACGGATTGCTGAATCAGCTTCTGAAACTTTTTGGAATCCAGGGTCCCTATTGGCTCAATGATCCTCAATATACCAAAATATCACTGATTATGATGGATACGTGGCGATGCGGTGGGTCCATGATTATTTTTATTGCCGCGCTGCGGTCTGTACCCGTCTCCCTGTATGACTCAGCATCTCTGGATGGTGCGGGCAAGTTTCAGCAGTTTATTCACATAACCCTTCCCTTTATTTCGCCGACCATTCAGTTTAATCTGTTAATGGGCATGATCAACAGATTCCAGTATTTCACACAGGCTTATGTATTTTCAAGTCTGACGGATATGTCAGGTTCTGTAGGTGGCGGACCGGGCAATTCCATGTTGTTCTATTGTCTGTATCTGTACCGTCAGGCATTTTTGTTCTACAAGATGGGTTATGCCTGCGCGATGGCAATTTTGCTGTTTATAATCATTATGGCTGCAACCTTTGTGACGCTGCGTATCTCTAATCGTGCCGTCAACTACGAGGTAGAGTAGGGAGGAAGATATGGGAAAGCTGAAAACATATTTCATTGATAAGGGAATCAGGGGAAAGCTGTCGCATATCGCAGGGATTATTCTTCTGGTTATTTTGAGCATTGTGTTTTTCCTGCCGCTGTACTGGATGGTCTGTACAGCGCTGAAATCCAATGCATATGTCTTCACGGTTCCCCCTCAGTGGCTGCCGGAACCGGTGATGTGGGAGAATTTTGTGGAGGTATTCAGGCGTATGGAGTTTGGAAAATACATCAGGAATACTCTGATTACGTCGGTGGTGCCAGTGGTCGGTGCGCTGATTTCCTGTCCGATGGTGGCGTATTCCCTGTCAAAGGTGCCGTGGAAAGGGGCGCAGTATGTTTTCCCTGTTATCCTGGCGACAATGATGATTCCCTGGCAGGTGACACAGATTCCGATGTATACCACCTGGGCACGCCTGCATTTGGTAGATACCTTTGTACCGCTTTTGCTGCCGTCGTTCTTCGGCAGCGCCTATTACATTTATCTCTGCAGGCAGTTTATGAAAACCCTGCCGGACAGCGTAATGGAGGCGGCGCGGATCGACGGAGCCGGAGAGTTCCGGATTCTGTACTGGATTGTCTATCCCATGTGCCGTTCCATTCTGACTACCATGGCCGTGCTGATTTTCATTGCGCAATGGAACGATCTGAATGGCCCGCTGCTGTATCTGCAAAACAGCAGGCGGTATACCTTGTCCATCGGTCTGCAGATGTTCAGGCAGTCCGCAAACCCTGAATGGACGCTTTTAATGGCGGCAAGCACAGTGTTTACCGCTCCGCTGATTGTCATTTTCTTCTTTTGCCAGAATGCGTTCCTGAATGGCATTCAGACGACATCAGGTTTGAAATAGGGAAGACAATGCCGGAAGAGGCATGTGCAGTGCAGAAGGACAGGCATCCGCGATACTGCGGAAAAGCCTGTCCTTTCTTTCGATGGAAGCACTCATAATTGGTGGTGAAAGAGCGGATTTTTAACCGGAAATTTACGGAAACGATGTTTCAGATGTTCTGCTGTGCCATGTTTTCCGCAGTGAAATCAGTTAGTGATACGCTTTCTCCTCCATGCAGCCGTGAATATTCTGCAGCCATGGCCATAACATGGCTTTCAACGGAAGCGTCAATGGAAGTGAGTGCATCCTGATCCTCTGAAAGCAAAAGATTGCACAGATATTCCATCATGCGCGCGTCACCGCCGCCGTGGCCGGCAAAACGGTCCGATATGGGATCCAGGGAAATGAGCTGCTCCGGCTTGCCGAATATCCGCACATGAATTGTGTTTTCCTCCAGGTTTCCCTCCAGTTCCCCGAAACTTCCCGTGATGCGTACGGTTCGGTAGCACCCTTCTGTAAAGGCGGACAAAACAAAGGAGGCGGAGACACCGTTTTCAAACAACATATTGACAGTCTGATGGTCGGCCACATTATTGTCGCACTGATATACGCAGCGTCCGTAAGGTCCGTTCCGCAGCGCCTCATACAGGGTTTCTCTTGTGGGATGGTTGGTCAGTACATTGCAGGGCCAGCCGGTATTGTTGTCGTAATAGCCGCTCTTTTTATTGAAAAGATAGATTTTTTCGCAGTCATATGGACATTCCTCTTTGCAGCGGCAGCCACTGAGGCAGCGTTTGGCTTCCGGGTCCGGCGCGTTTTCGGGTTTGAACCAGGATAAACCGCCATAAGAGGAGAGGCTGACACAAGGACTGCCGACGAGCCAGCGAATGATATCCATGTCGTGGCAGGATTTGGCCAGAATCAGCGGACTGCTGTCTTCGCTGCGTCTCCAGTTGCCCCGGACATAGCTGTGGGCGTAATGCCAGTAGGCAATATTTTCTGTGGCTTCCAGGGTGTGCAGCGGTCCAAGAATGTTTTTCTGCAGCAGTTCATGTATTGTCTGATAAAACTGCGCATAGCGAAGAACGTGGCATACAATGACAATACGTCCGCATTCATGAGCTTTCTTCCGCAGTTCCAGACACTCCTCCAGGCTGGGGGAGATGGGCTTTTCCAGCAGGAGATGATATCCCTTCTCCAGTGCGGGCAGGGCATAACGGATGTGATCCCTGTCCTGGGTGGCGATAATCAGCACATCTGCCAGTCGGGGCTGCTGCAGCAGTTCTTCGCCGTTTTGGTAGCAATTTGCGGGAGCCACACCATACTCGCTGACGGCTGCATCCCGTTTTTCCGGGTCGGGGTCCGCTATGGCCACAAGCTTAAGCTTGTCCGGCGCAAGGTGTTGATAACTGGCGTAGGCGTCTTTTCCGCGGCTACCGAAGCCGCAGACCGCGGCAGTAATAAAATGTTTCATAATCTGTTCCTCCTAATTAAGTCGCTGCGCGACAGCACTAAAGGGTAAAGTCCCTTCGGCACACCTTTAAGAGAGAAATTTTCATTCGAAAGTGCCCTCATGAAAATTCCTCTCGTGCGCCTTCGCGACTTTACCGGAAAGAGTCGCTGGAATTTTATATGTCCAGTTTGCAGGCGGATGCGATTTCGCCCCAGGCATAGCTGCCTTTCAGGGCGCCGTCAGGCAGGACGGTATAGGCGAGGGGCTGTTCCTCCAACTCCATAATTGTATCCAGCGTTCCGGCGGCGAATTGCTCCATAACCAGAGCTGCTGTTTCCATGCGGCCGGCAATGCCGCTGATGCGCAGATCGATGATCTCAAAGCCGTGGGGCTTGTTGGTTAGATTCCAGAGTGTAAACCAGAACTTTCGCAGATGCCGGAGCAGTTCGGCTGTCTGTCTGGCAGTATCGGCCAGAGCAGCGGCTTTTTTTCTGTTTTTAGCCCGGATACAGGGGCCTGCTTCCTGGTGCCATTGGCATTTGACTGTCAGGACGCGGGCCAGTTGTACATAGAAGTCCAGCATTGCCTGAAAGAGCGGGGAGGCTTTGCCTGCTGCTGTCCCCTCATTCTGCCAGGATAGGTATCGTTTTTCCAGCTGCGCATAATGGGTTTTCATATCGATGCCTTCCAGATCCTTTTCGAAGAGCTGTATCAGAGGATCCTGATACAGCAGGAATTTGGCTGCGTTTACCGGACGCAGATTCCAGTTTTTTACGCCGGGCAGCTGGTTAAAATCTGTCAGATGAAGGAATATTTCAGGCCTCACCCCTATTGTTCGGGAGAAACGCCTGCCTGTCTCTTCTGGACGGTAATCTCCGGTATAGTTAAACTCGGCGTAAACGCAGAGCGCATACAGGGAGGTGAGGAGATTGCTTTCCGCGCCGTTATCGCCCCATGCGGCGGACAGGACAAAGTCAATCCGGTGCTTTTTGGCCTGACGCAGACCGGGGAGCATTGTGTCCAGCGTTTTTTGGTAGTCCGGGGCAGGACCGGTCCATGTCCAGATGCCGCAGGCAAAGCCCACAGACGCCGGAAAGGGCGTATGCTTCTCGAACATAGATTCGTATTGTTCTTCCGTCTGATGGTAATAATCCCAGTATATCAACATGATATCTGCGGGCACGCACGAAACCACTGCAGGGTCCACAGAAGGGCTGTCGTAATATCCTCTGGTGGGACTTGCCATGCGGAAATACATGTCGCTCCACATCATCGCTTCCAGCCCCAGTTCCTGGAGAATGGGACGGATATGGTTCAAATGCTCTTTCATGATGTCAAAGGGGCTGCGATAGCCATGGAGACGCAGGTAATTGCCCTGTCCCAGAAAATGGGCTTCGTCCATGCCGATATGGATTCGTCTGGAACGATAGGGGCGGGAGGCCTCTTCCAGCAGAGCCCGGATAAAGGCATAGGTTTCCGCAGCCCCTACCAGCAGAACCTCTTCCGTATCCTTCATATGTTCCATGGACGGCCAGTGCAGAGCGCGGTTTAAATGCCCCAGCGTCTGTATGCACGGGCAGAGCTCGATTCCGAACAGAAAGGCGTAATCATCCAGCGCACACAGTTCGGATTGGGTATAACGTCCGCGCAGATAGCCAAGATAGGGGTAAGAGGGGACCTCATAGGTGTCCTCTGTGTACATCATACCCAGATCCAGGCCCATCAGAGCCATCTTGCGCAGATAGAAGCGCAGGGTCTCCGGCTTCAGGACTGCGTTGCGGGATACGTCAAACATTATCCCCGCTGTCTTAAAGCAGCGGCTCTGACAAAGATGGAAGCAGGGGCGCTCTTCCTGCTGAAACAGCAATGAAAGGCCCCGATAGCATTCAACGATACGGCTGTAGGTTACAACGGCGCCGTTTTTGTCGGTGTCTATGGCAAGATGGCGGCCTTTTTGCAGCCGAACCGGCCAGCCGTTTTCGGAAACAGGAGAAATCCCCAGATCGTCCTTCAGTTCTTCTACGGCAAGGGAAAAGGAAGCGGGGAGTTCACCGGTAAAAGTAACGGGTCGTGTCATAAAGAAATATTCCTTTCTTTCAAGTAATTCCTGTAATTGATGCAAAGGGATAAACGCCTCCGGGAGAATAGTATTCTGCTTTGTCGGCGCAGACATATGCCGAAGCCATAAGGACAATGTAAGTCATTCCGGGCCCCTGTATTTTTTGAATTTTGGTACGCATTTTGAGTTGTTCCGTATGGAAGCCTGGATAAGGAGGCCGGTGCGGGACAACTCACAGATTTTTGTACATGGCGCCGGAAGCAGCTCCATATTCCTGCCAGAAGGCGGTTCCGTCATAGGAAGGGCCTGATTCAGACAGGCTATGCAGGGAAACGGGACGTCCCTGTTCTTTGCGGGAGGCTGTGGCGGCAAGCATGACATAAACGGATTCCAGCAGGGCGTCACAATTTGCCAGCAGATGGGGTTTTCCTTCCATATAATTGCAGATCTGTTCCACCAGGGCCGAGTAAAGCCGCGAGGAATCCAGTTTAAAATGGAAGGTGTTTTTTGTAGTCATGACTGTGATGACAAAGGGCTGCCAGACACCGGTGAAGGTGTTAAATATGGCGCTTGCGCCTCCTTCGTGCTGCAGATAATAGCTTTCGCTGTATTTGCTGCCGGCCTCGCCTCTGCCCAGATATTTTACCCACTGGACGCCGGGGCCCATAATCCCGGCGAGAGCTTCTGCAATATGGATTCCGTAATTGAATTCATCGACGCCGGCAGTTCCGAACACTTGTACGATTTCTCCCCGCTCGTCCGAAGGAAGCGAAAGGAATTCCTGAATTTCAAAAGCATATCGTGCGCTGGAGGCTCCCAGGATAACGGCGCCTTCTTTTGCCAGCTGAGCCACTCTGCGGCAGTCAGAAAGATTGCCGACCAGGGGTTTGTCGATAAAAACGGGCTTTCCCTTCTGAAGAAAGGGCATGGCACACCGAAGGTGGTCGTCCCAGTTGCAGCCGTGAATAAAGCCGATATCGCACAGTTCAGCCAGTTCCTCCAGACTGTCGCACCGCTTTTCCAGTCCGAAACGATGTATAAAGCCGTTTACTTCTTCCTCGTCCCGAAAAGAATCATTGTATACCCCCACATAGCGTGCGCGTTCATTGCTTTCCATAACCTCGCCGAATCCCATGGGATGCGAGGTGTCAATATTAACAGCACCGACACGGATCATAATAAATTCCTCCTTTTTTCGTTTTTTCTATTATACAGGATGAAGAAAGGGAAGAAAATGGATTATCTTTTAAAGGATTTGAATATTTGAAGAATCAGGGAGATGGTACAGGACTGCGGTGATAGTGATTTAGCTGCAGTTTATTGCGAATTCATCGACGTGCAGTATAAAATGTGGTAAACTGAAAGAAGCTTTGAAGTGTAATGGACAATATACCAGCTGCGGTGCCTTTGGTGAACAGAGATAAAGAGGCGTTGCTTTTGCGGGCGAAAGGGCTGTTCCAGGCAGTGGATATACCCAAAAGAGACCTGGAAAAAGCCGCAGAACGGAACGTACAGTGGTTGCGGTAAAATCAGGGGAACAAGGTTGGCCGGTATGGCGCATCAGGAAATGTGAGGTAAGGATCATGAGAAAAAAACTGTTGATCACAGGATTTGAACCCTTTGGCAAAGATACCGTTAATTCCTCCTGGGAGGCAGTAAGCAGGCTTGAGGACAGGATTGGGGATTACGAGCTGACGAAGCTTTTGCTTCCCACGGTTTTCGGGAAGGCTGCCGAGCGGGTGCTGGCGGAAGCGGAGACGCTGTGCCCGGATGTCATTCTCTGCATAGGGCAGGCCGGGGGGCGAAGCGCGGTAATGCCGGAAATGGTGGCCATCAATCTTCGCAATGCTTCCATAGAAGACAATGCGGGAAATAAACCCCAGGATGAACCTGTGGTGCCCGGCGGGGATGTTGCTTATTTTGCGTCTGTTCCTGTGCGCAGGATAGCAGAGGCCCTCAAGGCCAACGAAATTCCCGGCGCCGTTTCCTATTCCGCAGGGGCATACGTATGTAATGACTTATTCTATACCCTGAGGCATCATTATGAAGGAACGGAAACCCGGGTTGGATTTATACATGTCCCTCTTCTTACGGAACAGGCCGGGGAACAGAAGCCCGGTATGTCATTGGAAAATATTGTGCGGGCGCTTCGGGCTGCGGCGGAGGCAATTTGACAGCCTGCGTTGATGCATCACCTCATCATCTTGCCGTCAGCGCCCTGACGGACTTGTTGATATCATCGCTGCTCTTTGCCGGAAGATTTTCAATGATATACTGCAGACCGCCAGGATTTACATTGATGCCTCAGGGAAAGTACCTGGCTGGCGGTCTGCAGTCGGGTTGCACTGCAAATTCAATCAGCGTGCAGTATAAATGAAAACAGGCGCCGCCGCTGCGATAGTGACGGATGATGCTGTAAAGCGTTAAGCTGAACAGTACGATACAGCCTCCCGGCGTATGACGGGAGGCTGTATTTGGATAAGAGTCTATAAAATGATAATTGCGGATATTCGTGAAAGGGGTTACAATTATACTTGTGAGCGCATCTGATTACCGGCTGTCTGCTCCGTTTTGCGGAAGCGCTCACTCGTTAGGAACTGTCGGAAAATAACCGCTGCAATATGTTCAGGTAAAAGCCCGGAAATACAATAAAAATTTCTGCAGGCTTACAGGGGCTATTTGCAGACATTTCCTTACGTTGGCAGGCCGTGAGTATAAAGCATAAAAAGGAATCATGCCGCCCCGGCGGCAGGAAATGGAGGGACATATGCTGCGACTGGAGTATGACAAGAAACAAATCGAAGAGGTGATCGACAAGATCGTCAGGAAGACCATGAATATGGATCTGACCTGGGACTGGCCCTGCGGGGTGGCCTACTATGGCATCAGTGAAGCCTATGAGAAGACGGGAAAAGAGGAGTATCTGAATCTGCTGAAGGACAGAGTTGACGAACTCATTGACCTGGGGCTGCCCAGAGTGTGGACCGTGAATGCCTGCGCCATGGGACATTGCCTGATCACCCTGTACAAGGCTACAGATGATAAGAAGTACTATGACATCCTTATGAGCAAGATTGCTTACATATCCAACGATGCGCTTCGGTTTGCGGACCATGTGCTGCAGCATACGGTGTCTGCCAATAACGATTTTCCGGAGCAGGCATGGTGCGATACCCTGTTTATGGCTGCATTCCTGCTGTTGCGGGTGGGGGTTATGAACAAGGATGAGGATATGATCAATGATGCCCTGAATCAGTATTACTGGCATATCAAATATCTGCAGAATCCCAGCAGCGGATTTTATTATCATGGTTATGACAATATTGCAGGAGACCATATGTCCGGGATTTACTGGGGCAGAGCCAATGCATGGGCGGCGTTTACCATGTCCCAGGTGGGCGGCGTCCTTCCGGAATGCTATCTGTATCCGAAATACATGGATGTGGCAGGCTCACTGAACGAGCAGCTGGCGGCGCTGAAGACCGTACAGACGGAGAACGGATTGTGGAGAACCGTGCTGGATGACCCGGAGTCCTACGAGGAGATTTCAGCTTCCGCCGGAATTGCCGCAGCCATGCTGACCAGAGGCAATCCGCTGCATTCCAAATATATCAACAAGTCTGTCAAGGGACTGCTGGACAATGTCAGCGAGGACGGCAAGGTGATGAATGTGTCTGCCGGAACGGCGGTTATGCGGGATAAGGAAGGCTACAGAGGAATTTCCAGGGATTGGATCCAGGGATGGGGGCAGGGGCTTATGCTGGCATTCTTCTCTACATTGCTGGTTTCCGATACCATAGAGAAGGATGGGGCGCTTTGATATGTTTTACAGAAAATTTGTGTTCGGGGAGTTTGAGGATGACAAGGGCGGAGAAGCCCGAATCGGAGGAGAATGCCAGAACGGAGAAGCAATCCGGAACGGAGAAGGCACCGGGAAGACAGGCGGCAGCCAAAGTGAGGGAAACGTCCGGAAAACGGACACCGGTCGGAATGGGGCACTGATTCAGGAGGTGTCCGGAGGGCAGTGCCGGCAGGACGTAAATCAACAGAAAACGATCCGAGTCCGGGCAGGTGATTTATACCGTCCGGATACAGGCTACGGCTTTGTAGTCGAGAAAAACAGGCGGGAACAGGAGCTCCTGCGCCTGCCTGAGCTGAACGCCGCGTTTGATGCGTTGTACTGGTGCCGGAATGAGGAACTGTCCCATGTGGAGGAAGACAGGAACGGATGTTTCCTGGATTCAGACAGGGAAATCGAGGCGCTGGAAGAGACTGCCGGGGGCGCTTTTCCGGGAGAGCGCAGGCGAATCCCTCTTTCCTTCAAACTGGATGTGCCCCGCCAGGGCAATTACAGGGCGACGGTGAGGATCCGCACGAGGGAATCCATGGAGGATGTACTGATATTCACAGGGCGCAGGCGGTTGGGCTACCGTGGCGCCGTCTCTGCATCTGCTGGTGTAAAAGCTGAGATATGGAACAGCGGAGACAGACCGGCCGACTATCCTGAAACGCAGGTTCGTGAGATTGGGCCTGATGAAATGGCATCTTTGAGGAGCCGGGAAGCCGCTGACGGTTTGAAAGAGGGCGGCGACACAAAAAAGGCTGGAGAAGCCGCCGCAGCAGATACAGATTCGGGAATCGTTGCGGAAAGAGCCGGGAGCGGTGATTTTATATGCACCATGTCCGTGAATGTATGCGACATTATCCCCAGGGGGCTTACGGAGGTTTATACGGACAGGAGCCTGGATATCACCATTCTGGCAAAGAAGCCGGGTATCAGTGAGATAACAGTGGAGGAACTGGAGTGTCCCACCCTTTTCATTGCCGGGGACTCCACAGTGACGGATCAGAGCGCGGACTATCCTTATGCTCCCGGAACCAGCTATTCCGGCTGGGGACAGATGATTTCGGGATATCTGAGCGGGAAGATAGCGGTATCTAACCATGCCCATTCCGGGCTGACCACGGCCAGTTTCCGGGAGGAGGGGCATTACGGAATTGTGGAGCGGTATATCCGGCCGGGCGATTACCTGTTTATCCAGTTTGCCCATAATGACCAGAAACTGGAGTCTCTGAAGGCTGAGGAGGGATACAGGCGAAATCTTCTCCGATACATCGGGGAGTGCAGGGCCAGGGGGGCATTTCCGGTACTGGTGACACCCATTGCCAGGAATACCTGGAAGGGAAACGACGGAAGTTATAATGACCTGCTGGAGGAATATGCCGGGACCTGCATCAGCGTGGGTGAGCAGGAGGATGTGCCTGTTCTGGACCTGCACCGGCGCAGCATGGATTTTATTGTGAAAAAAGGGCTGGAAGCCTCCAAAGCGTATTTCTTTCCGGGAGATTATACCCACAGCAATGATTACGGCGCTTATTTTATGGCGGGGCTGGTGGCTGATGAGATTGCGGGCGTATGCGGCGAAAGGAAGGAGCCGGAATACCGTTTCCTGGCTGAACAGGTGACGGAAGGTTTCGGAGGATGGCCGCCAGCGGAGCGGATCGTTCCGCTGGAGAAGCCCGCTGTCTATGACAATGTGGAAGATCCAAAGGAGACGGAGGCGCTTTCCGATATGGAGCATCTCTCGGAACCGGCGGACAGGGCATCGGCGCTGGATATGGTAATCAGGACGGCTCGTTTTTTCCCGACCAATGTATATAATGATATGTTTACCGATGTAGTGGGACATGAGTGGTATGCGGGGGCAGTGGAATGCGCTTATCAGAATGGCATGATCGATCCGGGAATGGTGGAGGACGGGAAATTCTTCCCCCTGCGTCCGGTGACGCTGGAGGAATTTCTGGTGTTTGCGGTCAATGGCTATAAGAGCAGGCGGAAGCTTCCTGACATGGACGGATGTGCGGATAATAGTGCTTTTGCTTACGATACAAAGTGCAGGGAGTTTACAAAGCCCTATGTACGGGCGGCCTGTGCGCTGGGATTGATTCCGTCGGACGGCAGTGAGACGCCTGACAGGGTGCTTACCCGGGGAGAAGCAGTGGCGATCTGCAGGAAGTTAGGGCTGTAATCAGGCAGCGTTTCATGGGACATGTATATATGGCGGTGTTTCTCTTCCGGGAGAGTATATTTGCCTGTATGTTCCAGAACCCGGACTTGCACATTGACTGATAGAGTTTGACGGAAAATGATAAAATGGAACCGGTATATGTGCGCATTGCAGAAGGAAAAGCATCCGCAGGCGCAGCAGAAGTGCGGACAACAGGCGCTGGAAACGCATTCCAGGCAGTTTTGAGCGAGAATGGAGAGAGATATGGCGAAACAAAGCGGCGGCTTTACGCTTCCGGGGGAATCCGGATATGAAGAACTTACATTAAGAATGGCAGAAAAATGGGGCGCGGACGTAATCCGGGACAGCGACGGAACGGTTCTGTCCGACGAGATTGTACATGCGGGGTACGGCATCTACTCCACTATCTGCATCATACGCGACCACAATGAGTGGGCAAATCAAAACAGGGACAAGCTTCAGCAGACATTTCTCTGTACGCCGCCTGCGGTGGCAGAGGGAGAGACGCTTGCCATAAATCTGATGGAAAGCTTTTTTGCGGAGCAGTTCCAAGTCAACGATACGCCGGAGGCATTCCGGTACTGGGAAGTTTACGACAGAACAACGAACCAAAAACTGAATTCCGATCAGTGGGAGTACGGTAAGGCTGACGGTACGGTAACCATAAAAGCGGCGGTGCCATTCCATAAATATACGGTGAGCTTCCTTGCATATCGTATCTGGGAAGAAATTTCCATGTATAACCACACCACCAATCACTGGGACAAGGAGCATCTGCTGCAGATCGATCCCAGATATCCTCAGACGCAGGAATATCTGCTGGGATGGATGAGAAACTGGTGTGAGACCCACCCCGATACCACCGTGGTGCGGTTTACTTCCATGTTCTACAATTTTGTGTGGATATGGGGCAGCAGCGAACGCAATCGTAATCTCTTCTCCGACTGGGGTTCCTATGACTACACGGTCAGTGCCCTGGCGCTGGATGAGTTCGAGAAACGGTACGGCTACCCCATGACGGCAGAGGACTTTATCAACAAAGGACAGCTGCACGTAACGCATATGCCGGGTACGGCACGGAAGGCCGACTGGATGGAGTTTATCAATGATTTCGTCATTTCCTTCGGGAAGAAGCTCATTGATATGGTGCATGAGTACGGCAAGAAGGCCTATGTATTCTATGATGACAGCTGGGTAGGCGTGGAACCCTATAACGGAAGATTTCATGAGTTCGGTTTTGACGGCCTGATTAAATGCGTATTCTCCGGCTACGAGGCAAGGCTTTGCGCGGGTGTGGACGTGCCCACCCATGAGCTGCGGCTGCATCCTTATCTGTTTCCGGTGGGCCTGGGCGGCGCGCCGACTTTTGCGGAAGGCGGGGACCCCGCTCTGGATGCGAAGAAATACTGGAACAGCGTGCGCAGGGCGCTGCTTCGGGCGAAAATCGACAGGATAGGCCTGGGCGGCTATCTGCATCTGGTGGAGAATTATCCTGATTTCTGTGATTATATTGAAAAAGTGTCCGATGAGTTCCGGCTGATCCGTTCCTTCCACAATGCGGGTAAGCCTTATGCCATCAGGACAAAAGCAGCTGTCCTTCACAGCTGGGGGGCGCTGCGTTCCTGGACTCTGTCGGGACATTTTCATGAGACTTACATGCATGACCTGATCCATATCAATGAAGCGCTCTCCGGTCTGCCGGTGGATGTGAAGTTTATCTCCTTTGAGGATGTGAAGAAAGGAGCGCTCGAAGATATAAATGTAGTCATTAATGCGGGCCGGGCGGGAAGCGCCTGGAGCGGCGGCGAGAACTGGAAGGATGACGAAGTGGTCACTATCCTGACGAAATGGGTGCATGAGGGCGGTACGTTTATCGGCGTGAATGAGCCATCGGCAGTGGAAGGGTATGATACGTATTTCCGTATGGCGCATGTGCTGGGGATTGACGAGGATACCGGAGCCAGGGTATGCCACGGAAAATGGCAGTTTACTCCGGAGGACAAAGAGGGCATTCTGCCGGCTGGCGCATCGGTGGGCGCGAAGGAACATTTATATCTGACTGACGGAAAGGCGAGAGTGCTGCTGGCAGCAGGAGCCGGTGAGATTGGAAAAGTAGCCGGAAGCGATACTGTTCGGAGCGGCAGTTCCGGGAATGATACTGTTCTGGACGACAGTTCCGGGAATGGCGCGGCCCAGGACAGCAGTTCCGGGAATGGCTCTTCAGGCGGCGGAACGGGAGAGCTTCTTCCTCTGGTATGCGTGAACGAATTCGGAAAAGGGAAGGGTATCTATCTGGCCTCTTTCCGGGTGACGACGGAGAATACCCGCATGCTCTATCAGCTGATCCGTTACGCAGGAGGAGAGGGCATGAGCGGCCTGTACATGACCGATAATTTATATACGGAATGCGCTTACTATCCCGAGAGCAGGAAGCTGGTCATCATCAACAACAGCGACAGGGAGCAGACCACGTCCATCCCTGCCGAAGCGGGAATGCGGACGGTGTCCATGGCGGCTTATGATACGGTGTTTGTGGAGCTGTGATGTTGTCAGCAGGCTGTTAAAAAGAAAAGGCATTGTGGCGGAAACAGGGATAGTATGGTATACTTTAGGAACTGCCGAAAAATAACTTGCGCAATCTGTTCAGGGCAAACCTGATAAAATCAATAAATTCCGCCATAAGCCTGCGCAAGTTATTTGGAGGCATTTCCTTAGTACCGCGTAGATACGCCATCGGGAATAATGCAGAGGAGACAGACATGCTGAGAGGATTAGAGAAATATTATGAGGATTACTGCAAAAGCATTCGTCAGGAAGCGGAGGTATTGCGGGAAGGACCGATGCCCGTGATTACGGAAGAACTGTTTGCGGCCTATGAGAATACGGGAAACCGCCTTATTCGAGTGCAGCCGTCAGGATTTCAGTGACCACAGCGGGATTTGCAGGGATGTCTGGCTGCTTCAGTGGGAGGTACCTTTAGCGGGCGCCGTGGGGCAGGTGACGGCGCGGTTTTCGGTGACGGCATTGTGAAGAGCGGGTGTACAGATTTCCGTTATGAGAAAACACTGTGTTTAATAAGACACTGTGCTTAATAAAACAGGGGCTGCCGCGCAACCTCATGCGGAACAGCCCCGTTTTTAAGAGTCAGATCATATGATTTCCCGGTTTACGGCTGTCCGCCCACCGGTGAATCCCCGGAGGAAGCGGGCGCAGGCTCCGCTGCAATGTGCTCACAGGTATTGTAGCGCAGCTGCAGGAACTGGGAACGGTCCTTATTGTAGAGCTTTTTCAGTTCATCGGAGTATCCTACCACAACCCAGGGAAGCATTGTATTGATCAAAGCAAGCATATCCTGGGCGATGGATTCATTGGCAACCGAGAAGCTGTGTCCCTTGGGAGTGATCTCGTCGAAGATCATCACATTGTAAGTGGTTCCGGTCTTAACGCCGTTGGTGCGGTGGGTAACGGTATTCTGGTAAGCCCACATGATCTTATTGTTGGGGATCGCTCTGGCGTCGGAACCGGAGATATAGTAGGTCATCAGACGGCCAATCTTCAGCGTGCCTTTCTTGTCGAAGGATTTTGCGCTGTGGTAGTCGGAATCGATCATGGACTCGGAATAACCGGTAGCGGCGATATCCTTGCGCAGCTTTTTCAGGGAGCTGCCGCCTGCCACCTTTGCGATCCTGAAGATGCCGAAGATGAGCAGGGCGACGCCTGCGCCAAACAGGACGATGTAGACGCCGCTCATGCTGGCCTTACTGGCAAATACGTCAATATTATAAGGAATGGTTGCCTGAGCGATTTCCTCATCCGAGAACCCGGCTTCCTTGAAATAGCTCTCAAAATACGAATAGTCTTCCGAGCTGAGCTTTTTTATCTTACCGCTCAGCCTGAGGGGGTCGGAAATGATCCCGTTGCCGGTATTATCACTGATGGCATCCATCTTGCTCTCGTAGCTTGCGGGAACCCTGATGGACATGTAGCGATAGTCGGTGGCATATATATCGCCGGTGGGAATGATGTAATAAAGATGAGTGATCTTCTGCTGGTGGGTTTTGGTATTTTCCTCTCCCTCGATCAGAAAGCAGCCGTAGGCTTCCGTCACATCGATATCTACCAGCTGGCTCTTGATCTGATCGGGTGTCAGCTGTGTGAAGCTCACATACCCGGTGGCGGCATAGAAAGCGTCCATGGCATTCCAGCCCGCTAACCCCAGTCCCGCAATGATCAGGATAATGGACCAAAGCAGGGAGCTTTTCAGGATCTTTTTTTTCAGTTCCTCAAACATTTCTTTTTTCCTCCGCATTTTATAAAATTTATGTAAAATACTGATATTATATTACCACCGGATCCTTTTGATTTCAAGATGAAAATAAGCCTGCCGGCATTCAAAATAACATTTACGCTCAAATGTTTTGCAATCTGAATATTTACAGAAAGGGCAGAATCAGGTACAATAAAGCAAAAGCGCATAAATATGGGAAAAGCAGGAAGCGCAGAAGAGAGGATCAGAATATGAAATTTAAGGACATGCCATATCAGCGAGTTGATTTCGAACAGGTGGAGAAGGACATGAGGGCGTTGATGGAAGCGTTTGAGAATGCTTCCGACGGGGAGGAGCAGTTTCAGGTGCATCAGAAATATTATGAGCTGACGGATCAGGTCCATACATGGATGACCATAGCCCATATCCGCTACGATGTGGATACAACAGATGAATTTTACAGCAAAGAACATGATTATTATAACGAGAAGCGGCCTGTTTTTCATAATCTGGTGCTGGAGTATGAGAAGAAGCTGTACGAATCTCCATACCGGGAGTATCTGGAGGAGAAAATAGGTCCGGTGGCATTCAAAAACATGGAACTGGCAAGGAAGTCCATGGATGAGAAGCTGATCCCTCTGATGCAGGAGGAGAATGCCCTGACTACCGAGTACAACAAACTGATCGCCGGGGCTAAGATTGAATTTGACGGCCAGGTCCTGAATCTGTCCCTGCTGCGGCCCTATCTGACTCATTCTGACAGAAGTGTCAGAAAAGCTGCATATAAAAAACAGAGTGAATTTTTTATGGCGAATGGGGAGAAGCTGGATGAGATCTACGATAAGCTGGTGAAGAACCGCACTGCCCAGGCTAAGCTGATGGGGTATGAGAATTATGTGGAGCTGGGCTATTACAGGATGACCAGGAACTGCTACGGCAGGAAGGAGGTAGAGGCCTTCCGCGATCAGATCAAAGAATTCTTTGTGCCCTTTGCGGAGGAGCTGCATGACCGCAGGAGGCAGAGGCTGGGGCTGGATAAGCTGAGCCATATCGATGCTGCCGTCTATTTTAAGGAGGGAAATCCGGCGCCTTTGGGCACTCCTGATGAGATCCTGGCAGCAGGACAGAAGATGTACAGCGAGCTCTCTTCGGAGACAAAGGAATTCTATGACTTCATGATGGAGAACGAGCTGTTTGACGTTCTGGGGCGCAAAACAAAACGGGCAGGCGGATATATGACATATATGCCGGTTTATCATTCTCCTTTTGTGTTTGCCAATTTCAACGGCACCAGCGGTGACGTGGATGTCATAACCCATGAATGCGGCCATGCGTTCCAGGGATATCTGTCCGGCAAGGACCCCATTCGGGAGCATTCGGATATCACTATGGAGACGGCGGAGATTCATTCCATGTCCATGGAGTTTTTCACCCGGGAATGGATGGATCTTTTCTTCGGCGACAGGGCGCAGGATTATATCGAGATGCATCTGGAGGATTCCGCGGCGTTCATTCCTTACGGCTGTATGGTGGATGAATTTCAGCATATCGTGTACGAGAACCCGGATATGACTCCTGCGGAGAGACATGCGGCATGGCTGAAGCTGGAGCGGGAGTACAGGCCCCATCAGGATTACGGCGACGACGCATTTTTGAGCAGGGGCGGTTTCTGGCAGAGGCAGCAGCATATTTACAATTCTCCTTTTTACTATATTGATTACAGCCTGGCCCAGACCTGCGCGCTGCAGTATAAAGTAAAAATGGATGAGGATTTTGATGCCGCCTGGAAGAGCTATCTGAAACTGTGCAGGCTCTCGGCTTCCGATTTCTTTACGAATATGGTAAAGGAAGTGGGGCTCATGAGTCCTTTCGAGCCCGGATGCATCAAAAACATTGTGGAAAAACTTGAAAAATATGTGAAATAGCTTCCCATTTCGCAAAAAATGCTGTAAAATATATATTCGTGGTTCACAGGCACATACAGACCTGATAAGCGGCAATGCAGGGAAAGCTTCGTTTATATGGGAAAGTGAAAATAAGGGAAGGGAGACTTTAACATCATGCCTAAAAAGGAAACACAGAATACCGGACAGGAGCCGGAAAAGATAGTTACAAAATATGACCTGAAAATGCAGAGGCGGAAGGAAGAGAAGGAAAAAGCGGCCAGGGAAGAGAAGGTCAGCCGGATCATAGGGATACTTGTGGTGGTTGCCCTGGCGTGTATCGTGCTTTCCTTCCCCATTCGGAGTTACCTGACTGTCAACGGGACTTATGTCACGGTGGACGGTGAGAAGATATCCAGAGTGGAGTTTGATTTTAATTATCAGATAGCGCGCAACAGTTATCTCAACCAGTACGGCGCCTATCTGAGCTATTTCGGGCTGGATATGAGCGGAGATATCGATTCACAGATGTATTCGGATACGCTTACATGGGGTGACTATTTTGACGAGCTGGCGGTACAGAATATCGCGCGCAGCAAAGGGCTTAAGAAGGAGGCGCAGGCAGAGAATTTTGCCTATGATGTCACTGAGGATTACAGGGAGTTTCAGGAGACATTGAAGGAGGCGGCATCGGATGCCGGCAGCACTGTGAAGAATTACCTGAAGGAGCTTTACGGACCTTACGCCACGGAGAGCAGAGTAAAGCCCTGTCTTGAGGAAAATTTTTATGTCAGCGCTTATAATGAGGTCATTGCGGACAGGCTTACCCCTTCTCAGGAGGAGATCCGGAGTTACTATGAAGAAAATAAGGCAAGCTATGATTCTGTAGATTACTACAGTAAGACAGTGGATGCGGAGCTTCCCACCGAGCCTACGGAGCTTGCGGATCCGGTGGAGCCGGAAGAGGGCGAAGAGGAAGGAACCGAAGGCGCGGATGAGGAAGAGGAAGCTTATGAGCCTTCCGAAGCCGAGATTGCCGCAGCTATGGAGAAGGCAAAGGCAGAGGCAGACAGCCTGGAAGACACCATCATGACTGAGGGAGAGCTGACTGTAAACGCAAAGCAGACGGCCGTCAGCAGTCAGATCAGCAGCTGGCTGTTTGACGAAGAGAGAAAACAGGGTGATACTACCGTGATCGAGGATGCCACGAACCACAGATATTATGTGGTGGGCTTTGAGAGCCGTTATCTGGATGAGACGCCCTCTGTGGATGTGCGCGCAACGCTGACGACTGAGGACAATGGGCAGGATATCCTGGATGAGTGGAAAGGCGGCGCGGCTACCGAAGAAAGCTTTGCGGAAATCTGTGACAAATACAATGATCCGGAAATCACGTCTGTTGAGGGCGGTTTGCTGGAAGGCGTGCTGATCTCCGATATGCCTCAGGAGCTGGCTGACTGGATGGGAGACAGTGCCCGCGCAGTAGGTGACACGGCTGTCATTTCTCCGGAGTCCGAGGAGTATACTTATGTAGTGTATTATGCAGGCACCAATGATGCAGGGTGGATCCAGAGCATCAGGACGACGCTGCGGAATGAGAAGGTTTCGGAATATATGGAGACCTTTACGGAAAATATAGATGTGCAGGATCCCAGGGACAATCTGCGCTATCTGGATGTCCGCGCGGCAGAGGAAGCGGCGGCAAGTTCCGAGGCTGCGGCGGAAGGTTCTGAAGGAACGGATTCCTCTGAGGCAGATTCAGAAAGCTCCGAAGGGGCAGACTCCTCCGAGGCAGATTCAGAAAGCTCTGAAGGGGCAGACTCCTCCGAGGCAGATTCAGAAAGCTCCGAAGGGGCAGACTCCTCCGAGGCAGATTCAGAAA
>CAJUFB010000007.1:63218-102188 GCA_910585805.1 uncultured Acetatifactor sp.
GCTCCGAAGGAACGGATTCCTCTGAGGCAGATTCTGAAGGCGCGGACGCTTCCGACGGTGAGGCGGATTCTGAGGGCTGACACTGTGGCTGTATGAAAAAGGAGAGTTTTGACGGCCTGCCTGAGGTGTCAGGACGGGAAATTCTGTATCCGCGGGTCTGCGGGCAAGGTGAGGGCGGAGTGTCATTGCCTGTGGAGCGTGGATAAGAATGGAAACAGGGCGGACGTGTAAGATCGCATGGAAGGCGGCGGTGTTTTTCACGCCGCCTTTTTATGACAGATTTGTCAGATATACAGACAGCCATACAATCATATATTTTTCAAGAGGAAGATATGAAAACAAAAGCACTGGTAATGGATATAGACGGAACGCTGACGAATTCCCGGAAGGAGATCACCCCGGCCACGGGAAGGGCCATTCGGACGATTCTGGAACGGGGCCATAAGGTGGTCCTGGCATCCGGGCGGCCGACGTTCGGGATGCGGCGTTACGCGGAAGAATTGGAACTGGATCGGTTTGGCGGGTATTTGTTGTCCCACAATGGCGCAAGAGCGATGGATTATCAGACAGGGAAGGTGATCTTTCAGAAAGCGCTGCCGCTGGAACTGCTGCCTGATCTTTATGATTTCGCCGAAAAAAACGGCTGCGGGCTTGCCACACATTCTGAGGATACGTTGATATCGGCATTTGCACCTGACCGGTATGTGGAATTGGAGGCGCGCATCAACGGAATGCCGGCGAAAAAGGTGGGGAATTTCGCGGAATATGTGGATTTTGATATCTATAAATGTTTTATGACGGCAGACGGTGAGAAGGCGGCGGTTCTGGAAAAGGAGCTGCAGAGCTGCTGCGGCTCCAGAGCTTCTGTCTACCGGTCGGAGGCTTTTTTTCTTGAGATCGTGCCGGAAGGTGTGGATAAAGGAGATTCTCTGGCGCGGCTGATGGAAACCATCGGCATACGGCGTGAGGACGTGGTCTGCTGCGGGGACGGGTATAACGACATTTCCATGCTCCGCTATGCCGGCGTGGGGGTGGCAATGGGAAATGCCCAATCTCCGGTGAAAGAAGCGGCAGATTACGTGACAGCCGCCAATGACGAGGATGGGCTGGTGCAGGTGATCGAGCGGTTTATTTGAGAACCGGAAACATGCCGGCTCTATGGAGGGCGCAGATGCGCGTTTCGTCCATGCGGTACGGAATGCGGTAAACAGGCGGACCTGCAGGTATATGTCTCAGACATGGACAGGCAGAGCCGGAAACGGGATCAAGGTGGTAGTATGAATCAGAAGGTCAGGATAGAGGTGCCGCAAAAGGGACAATATATTATAGACAGGATCAGGGAGGCAGGATTTGAGGCCTATGTGGTGGGCGGCTGCGTGCGGGACCGTATCCTGGGCAGAGAGCCGGAAGACTGGGACATCACCACATCCGCAAAACCGGAGCAGATCAAGACGCTTTTTCACAGAACCATAGACACCGGGCTGCAGCACGGGACGGTGACGGTCATGCTGGATAAGGAAGGATTTGAAGTGACGACCTACCGGCTTGACGGAGAATATGAGGATGGCAGGCATCCGAAGGCGGTTACTTTTACGTCCGATCTGGAGGAGGATTTAAAACGCAGAGACCTGACCATCAATGCCATGGCCTATAATGACAGGGAAGGGCTGGTGGATCTGTTCGGAGGCATGGAAGATCTGGAAGCGGGGGTGATCCGCTGCGTGGGGGACCCTGAAGAACGCTTTCAGGAGGATGCGCTGCGCATTTTGAGAGCCGTGCGTTTCTCGGCGCAGCTGGGCTATTTCATTGAAGCGAAGACTCTGGCTGCCATCCGGAAGCTGTCACCTTCCCTGGAGCGGATCAGCCGGGAGCGGATACAGATGGAACTGGTAAAGTTATTAGTGTCGCCTCATCCGGAGTATCTCAGGACAGCATATGACAATGGTGTCACACAGGCGTTCCTGCCGGAATTTGATCAATGCATGGTGACAGAACAGAACCATCCCCATCACTGCTACAGCGTGGGAGAGCACATTCTCCATTCCTTAAACGCCATAGAAGCGGACAGGGTGCTGCGGCTGGCCATGCTGTTTCATGATATGGGAAAGCCTGCCGTACTGACTGTGGACGGGAACGGGATCACCCATTTTCACGGTCATGCTGCGGTCAGCGCGGATATGGCCAAGACGATTCTGCAGCGTCTGAAGTTTGACAATGACACCATTCATAAAGTATGCAGACTGGTGCTGTATCATGACTACGGAAACGGGATCCCGGCAGATAAAGCAATCGTCCGCAGGGCCCTGAATAAAATCGGACCGGATGCGTTTCCCGGGCTTTTTGCGGTAAAGCATGCGGATATTCTGGCGCAGAGCGGCTATATGAGACAGGAGAAGCTGAGAAATCTGGAGAGCTGGCACAGGCTGTATCAGGAGATCGTGGCGGATCAGGAATGCGTCTCCTTAAAAAGCCTGGCGGTGGACGGCTCCGACCTGATCGCAGCCGGTTGGAAGCCGGGTAAAGTGCTGGGGGAAACCCTTCAGAAACTACTGGAACTGGTGCTTGAGGATCCGGAACGTAACAGCAGGGAATGGCTGATGGCGGAGGCGGAGCGCCTGAAAAGATAGAAAAAGCGATAACATACTTTCAGGAATCTTCTCATATGATAGGGTATAAACCGGACTGGATACAGTACGGCTAAGAAACTGATCAGGAGGGGCCGGAAGTGAATGACAGGGCAGTTGAGTTACTGGAACAGTATGAGATCGAAGTGCTTCGCACCAGAAAAGGCAGAGGTGCGATTCTGTGTGAGACCAGTCAGGGAAGTCTGATCTTGAAAGAATATGCAGGGAGCCAGGAGCGGATAGAGCTTCAGGACAGATTGCTGAAGCAGGTGGCGCAGGCAGGTCTGGTACAGGTGGAGCGGATCGTGCCCGACAGGGAGGGCGCGCTGTTTGTGAAAGATAATGACGGAGTGAAATATGTGTTAAAGACATGGCAGGACGGCAGGGAATGCAGCATTCATGACAGAGGGGAATGTGTGGAGGCGGTTCGGCTTCTTGCCAGGCTTCATGAAAATATGACACTTCCGTCAGATAAGCCGGGCCTTCCGTCAGCTTTTTCTGTGGAAAAAGAGTATGAGAAACGCAACAGAGAGCTGAAGCGGGTGCGGAATTATCTTCAGCAGAAGAAGCAGAAATCCTGGTTTGAACTGAGCCTGCGCAGGGCGCTGGACAGTTTTCTGGAACAGGCGCAGACAGTGACGGAGGAATGGAAGGAATATGCCGGCCTGCTGGCGGAGGACACGGCTGAGGCAGGAAAGACTGCCGGCGGCCGGGAAAGCGGGGGAAGGATTTCCTTCTGTCACGGAGATTATCAGTATCACAATATCCTCCAGGGCGGCAGCGGATGGCTTCTGGTCAACTTTGAGAAATATATACGTGATAATCCGGTCAGGGATCTGTATCTGCTGCTGCGCAAGCTGCTGGAGAAGGAAAACTGGTCGGTATCTCTGGGGGCGGAACTGCTGGAAGCCTATGAGAAGGAGCGTCCGGTCAGCGCCCACAGCCGGATCGATCTGTATTACCGCCTGGCATATCCCGAAAAATTCTGGAAGATAGCCAATTTTTATTATAATTCCGGAAAGGCATGGATTCCGGGAAAGAACCAGGAAAAGCTGGAAAGAGTCATTGCACAGGAACAGGAGAAACAGCATTTCCTGGATGAAGTATTTCGCGATATCAGCCGTCTGCGGTAACGGATGGCTGAATTCGGACAGAGGAAGATCAGATGCATGGATGCGCAAAAGAGTAAATACGGAGAAAATATATGATAAAAAGCAAGATAAAAAACGAAAAAAAGAAAATAAACAGATGTGCATCCGCTGTTGTTCTGAGTATGACAGCAGCTTATCTGTCCGGCTGCGCGGTGCCGTTTATGGGGAACGGGGGAAAGCCGGCGGTCTCGCCGGTACCGGAGCAGATAGATACAGGTTTCGTGGCTCCCGGACCGGAGAGCTTTGATTCCGCAGATACGGCCATTCTGGTGGAGAGGGACGAGGAAGAGAACCGGCTGACTTTCCTGAATCTGGACCTGGGCCGCAGGTATACGCTTTCCATGGACGGTACCACAAGACTGTATGATAAGTATGGCGAAGCGATCTCCATCGCTCAGATACAGAAGGGGGATATTGTGGATATTACCTTTCTGAAGTCGAAAAAGCACCTGACAACCATGCAGCTGTCTGCTCAGAGTTGGACCTATACCGATGTGGCATGGTATAAGTTCGATGCATTGAGAGGGGAGGTAACCATAGGAGAAGAAGCCTTCAAGCTGACTTCCAATACTCAGTATCTGTCCGGGGGCAGAAACATTGAACTGATGGATCTGAATGCCGCTGATATATTAAGCTTTCAAGGGATCGGCAGCCAGGTCCTGAGTGTCTGTGTGGAAAGGGGACATGGATATCTGCGCCTGGTGAACGGTGAGAAATTTGTGGGAGGATGGATTGAAGTGGGGCAGGAGCAGATACAGCGCATAACGGAGGATATGCTGCTTCTGGTGCCGGAAGGAAATTATCAGGTCAATATCACCAACAGGGGAGGCGGCGGTATCAAGAGCGTGGAGATCGCCCGCAATGAAGAGACAGTGCTGGACATCGGCGACCTGGAAATACCGGAGCCGCAGACGGGGACGGTACTGTTTTCCCTGACACCCCCTGATGCCGAACTCTACATTGACGGAACGAAAACGGATGCTTCCGGGCCGGTTACGTTGGAGTACGGTCTCCACCAGATGATCGTGCGTGCGGAAGGATATCAGTCCGTTACCCAGTATATCCGCGTTGCGCAGGAATCCGCAAGCTTTGAGATTGTAATGGATGCGGTGGCGGATGTGGAGGAGAGCAGCGTGTCGCCGGATCCTTCTGCGTCGCCGGATCCTTCTGCGTCACCGGATCCCGTTACGGATTACTACAAGGTATACATCGATGCGCCGGAAGGAGTGGAGGTATATCTTGACGGAAACTATGTAGGCGTTTCTCCCTGCAGCTTCCCGAAATCGGAAGGGGCCCATGTGCTCATTCTTCGGAAAGAAGGATATGAGACCAGAAGTTATACGCTGCAGATTGACGATGCCGAAAAGGATATGTCCTATTCCTTTGCGGATCTGCTGAAATATAGTACGGAGGCAACGGCAAGTCCGGAGCCGGATGCAGACGCCGCGCCGACCCCGGAGCCTGATCCCACTGCGGCCCCTGATTCCCACTGATCCGGTTCCGGCCCGGAGCCTGATCCTGCTCCGGCTCAGGATTCCGCCTGATCCGGTTCCGGCCCGGAAGCCTGTCCCTCCGCGGTCCGGGAGGCTGTGTCTGTGCCTGATGAAAGCCTGCTCCTGGTTCCTGCGCAGCCTGATATTGCCTTTGATATGCCGCTGCTGCAAAGCGTTTTATGCACTTCGGGTAAATTTGCGTTTGACCTGAAAAATTCCTTGACAAACCCGGAAAAACCATATATATATATATTTAGACGTTTCAGAGAGACAGCTTCGAAATGAAATGTACAAAAATGAAGACTCATATAGGAGGATCAAGATGAACAAGACAGAATTAATCGTTGCCATGGCTGACCAGGCTGGAATCTCCAAAAAAGATGCCGAGAAAGCTCTGAAAGCCTTCACGGATGTAGTTGCTGACGAATTGAAGAAGGGCGGAAAAGTCCAGCTGGTAGGTTTTGGTACCTTTGAGGTATCTGAGAGGGCAGCCAGAGAGGGAAGGAATCCCCAGAACGGCGAGCCGATGCAGATCGAAGCGTCCAAAGCTCCGAAATTTAAGGCTGGCAAGGCTTTAAAGGACATGGTGAACGAATAATACGTCATCAGTTCATAGGGAAGTGCCAACTGGCAATTCCTTCAGTAATGATCTGTTAACGATTCCTAGAAAGTACGAAGTATAAAAAGCCCGGTGAATGTTCCGATCTTCAATGAACCAAAGGACAGGCACCGGGTTTTCCGTCCCCTGTAAGGATGGAGAGCGTCGCTTTTTATGTCTGCGTGCCGGCCGGGCAGCAGGGAGGCAGTAAGGAAGCTGCATCGGCTGTGTTCCGCCGGTTTTCGCGGAAGTCCTGGCGGGGAGATCCGGAAATCAGGATTCGGGGGAGGATGTATCATGAGATTGGACAAGTATCTGAAAGTATCCAGGCTGATCAAACGCCGTACCGTGGCGAACGAGGCCTGCGACGGCGGACGTGTGATGATCAATGACAGGGTTGCCAGGGCGTCCGCGGAGGTAAAGCAGGGAGATGTCATCACCATCTCCTTTGGAAATAAGGAAGTGAAAGTGGAAGTGCTGGATGTCCAGGAGACTGTGAAAAAGGACGAGGCGAAGGAATTGTTCCGTTATCTGTAGTGTTCTTTTCCGGGGAATCCCTTCATATACTGATTCAAGGTAATATAAAACTTGAATGGGGCTGCGGCGCGGCTTCGGGGATGGAGGGGCTATGGAAGACCTGAGCGGGAATTCCCGTGTACATAAGGTGTTAATGACTAACCGGAGAAACTGTACGGTAAACGGTGTGAACGATGTGCTTTCTTTCGATATTCATGAGATCCTGCTGGAGACGGAACAGGGAATGCTGATGATCAAGGGAGACGACCTTCATGTCAGCAGGCTGACCTTGGAAAAGGGCGAAGTGGATATCGACGGCAAGATTGACAGCTTTACCTATTCGGATGTGGCAGGCGCAGGACATAAAAGCGAATCACTGTTGAGCAGGCTGTTCCGGTGAGTATGGTAAGTGAAAACGAGTTTCTGCTGCATTCCCTGATCATGGGGGTATTTCTTCTCTTCGTATATGATATCCTGCGGATCATCAGGAGGGTGATTCCTCATGGCGGTTTCTGGGTGGCGGTGGAGGATCTGATTTTTTGGGTTTACTGCGGGGCGGAAGTTTTTCTGCTGATGTACCATGAGAGCAACGGGACGCTGCGGTGGTTCGCCGTGACCGGCGCCATGGCCGGGATGTTTCTCTACAATAAACTGATCAGCAGGCTGTTTGTGAAATATGTATCCTGGGGGCTGGGAAAACTGTTGAAGGGTATCGGCAGGATATTGCGGTGGCTGCTGAGACCTGTGGGTCTGGCCGGCAGGAAAGCCGGAAGAGGGACGCGCCGTCTGCTGGGCAGGCAGAAAAGGTTTCTGAAAAGCAGGTTGACGCATTTTCTGAAAGTACTTAAAATAAATATGAAGGTATGAGTTGGGTCCATGGAGCAGTGTGAGAAGTAAAAGTTTCACAGGCAAGTATGTGCATGCATCCGGATTTACGGGCTGCGGCAGGAATGGAGATGAGTATGGCGAGACGGAATCGGGTTGCGTACCGGAAAAGGACTCAGAACCGCTTCAGCATGTTTCTGGTGACGCTGGTAGTGGTGTTGATCCTGATTCTGGTACAGATGGGGAGTATGGAGCTGCAGCGTAAGATTGATGTGAAGGCGGCGGAGGCGGCAGCGCTGGAAGCCCAGATCGAGGCTGAGATAACACGGGAACAGGAGATAGAGAATTTCGGCAAGGAAGTCCAGACCAAGGGCTATATTGAGAATGTGGCCAGGGAGAAGCTGGGACTGGTTTATGAAGATGAGATTCTCTTTAAACAGAAGGATTAGGCGGGAGCATGAGGCTTCCGCTTTTTTTGTCGCAAAACTTTAGGGGGAGAGGCACGTAGTTTTGACAAAAAAAGTATTTTCCCGTTTTTATAATGGTACTGCTGCAGGGAGGAAAACGGCAGCGGAAAGGGGTGCTTTGGCGTGATGAGACGCGTAAAAAAGGAGTTGCAGACGGCACAGGTGTCGGACCTGTGCAGACGCAGACTGTTGAGCTATGCAGACAGCTTTTATGAGCTGGCAAGGAGCTACGACGAAGAATTTGAGCCGGAACAGGAGAACCGGGAAACCGTTCTGATGGAGAGAAGGTTATGGGAGAACAGGCAGATTATCAGCGGGCATCTGACGGAAATGGCGAAGATCATGACGGAGGCGGCCAGCGAAGTGCTGGTGTACTGGCCCATGGAAGGGAAAAAGAGACGCCGCCTGGTGCAGGCGCTGGCGGAGGAGGGCATTGAGGTGGAAAGTCCCTGCTACCTGCCCAGGGAGGACGGCAGACAGGCGGTTGTGCTGACCATGTATACCCGCAGAGGGGCTAAGGTATCCGCAGAGGATGCGGCGGATATGATTTCCGTACTGCTGGACAGGCGGCTGGCGCCTTCTGTGACCAGTCCCAGCGTGGTGGAGACTGCGCCCCAGAGTTTTGTTCTGGAGGAGGAAGCCGCTTTTCTGGTGCTGACCGGGTTTTCCAGGGCTGTGAAAGAGGGAGAGTCCGCCTCCGGGGATAACTATGCAGTGGTGGAGGCAGAGAAGGGAAGAGTGACGGTGATGCTGTCGGACGGCACAGGCTCCGGGGAAAAAGCGGGCAGAGACAGCGGACGGGTACTGGACCTGATGGAAAAAATGCTGGAGGCGGGATATGAAACTGACACTGCTGTCAATATGGTGAACACGGCTTTGTTCGCGTCGGGGGAGGATGACAATCATCCCACTCTGGATATCTGCGACATTGATTTATATCAGGGGAGCTGCCAGCTGAGAAAGATAGGGGGTGCGGCTACCTTTCTGAAGCGCGGTCAGGACGTGGAACAGCTGGTGACGGGAAACCTGCCGCTGGGGATCTTTGGGCAGGTGGAGGCGCAGCCTCTGTACAGGCAGCTTAAGGACGGTGATTACCTGATCATGGTTTCCGACGGAGTGGTGGATGCCTTCGGCGGGGAGGATTATGAAAATACCTTCATGAGCATCATTGCAGGGCTGCAGGAGCGGGGTCCCGGGGAATTGTCGGACAGGCTGCTGCAGATCGCACTCCATGCCAGCGGGGGGCGGATTTATGATGATATGACAATAGGGGTTGTGGGAATCTGGGAGACATGACCATGACCGGATGCGGGACAAAAGCCGAACAGGTATGCGGCTGTGCTTTCCGGCAGGAGGGACGGCTGCATTTTCACTTGATTTCTGAAGCGGTTTGCGATAAGATGAATCTATGGAGAGAAGAGAGAAGACAGAAAAAAAGGTATTTTCCTATATAGAGGAGCATGGCATGCTGAAACCCGCTGACAAGGTTGTGGCGGGCGTATCGGGAGGGGCGGATTCAGTCTGCCTTTTTCTGTTGCTGTGGGAGTATGCGAAGCGGGTGCCGCTTCAGCTGGCGGTGGTCCATGTCAACCACGGTATCCGCAGGGAGGCCGGGGAGGACGCCCGGTTTGTGGAAGAGCTGTGCCGGGAGCGGGAGATTCCCTTTTATCTGGCGGAGGCCGATGTGCGCGGTCTGGCGAAGCGGGAAGGATGTTCCGAGGAAGACGCGGGGCGGAGAGTGCGCTATGAAGCATTTTCCCGTGTGGCCGGACGTCTGGGCGGCGCGCGGATCGCCGTGGCGCACAACAGCAATGACAATGCGGAGACCATGCTGTTTCATCTGTTCAGGGGAAGCGGGATACAGGGGTTAAGCGGTATCGCTCCGGTGCGTGGGAATATTATCCGTCCGATCCTGTGCCTGGAGCGGAAGGAAGTGGAGGCGTATCTGGAGAGCGGTTCCGTCCAATGGTGCCGGGACATTACCAATGACGGCGATGACTATCGGCGCAACCGTATCCGCCACCATATTCTGCCCTATGCGGAGGAAGCGGTGGTATCCGGTGCGGTGGTGCACATGGGCAGGACAGCGGAGCTTCTGCGGGAGACGGAAGCGTACATGGAGCTTCAGACCCGGGAGGCTGTCGGAAAATGCGTGACGTTTTTAGGACAGAGAACGCAGGAGGCCTGTACGGGAGCTTTTCAGAAGAGGACGCAGGAGGAGTGCACAGGAGATCTGCCGCAGGGAAAGCAGATGGAGGGGTTCAGGATAAGGAAAGCAGATTTCCGGGAGTTTCACAGGATATTACAGAAACGGATCATCTTTCGGCTGTTAAAGCAGTTGTCGCCTGCCGGGAAGGATATTTCTGCAGTTCATGTACTGGATGTTCTGGGTTTGTTTGAGAGAGAAGGAAACGGGAGCATCAGCCTGCCTTTTGGTATCACGGCCAGACGGCAGTATGACAGTGTATTTCTGGAGCGGTGTGAGAGCAGGACTTTTGCCGGGCAGACAGGAGGCTTCTTCGGGGCAGGAGGTGCCGGGGAGAGGAATGATGTAAGAGAAGGGGAGGCTATAAGGGAAAGCGGCGCCGTAAAAGAAGGGAATGCCCTGCCGTCCGTACAGGTGCCTGCGATGGAGGAAATATTTCACACTCCCTTTGTTTACGGGCTGGGAAACCGGGGAAAAATAGAATTTACGGGATTTTCTATAAAAAAAGGTCAGGAAGTTCCCATAAAACGGTATACGAAATGGTTTGATTATGATAAAATAGTAAAATGTGTAGAGATTCGGTCCCGATGCCAGGGGGATTATCTCACCATAGCGGACGGAAGGGGAAATATAATACGGAAAACCGTGAAAAATTATATGATCACGGAAAAGATTCCGAAGCAGATACGGGATGAGATACCCGTGGTGGCTGTGGGCAGCCATGTGGTGTGGCTGGCAGGCTGGCGGATCAGTGAGGCTTTTAAAGTGAATGAAAATACGGAACGTATATTACAGATAAAGCTTTTGGGGGCGGAATTCTGCGAAGACGGCGAAACGGAGGAGAAAAATGGCGGAGAGCATTAAGGTACTTTTGACGGAAGAAGAAGTGGACGCGAAGATTCAGATGATCGGAGAGCAGATCAGCAAAGACTACGCTGGGAAAGAGGTGCATCTGATCTGTGTGCTGAAGGGCGGGAGCTTTTTTATGTGCGAGCTGGCGAAGCGGATCACGGTGCCGGTGTCACTGGATTTTATGGCGGTGTCCAGTTACGGAAGCGGTACCAGGTCAGGCGGCGTGGTCAAGATCGTAAAGGATCTGGATGATCCTGTCAGGGATAAGGATGTGATCGTGGTGGAGGACATTGTGGACAGCGGCAGGACATTGAGCTATCTGCTGGAGATGCTCTGGGCGAGAGGGCCGGAGTCGCTGCGCCTCTGCACGCTGCTTGACAAGCCGGAGCGGCGGGTTGTGGATGTGGATGTGCATTATACGGGTTTTCAGATACCCGATGAATTCGTGGTGGGATATGGACTGGACTACGATCAGAAGTACCGCAATCTGCCCTATATCGGTGTAGTGGAGTTTGAGGATTAGGGGCATCAGGCAAATGGTTTCAGTGGTGAATATGGAAATGTCTTAAAATGATCTGTACGGGTTTACGGAAGATCCTGTATTTCTTAACGTTCCGGAGATAATGGATCATACAGATTATTTTGTGACAGTTCCTGAAAACAGGAGGCTTGCAAGTTGAGGCAAAACAGTAGAGGTTTCAATTCATATTTTCTTTTTATCGTCCTGCTTCTGATGGGAGTGGCAGTGCTGACCACATTGAACGGAGCGGATGATGATTATACCCTGGAGCAGTTTGTCGGTGATATGGAAGCCGGCAGGGTGGAGGAGGTCACGATCAATCCAAACAGTGAAGTTCCCACCGGATATGTGAGGGTGGAGCTGAAGGGCGGCGCCGACATGAAGCTCTATGTGACGGATATTGGGGAGGCGGAAGCGCTGGTGCGCTCCTACGGTTTTGATCCGCCGGTTCGGGATGTACCCAGGGAGGGTTGGGTATTGACTACCCTGGTCCCCATGCTGATCGTGTTGGCAGTGGGTGTGTTTTTGTTTATGATGGTCAATGCGCAGAATGCCGGAGGCAACAACGGTAAGATGATGAACTTCGGCAAGAGCCGTGCCAGGCTGTCCATGGGCGACAAGAATATTACATTTGAACAGGTGGCAGGTCTGAGAGAAGAGAAAGAAGAACTGGAAGAGATCGTGGATTTTCTCAGAGAGCCCGGGAAGTACACGAAAGTGGGCGCCAGGATCCCCAAGGGCGTTCTGCTGGAGGGCCCGCCCGGAACGGGTAAGACGCTGCTGGCCAAGGCGGTGGCAGGAGAAGCGGGAGTTCCTTTCTTCAGTATTTCCGGTTCCGATTTCGTGGAAATGTTCGTGGGTGTGGGCGCTTCCCGCGTACGGGATTTATTCGAAGAAGCAAAGAAAAATTCACCGTGTATCGTATTTATCGACGAGATTGATGCAGTGGCGAGGCGGCGCGGCACCGGTATGGGCGGCGGTCATGACGAGCGTGAGCAGACACTGAATCAGCTGTTGGTGGAGATGGACGGCTTCGGGGTCAATGAGGGCATTATCGTCATGGCGGCCACCAACAGGGTGGATATTCTGGACCCCGCAATCCTGCGTCCCGGACGTTTCGACAGAAAGGTGGCGGTAGGCACGCCGGATGTCAGCGGAAGAGAGGATATCCTGAAGGTGCATTCCAAAAACAAGCCTCTGGCCGAGGATGTGGACCTGAAGCAGGTGGCACAGACCACAGCCGGCTTTACGGGCGCGGATTTGGAGAACCTGATGAACGAAGCGGCCATCAATGCCGCGAAGCAGGGAAAGGGCTTTGTGGTACAGGAAGATATCAGGAAGGCCTTCGTCAAGGTGGGTATCGGTGCGGAGAAGAAGAGCAGAGTCATTTCCGACAAGGAGAAGCGGATTACGGCTTATCATGAGGCAGGGCATGCCATACTGTTCCATGTGCTGCCGGATGTGGGGCCTGTCTATACCGTTTCCATCATTCCCACGGGAGCAGGCGCCGCGGGCTATACCATGCCGCTGCCGGAGAAGGATGAAATGTTCATGACCAAAGGGCAGATGCTGCAGCATATCATGGTTTCCCTGGGCGGAAGGATTGCGGAGGAGATTATTTTCAAGGATATCACAACAGGCGCTTCCAGCGATATCAAGAAGGCCACCAAGGTGGCCCGCCGGATGGTGACCCGTTTCGGTATGTCGGAAAATATCGGCGTAATCTGCTATGACGATGATGACGACGAAGTGTTCATTGGTCGTGATTTGGCTCATACAAAGAGCCACAGCGAGTCCATAGCTGGCGAGATTGACAGAGAAGTGAAGGCGATTATCGACGAATGTTATGAAAAAGCCAGAAGCATAATCCTTGAGAAGGAAAATGTGCTTCATACCTGTGCCAAACTGCTGCTGCAGAAGGAGAAGATAGGGCGGGAAGAGTTCGAAGCGCTTTTTGCGACGGATGGATTGGCGCAGAAAGACGGTGTCAGCACGTTTGATGAACTTCTACAATAGGCTTTGAGCGCTTCATGCAGGACATGATATGTCAAAGAGGGCGCTCTTTGCGCGGTATTTGATTATGGAAGCTGTACTTGATTTCTATGACATGGGCAGAATGCACAAAAAAGAAAATGATTTTTTGTCAATTTTGTTATTTTTGAGAATAGCCAGATTGGGGTTTAAATGGTATTATAATACTCGTAACCCCCAATACATTATATAGTTTTTTGCTATACCCCATAAGAAATACCTTCTCTGAAAAGGACAGTCACCCCATGGCTGTCCTTTTTATTTCAAGAAAATTTTCGGTGCCATCAGTCATAATCACTTGTCCGATTTACATATGGCAGTCAGTTTGCGGCAACCCCTTCCGCCCGCCTCAAATACAAAATCCCCGTCACATCCGCAAGAATCCATCCAATAGGAATGGCACTCCAGATGCCGACCACTCCGATCTGAGGAACAGGTGCCAGTATGTAAGCCAGCGCAACCCTGGTTCCCAGGGAGATGACAGTGAGCACCAGCGACATTTCAGGCCGGTTGATTCCCCGGTAATATCCGTATAACAGAAACAGAGTACCGATTCCGCAGTAAAATGCACCTTCTATCCGCAGATACCCTGCACCGATGGCGATGATTCCTGCTTCCTCCGGGCTGATGAATAGCAGCATCAGGTATGGGGCAGACAGAAATACCAGAACGGATACGAATATACAAAAAAGCATGGATACCCTGACGGCACTCCGCATACCCTCCCGCACCCGCTTTTTTTGTCCGGCACCGTAATTCTGGGAGATGAAGAGGGAGAACGCATTGCCGAACTCCTGGGCCGGCATATAGGCAAAGGAATCAATCTTTACAGCTGCGGCGAAAGCAGCCATCACTTCCGCGCCAAAGCTGTTCACCAGTCCCTGTATCATCAGGATGCCGAAGTTCATCACCGACTGCTGTATGGACGAGGAAAAGGCAAAGCGGAGGATTTCGGCAGCGGAGCCTTTTTCCGGTGTGAAAGAATGCATGTCAAAACGAAGCTGAGGCTCCTTCATCCAGGTATATGCCATCAGCCCCAGACCGGACACTGCCTGAGCAATCACGGTGGCTGCCGCGGCTCCGGCAATTCCCCATCTGCACACCGTCACGAAACATAAGTCAAGCACTATATTCAGCAGGGCAGTGCTTCCCAGAAAATACAGCGGCACCACGGAATTGCCCACCGCCCGGAGCAGATAGGCAAAGTAATTGTACAGAAATACGAAGAAAATCCCCAGGAAAATAATCCATACGTAAGTGTGCATCATTTCCATCAGTTCTTCCGGAACATGCAGAATGCGAAGAATGGGGCGTCGCAGCACCATGACCAGCAGGTTCAGCAGGACGGTGACGCCGCCTGTGAGCAGAAAGGACAACTGCATGCTGTCCATCATCTTCTTCTCTTCCTTTTTTCCGAAATAATAGGAAAACAGGGCACCGCTTCCCATACACATACCGATGAGGATGGAAGTCAGGAAGGTCATCAGAGTGTAGGCGGAACCCACTGCCGCCAGGGCGTCCGGCCCCAGAAACTGTCCTACGATTAACGTGTCGGCAATATTGTAAAACTGCTGCAGAAGGTTCCCCAGAATCATGGGGGCTGCAAACAGAAGCATGTTTTTGGTCACGCTTCCCCGGGTCAGGTCTTTTTTCATTTGGATACTTCTCCTGTTCATGACAATAGAAAGTCTGCTTTCTGCTATAAAAGTATATCTTAGTTACAGAAACTGTCTTTTATAAGCATGTCTGCCTTTAGTATAACATTAAGATTTCGGTTATTCAATGGAGTGCACAGTTTTTTCGTCGCTCAAGTGGTCCGCCGTTAAGACGCTTTCCAGCAGCCCGCCGTAGTCCGGCTGTTTCGGCTCTGTTTTTCCAGTTCCGTTTTCTGTGGGAGGTCCCGAATGTCTTTTGTGGATTTGGAGTCAACAGTGTGCTGGCGGGGGACGCGTTCACCAAGCGGGCGTGAAAATTTCAGCCGATATAAAAGATAAAGGTCAATATTCGCAGAGGCGGACGGATTTACCACATGGCTGTGGGAAGTCTATGGAGGCCAATGCAGAAAATGTGCCAGCTTCTGACATTTTTCGCCTTTTTTGTATCAATACCAATGCTTTATCTGCAATTCATGAAATCTTAATAGGCACTCCGGGTTATAGTGTGCTATACTTAAACAGTGGTGTCTAAGGCATACACGTTCGGTAGTTTTACCTCACTGCCTGCAGCTCGTGTCCGAAGGAAATATGCTGCCATGCGCTGCAGAGGATGTGAAAAGGAAAAAAAGAAAGGAAGTATAAAAATGATGTTTAAGAAAAAGGCAGTTTGCCGGCGTATTCTGACTTTGGGACTGACTGCGGCCATGATGCTGTCCATGGCAGCCTGCGGCAAAACCGGAGAAGAGGAGACGGAGAAAAAGGAATGGGCCTGGGTCCCGGAATATGTTACAATTGATGATGAGAATGTATCCTATTATGATATGCAGCTGGCGGGGGACGGGCTTTTTTATCTTTCCTACGATTATGATGAAGCCGCAGAGACATCTTCCCAGAGTATTTGCAGATATTCCCTGGCGGACGGCAGTATAACGAAGACACCGCTGTCTTATGCGAAGGAAAAGAACTGGAATCTGAACCGCACCGTCTTTGCGGAGGACGGCAGCATGTACGGGACAGCAGATGTCTATAATGAGGATTATAGCGAGCGCGAGACCTGGCTGTGCAAATTTGACGCTCAGGGCAATCAGATATTTGCGGAAGATATGACGGAGCTGGTGAGTGACAACTATGTGGATTCCATGGCCATGGACGAGGAGGGAAGGATTTACGTCTCAGGGGATTCCGTTATCTGGCTGTTTGATCAGGATGGCAGGAATCAGGGCAGTGTGTCGCCGGATGTCGGCGGAAACGGATGGATTCGTTCCATGGGCAGAGGGAAGGACGGCAGGGTATATGCCTGTTACTACAACAATGACGGTTATGTTCTGACGGATATTGACTTTGAGGGCAGGAAGACAGGGGGTACCTATGAGAACTTCCCCAGCGGAAATAATGACAGGCTGGTACCCGGCATCGACAAGGATTTCCTGGTGCAGGACGGCAGCAGAGTATTTGAATACGATATAAAGACCCAGAGTGCGGAGGAGCTGTTCAGCTGGCTGGACAGCGATATCAACGGCAGTTATGTACAGAATTTCTGGGCTTTGGATGATGGGCGCATCCTTGCGGTCACCATGGACTGGGATGCCAATGAAGAAGGAATCACACTGCTGACAAAGAAAAAGGCCAGTGAAGTGCCCCAGAAAGAGACTATTGTGGTGGGAACGCTCTACGGGGACTCCAACATTCAGGCAGAGGCGGTGAGGTTCAACAAATCCAATGACAAATATCATATCAGCATCCGGGAATATCTAGATTTCAACAATTGGAACGGGGAGGGAGAAGACGCTTACAGAGCCTATATAGCGGACGGAATCAGCCGGATAAACAATGATATCACCTCAGGGAACTGTCCTGACATTATGGATCTCACCGGCCTGAACATAAAGCAGCTGGCGGCAAAGGGGGTTTTCGAGGACCTGAACGGTTATCTGGAGAAGAGCGATAAGCTGAAGCGTTCCGATTTCCTGGAGAATATACTGGATGCCTATACCCTGGGAGGAACCCTGGTCAGCATTCCCTACAGCTTCCAGCTGCAGACCGTTGTGGGCAAGGCTTCGGAGGTGGGAAGCGAGATGGGATGGACCATCGATGAGCTGATTGCCTATGCGGATGCCCATCCGGACGCACAGCTTTTCGACAGTGTATCCAGGGATCAGATCATGATGTATCTGATGATGTATAATGCAGATTCCTTTGTGGACTGGAACACAGGGGAATGCTACTTTGACACGGATGTGTTTAAAAATGTACTAAATTTCGTAAATCGCTTCCCTGACGAGGTACATCCGGAGGAGGGTGATCTGTCCACGCCCAACAAGATTCAGCGGGGAGAGGTACTTCTCTATCAGGCAAATCTGTATAACTTTAACGAGATACAGGTGTGCAATGAGATTTTCCAGGGGGATGCCGCTTATATCGGTTATCCCACCACGGACGGCAGCGCAGGATGTATGCTTTCTGCTTCCCAGACCTATGCCATTCTGTCCAAGGCGAAGCAGAAGGAGGGAGCATGGGAGTTTCTGGAAGGCTTCCTGGCAAAGGAAGTGGATCTGGAGAGGGGCAGCTTTTTCGGTTTTCCCACGAGGGAGAGTATGCTGAAAGCCATGGCGGAGGAGGCTGTCAAGGTAGAATACTATACGGACGAGAACGGAGAGATTGTTACGGACGAGGACGGGGAGCCTGTTGTCATGGGAGGGGGAGGCGGTTTTTCCTACGGCGACGGCTGGAGCTACGATTACCGTATTCCCACTCAGGAAGAGGTGGACCTGACCATGTCTTTGATGGAGACTGCCAGGCCTGTGTCCTATTCCGATGGAGACGAGGTCCTCAATATCATCAGTGAAGAGGCGGCAGCTTTCTATCAGGGACAGAAGAGCGTGGACGAGGTGGCGTCGGTGATACAGAGCCGTGTCAAAATCTATGTGGGCGAGAGCAGGTAATGTTCTCATTTTGCGGGTATAGAGAGGCTTAGGGGAAAAATGAATAGACGTATGTCCTGAAATATGTTATAATTTTCGCAGAAACGTATTAGCGAACAGAAAAAACGTATATTTTCTCTGTAAAGGAGGGTGCGGCATGGCAAGGGTAGTAGGCATAGGTCACCAGAACTTTGAACAGTTGATTCAGTCAGGGTGTTTTTATATTGACAAGACCAGGTTTATCAGGGAATGGTGGGAGAACGGGGATGTGGTCACGTTGATTACCCGTCCCAGGCGTTTTGGCAAGACGCTGAATATGAGCATGCTGGAGCAGTTTTTCTCCCTGGAATATGCAGGCAGGGGAGAACTGTTTCAGGGGCTTGCTATCTGGCAGGAGAAATTTTCTGATGGGGAAAAATCCTCTGACGGAAACTATAAGTACAGACAGTTGCAGGGGACATATCCGGTCATCAGCCTTTCCTTTGCCAATGTCAAGGAAACCTGTTTTTCGAACGCAAGGAAAAAGATATGCCAGACAATCAGGAATCTGTACAATAAATTTGATTTTTGAATTCAGGGTAAATAATCCCAAAAGGGAGAAGACTCTGGAGGATACGGTGCAGACTGCCCTTGGCCAGATTGAGGAGATGCACTATGAGGCTTCGCTGTTGGCAAAGGGGATTCCCGCAGAGCGAATCAGAAAATATGGGTTTGCGTTTCGTGGGAAAGAAGTTCTGATAGGGTAGAGAGACAGGGAAGGTGTGTTTGCCATTTGTTCAGCGCTGGAGGGCTTAAAACAGGCAGCCGGGATTGGCGCTTCCGGCGGAGCACGAGGAGATGGATGGCGGCTCCACCTTCCTGTATCTCATCCTGGCGGACGGCTCCGCTCATGAGGTGGGAAATATGGGAAATACCTATCTGGTTATCGACGGGGACTATTTTGAGGCGGATTACAGCTGGCTGTCTTCCTGGGACAGCATTATTCCGGAGGGGGAGGGGCCGCTGCCGGAGGAGAATCCGGTCAGGCAGCTGACCCTGGATGAGGTACTGGAGCTGTCGGAGAAGGGGGGAGGCCCTTGCCTGTACGAATTTATACTCACGACTAAAACATTTTCCAATATAATTGTATAGTAAGGTCACTGTTGTAACAGTGACCTTAGGATTGCCGGCTGTAGCTTTGGCATAGGCGGTTTGGTAAATTCTGGAGGTCTTGAGTATATCCTGCGTCATCTGCACAAGTTATTTTCGGACAGTTCCTTAAGTGCTGATGTTATTCGGGATGCTGTTGACTGCGCCGTGCAGTCAATGCGTTGACCATATCTGCCGTCATCTAATGTACAGCCGCGTCTTTATTACTTCGTAGCTGTGCCGCCCGGCCAGGGATACTTCTATCAGGACATCGGCTTCCCCAACAGGGATGCCGTCACAGAGATTATCTGCCGCGGCCAGGGAAATTTCCACTACGGAGGGCGTCTGCAGGGTGTTTTGCAGCGGCAGGCTTAATGACCTGCCCGGGCGTACTGCCAGGAAGTTCGGGGTGTATATTTTGATGTTCATCCATTGCTGGCAGCTGAACGCGGTGGCTTCCACGGTGAGCCGCAGTTTAAGGTCCTTTCCATTTTGAAAGAACACGCCCTGGGGATGCTCCAGGTAGAGCCGGAACATGTGATGGTCTTTGCGGATTGTCATCGGGCCAAAGCTTTCATGGAACACCGGATTTCTGTCATGGGAGAACCCTACCCCGCCTATGCCCGGCACGTAGTTCACATTCCGGGCGGTGCAGAAGAGATTCGGCTGGGAGAACACCCGATATCCGCCCTCCGGCAGCAGCTCGCACATATCCCGGTACAGGAATCGGGGGATATCCTGGAGAATCCTGTCGGAAAGCTCCGTCACCGTGCCGGGAATTCCGCCCAGCAGATGGGCCTTCGTCTTTTCGATGCAGATGGTGTTGATTTTATCGTTGATAGGGTGCAGCCATTCCCGGGGCAGCCTGCTGTTGCCATGGATGATTCCCAGGATAGCGCCCAGGGTGCCTGCGGTACAGTCCGTGTCCTCACCGCAGCCTACGGCGATGCACAGGCTCCTGCCGAAATCATCCTCCCCGTACAGCCAGCCAATCATCATCAGGCCAATGTTGTTGGGGGCGTCATTGCCTGCGGGGGAGACGGGGAAGCCTTCTGTATTGTCATCGGTGCTGTGCTGGACGCCGAAGGTGCCGGGGACCTCCTGCATCATGCGCTTCCTGGCCTCCTGCCATGTCAGGCCCTGGCGGAAGCTGTCCTGAGCCAGCCTCACGGCCCGGGCTACCAGGCAGTCCTTCGGAATGTAGGACAGACCGATATCCACCAGAGTATCCCTGTCGGATTCCACGAAAGCGGCGCTTTCCAGGGCGGCGCAGAACAGCTCTCCGTAGAGGCCGTCCTCGCTGTGGTCGATGACGCCGTCCCGATAGGCGTATTTTACGGCCAGGTCGGGATTGCCCGGACTCAGACAGGCCCAGACCTCACTGCGGATAAAACACCCGCAGCTGTTGTGGTAGGCGTTCTCCACATGCCCGCTTAAGGGCGGTACCAGTCCGCCAATCATGTTTCCTTTTCCTCTGCCGTATTCGTTCCAGTGGGGCATGATGAAGGTGAGCCAGTATTCTCCCAGAATCTCCGGTGTCAGCTGTTGGCCGTACTTCTCCGCAGCTGCCAGCCATACCAGCTGCAGGTCTAAATCGTCGTTGGGGGGCGGATTGCCGTCCATATCCTTCTGGAGATAGAACTGCAGGTCGAAGACGCCCCTCTTCCCCTCCAGCGGAGTGCCCAAAACCCCGCCGATGTTCTTTCCGTTCCAGCATCCCATGATTTTGTCGTAGAGTAACTTGGAATTCAGCTCCATAAAAGTCTCCTTTCATTCGGTTAAGCTTTATACTATAATGGTTGCAGAGGGATGTCTGAAGGACATAAGGTTTCGTCAGGCATCCCTGCTATACTCGTGAGCGCATTCCCTTGTTGCTCTTTTGTTATGCATGCGGAAGCGCTGACTCGTTATACATTTATGGAATTGCCGGGAAATAACTGACACTCGTATCAGTTATTTCCTTTCAAATACAGGGTTCGCGAAGCAGTTCCTGCAATTTAGAGACACTTCCCTGCTCGAAAATGTTTCCGAGCTCGAGTATATATAATATAATAGTGACAATCTAATCTGTGGACAATGTTGTCAGATGACTGTTTTGTATTGATTTTTTGGAAAGTGGATAGCAGAACAAAGTGCCCGCTTTAATACATTTTATTTGGCAGATGTATTAAAGCGTGAGTATATACTGCACACCAATTGAATTTGCAGTGCAACCCGACTGCAGACCGCCAGCCAGGTATTTTCCCGAAGGCATCACTGTAAATCCTGGCGGTCTGCAGTATAATTTCTGCCGGATTGGTTTGTGCTGTTAAGGAAGATGCAGAAGGTACAGGCGGCATGGCTGGTAAGACTGTAAAGGAAAAGAATCAAATGGAAGCACAGGAGAAAAATCAGGAGAAGACGCAGATGGAAATGCGGCACAATCATCAGGAGAATGCGCAGGCAGAGATGCTGCATTATCATATGGCGGAATGGGGTGGGGGGAATGCGGTATGGGCCAGCAGGGATTTCCTGAGGAAGGGCTATAAAAGCCCTGCCAGTCTCTGGATTCGGGAGGGGAGAAAGGAGCCTTCGGAAATTCTGGTGGACTCCTACGAGCCGGAGCGTCTGCATACCCATGCGGATTTCCTGGAACTGTTCTATGTGTACAGCGGCAGGGGGGTGGCCTTTTTGGAGGGCACCAATTATATCCTGAAGAAAGGCGATATTTTTGTCGTCCGCCCGGGCCAGGTGCATGCCAACTTCCCACTGGAGGATCTGATGATCTACAACTGTATCATATCCTGCGCCTTCCTGGAGGGAAAAAGCGGCCTGTCCATGGACGGACTGATGCCTTTTCTGCATCTGACAGGGAAGACTCTATCTGTTGCTGATAGCCCTTTTCTTCTAAAGACAAAGGCGTTCGGCAGAGAACGGAGGCGGTTCGCGGGTGTGGAAGGAGGAGCAGATGAAAAAACAGAAACCGCTTACATTGCTGATCTTTTTGGGGCCCATGCTGCTGATTTTTCTGGGGCTGAATGTCTATCCCATCGTCAAGACCGTAGCAATGAGCTTTTTTCATATAAAGGGGATAACGGATCCGGTGTCGAAATGGAAATTCACGGGACTGTGGAATTACAATAAACTGCTGCATACGAGCCTTTTTCAGAGGTCTCTTCTGAATATGGGGAAAATCTGGCTTTACGGCGGTCTGGCCATCATAACGCTGTCATTGCTTTTTGCCGTTATGTTGACAAGGAATATACGATTTAAGCGCTTCTTTAAGACGGTTATCTATCTGCCCTACATTGTCAGCGCGGTTGCCCTGTCGGCCATGTGGCTGCAATATGTCTACAATCCCCAGTTCGGCCTGCTAAAAAAGCTTTTTACGGCGCTTCATCTGGACGGGCTTGCATCCACTCCCTGGACCGACGCGGACCACAAGTTTATGTCCATGATGGTGGCGTATTGCTTTGGCATGATAGGCTATTTCATGCTGATATGGTTCAGCGGCATTACGCGGATCAGCCCGGAATTGAAGGAGGCGGCCAGGATTGACGGAGCCAGCCGGCTTCAGGCCGACAGGTATATTACGCTTCCTCTTTTAAAGGGAATCTTCAAAACCATTCTGACCATGTGGACGATCAGCGTGGCGGGGTTTTTTACATGGTCGCAGCTCTTTTCCACCGATGGCGCGGAATTGTCCACAATAACGCCTACGGTTTATATGTACAGCCTGATATACGGTACGGGCGGTACTACGGATGACAGACAGGCCGGTATGGGGGCGGCTGTGGGAATCATTTTGAGCATATGTACGGTGATTGTATTCATGCTGTGCAACCGGCTGATCAAAGAGGAAGATTTGGAAATGTAAAGGAGAGGGATATATGACAGGAAAAAAGCCACATAGACGATTTGACTCGGCCGTGAAGGACGGGCTGCGGAATCTGCCGGGATATCTGATACTGGGGGCATGGTGTGCCTTTACGCTTTATCTGCTGAGTTGGGTTGTGGCGGCCAGCTTTTCCACTACGAAGGAAATTTTCTCGGGGAATGTGTTTGCTATGAGCAGCGGCGTTCATTTTGAAAATTATGTGAGCGCGTGGACCACATCAAAAGTTTCGGTATTTTTCGGCAATTCCATTCTCTACACGGCTGTAACGCTTGTGGGCTCCATTGCAATCTGCGCTCCGGCTTCCTATGCGCTGGCCCGCTTCCGGTTCCGGGGCAACAGATTGATTCAGGTTATCCTGGTCGCGTCCATGTCAGTCCCCGGCATCATGGTGATTCTGCCGCTGTTTCAGCTGGTTGCCAGGGCGGGCGTCATGAATAATGTGGCGGCGAACAGAGTGGTTCTGATTCTTTTGTACATCGGCACAAAAATAGCGTATACCACGATTTTCTTATATAACTTTTTTACGGGCCTTTCCTATAGTTATGAGGAAGCGGCGGCGATAGACGGCTGCTCACCGGTCAGGGCTTTCTGGCAGATTATGCTGCCCATGGCGAAGGGCGGCATTGCCACAGTGAGTATTTTTAATTTCCTGGGTGTGTGGAACGAGTATTTTATGTCTCTGATTATGGCGGGCTCCGATAAGGTAAAGCCGGTAGCCATAGGATTGCACAGCCTGATCAATTCCATGAAATATACGGGAAACTGGGCGGGAATGTTTGCTGCAGTGGTAATCGTTACATTGCCATGCATCATACTGTATCTGTGTCTGTCCGAAAAGATTATCGGGGGTGTGACAGGAGGGGTAAAAGGATGAAAAACGACAGGGATATGGAGAGATGTCTGAAGGCAGCTTATGACAGGATTGCAAAAGGGGCTCCGCTCTGCAGGCAGATAGAAGGCAACGTGAAGGGACGGCGCGGTATGGATGCCGTTCTGGAGAGGGGAGAGCAGGAGTATCGGGGCTATATCCTGCTTCCCGGAACGGAAAACCGTCCCTGTTTTGTGGGGGATCCGCCGCTGTGGAAGGAGAATCCGGTGGGGGACGAGGAGTACGTGTGGGGGTTAAACCGGCACAGTCAATGGAAGGACTATATTCTGTGTTATTGTGCCACGGGAGAAAGAAAATATCTGGAGCGCATCCGGCTGGAACTGACGGACTGGATGAGCGAATGCCCCTGCCCTGAGCTTACAGAAGACCCTTCCGAAGCGAAAGAGATTTTCAGTAATACAGAGAGGGCCACACCCTGGAGATCGCTGGAGACAGGAATCCGGATGTTCGATGCCTGGAATTATGCCGTCCCGACACTGATTCAGGAGGGTGTGATGAGCTGGGAAGAATTTATTGCCGTGGCGGAGTGTATACGGCTGCATGGGGAGGTTCTGTTTCGGATTGCGCCTTTACTGTGGCCGGAGGCGGACCATAATCATTATGTTATGGAAAATCTGGGGCTTCTCCATGCGGCGGCAATGCTGAAGGAAATTCCCGATGCCCCGGAATGGGCGTCTCATGCGTGCAGAGAGCTTGCCCGCTGTGTGCAAAAGCAGCTGACGGCCGACGGCGGCCAGGTGGAGGGCAGTCCATCGTACCATTTCAATTGTATGGAGTATTTCTGCAGGTGGCTCCTGGCGGCGGAGGAACTGCAGATTCCGGTTCCCGGGGAATGCAGGGAGTTAATCAGGAAGGGAATGACATATGCCTTATGCGCCACACGGCCTACGGGGGCAGCCGTCCCGTGGGGGGATTCCGATCCCCGGGAGGAAGCCGTCATTCCGGCGATTCTGGCATTTAAGGCCTTTGGTGAGTCCGGGGGGCTTGCGGTGCTGGCGGGACTGCTGGGAGAGGAAAAGATCAGAAGCGTCAGTGAGCTCCATCCGTTGGAGGTCGGCAGCATTGACTGGAGCAAAGTTAGTTTATACGAACAGACTTTTTCCCTATCTACCGTCTGCTGGCAGAAAGAGCTGGATCAGGTCATGATGAGGACAGACTGGGGCAGAGAAGCGTTGAGCGTATTTTTCGGATGCCATATTCCCTGTTATAACGGCCATTCCCACATGGACCCGGCCTCTTTTGACTTCTGTGCTTATGGAAAAGCGTTGGTCATTGACCCGGGGCGCTTCACTTACAGAGAGGGAGCCGACAGACGTCTGTTTAAATCGGCTACCATGCATAATACCCTGATTCTGGGAGAGAGGGAGCCCTATGATTACGTAAGCCGTTGGCTTTTTCGGAACGAGAAAAACGGATGTATCTGCAATGTGACGGAGGAGGACGGCTTTCTGGCGGCTTGGGCGATTCACACTTCGTATTTTCCTACAATCCATTCCAGGCTGCTGATTCTGATGAGGGAAGGGTTTCTGGTGGTATGGGACCGCCTGGAGCATTACAGGGGTCAGAAGGTGGATATCTGGTTTCACCTGGATTCCTTGCATGTGAAACAGGAAGGGGATATGGTATATACGGATGAGGAGGTATCTCTGGCAATCCGGACGGCGGGACATTTGAAATGTGAACTGTGTGAGGGAAGGCTGTCGGAAAGAATAGATTCTGACAGACCCAGTGTCAGAGTGCGTTTCACGGATGAGGGGCAGGCTTCCGTAGGGCGGGATTACCTGACCATACTGGCGCCTTTCCGTAAGGCCAGGCCGGAAATCTCAGACATCGCGGTGGACAGGGAGCAGGGTACAGCGGTATTTCGATATAACGGAAAAGGATACCGGATATCGTGGAAGGACGATATGTGTCGCGTTGAGGATGAAAATCGTCCGCAGGACACGGAAAACATACCGGAAGGAAAATAATATGATGCAAAATAGGCAAAACATGCTGCAGATTACGAGAGCAGAGGCGGAGGCGGGCCTGAAGGTCTGTACAGGGCAGATTTGGCGCAATTTGTCCAGCTATACAAAACAGTTTCCCACCTCCGCCAGCAAAGCGTCTTTTTATGGGGTGTGCGATAATTCGGAATGGACCAGTGCCTTCTGGACCGGGCAGCTTTGGCTGGCCTGTGAGTTCTGCGGGAATGCGGCAATCGGGAAAGCGGCGCTGGCTCAGTGTATCAGCTTTCGGGAATGGCTGAGGAAACGGATTGCCACAGACAGTCATGATCTGGGATTTCTGTATACTTTGTCCTGTGTGGCGGGCTATAAGCTGACAGGGAGCGAAAAGCTGAAGGAGACGGCGCTTCTGGCGGCGGACAGTCTGCGCTCCATGTTTCGGGAGAAGGGAGAGTTTATACAATCCTTTGACAGGCCGGACTGCCGGGAGGAGTACCGGACGATTATCGACTGTCTGATGAACATTCCGCTGCTTTACTGGGCGTCCGAAATAACCGGCGACTCCGGGTACAGGGAAACGGCGGTAAGACATTACCGTACCACCCGGAAACTGCTTTTGCGCGGGGACGGCTCTGCAGCCCAGGCGGCGCTGTTTGATATAGACACGGGAGAAGTGATAAAATGCTTTACCAGACAGGGCTACAGCGATGATTCCGCCTGGGCCAGGGGGCAGGCCTGGGCAATTTACGGGGCTGCGCTTTCCTATGGTTATACCGGTATGGAGGAGTGCAGGGAAATGTTCCGGCAGGCTGCGGCATATTATATGGAACATCTGCCTCAGGACATGGTACCCTACTTTGACCTGTGTATCACGGAAGGAGACGAATGGCCCAGGGATTCTTCTGCAGCAGCGATTGCGGCCTGTGGGATGTTGGAGATGGCGAAGCATCTGGAGGCGGAGGAGGCGGAGAAATATAGGGTCTGCGCCGGACGTATCGTGAAATCTCTCTATGACGGCTATATGGTCAGGGATTACAGGGAATCCAACGGATTACTGCTTCATGGCACTTATTGCTGCAGTACACCGGGGAATGTGATTCCGGAGGATAACGGCAGGGATGAATGCTGTTTGTTTGGGGATTATTTCTTTATGGAGGCATTGACCAGGCTGCAGCGTGACTGGAAACCGTATTGGTAATGCACAGCTATCCGTTGAGAGACATCTGTACCCACAGGTGTCTTTCTTTTTTTTAACCAATTACAGCTAAGGCACAAAAGCAAGCGGATATTCACAAATTTATTGATTTGTATTGTCAATAGCGTTCTCTATGGTTTATAATTTTGTAGCAAAAATGATGCAATAGTGGATTATACTGACAGTACATATATGATAGACAGTTAACTTTTTTATGACAATGGAATACTTTCAGGCATTTTATACTCGCGTTCGGAAGTACGCCCTTGGGGCTGAGTTGGAATGGGAAAGGAGGAGCCAGTGAAAAAAAAGTGCAGGCTGATATTCTTTACACTTTGTATCTGTATATGGGTGCTGCCGGCGGGAAAGGCTCTGGCGCAGAATGAAGCCATCGGGCTTCTGGTTCAGAGATATGAGGATTATCAGGAAAGCTTCGCCGGAATAGAGACCGTGGAGGATATTGAGGAAAGCGGTTACGAAAAGATTGAGGAACACTGTTTCCCGGTACTGTTGGAGGGGTTTGGGGACGAGGAAGTGAATTTTGTGCCCATTCTTCATCGGGAATACCATCGTCTGGCGGTTTTGATCACCGACAGCGAGGGAAAGGTACTCTACAAGACGGACCAGCTGGAGGCGAATTACAGGCAGCTGGATCAGCTGGAACAGCCTGTAAAGGGGCTGGCGGCAGTGTCGTTTCAGGATTTGAACCATGACGGGCTGACGGATATCATCCTGATTGTCAACTGTGAGAATGACACGGGTGAGTATGCGGGCAAAAATTATAAGATAGGGGACGTGCTTTTCCAGAGGGACGGACAATTGTACCGAGACTGGCGGATTTCTGACAAAGTCAATCGTTTCAGCATGAATAAAAGCGCGGAGCTCATAGCCGCCTATGTGCGCGACGGCAATTCCACGGAGATTCTGTATACGGCAACGACGCTGGAGGAGTTGCTGGATAATGGCTTCCGGATCATTGAGGAACAGAATTATTCCCGGGATTTTGAAAAACAGGGGAAGCTGCAGGTAGTGCCGGGCATTATCCGGATGGCGGAATATGACGTTTTTATGATTTATCTGGTCAACGCTCAGGGAAGCATCGTCTGGAGCTTCCAGCCCATGGAGGATTATGACAATCTATACGCCCTGAAGGGAATGACCTGCCGGGATATGGACGGGGACGGTATGAAGGACATCGTGGTGCTGGCCAGATACAGCTATGCCGGGCCTGAAGGGGAATTGCTGATTGACACTAAATGTGATATTTATTACCAGCGCACGGATGGCTTCGAGGAGGATAAGGAGTTCGAGAAGAGTTACCAGTGTACGGAAAAGGATACAATGGCCGGGCTGGTGGAGATTATCAGGGAATATTGGGGGTGGCCAAAAGAGGAATGATTAAGATACTGATTGTGGATGACGAGAAGCCTATTTGTGATTTGATTGATATCAATCTGTCGGCGGCAGGGTATCAGTGCAAGACGGTGCAGGACGGTCTGGAGGCCATCGATCTGATCGAGACGGAGAATTTTGACCTGATTTTGCTGGATATCATGCTTCCGGGGGCGGACGGGTTTGATATCATGGAATATATCAGACCTCTGAAGGTGCCCGTGATTTTCATCACTGCAAAGCATGAGGTGAAGGACCGGGTGAAAGGCCTGAAGCTGGGGGCGGAGGACTATCTGGTGAAGCCGTTCGATGTGGTGGAACTGGTGGCGCGGGTGGAAGTAGTGCTGCGGCGTTACAATAAGACCGAGAGCATCCTGACTGCCGGGGATGTGGTGGTGGACAGGGAAGCACGGAAGGTGACAAAGGCGGGGAAACCTGTTGTGCTTACCAATAAGGAATACGGTTTGCTGCTATTGTTCATCAGCAATAAAAATATTGCGCTTTTTCGCGAAAATTTATACGAAAAAGTGTGGGGAGACGAGTATATGGCGGACAGCCGCACCCTGGACCTGCATGTCCAGAGACTGCGCCGGAAAATGGGGTGGGAGGAGAACCTGGTGGCAGTGTATAAGATAGGCTACCGGCTGGAAATCTGACAATGAAGTTTGTATACAAGATTTTGCTGGGGACCATTATTATCATGGCGACTGCATTTGGGCTCAGCGGTTATCTTTTTGTCAATTCCGTATTTCAGACATCGCTGGACAGAGAGGTTTCCAAGGCGTTGGACGACAGCAATATCCTGCGCTTTGCCTTTGAGACGGCAGCGCTGAATATTCCCACTAAATATAATGTACTTCAGGATATCGCGGTGGAGCAGATTGGCTCCAAGCTGGAGAGCAGCGGAAAGGGTTCCGGGCGCTGGCTGCGTTTGTCCAATGAAAACCGGGAGGTTCTCTATGAGAGCGACGGCTTTCCGGAGGATACGGCTCTTTTGCAGCAGATTACGGAGGAAAACCGGATTTGGCAGGTGGTTCCCCAGGGAGAGAATTACTATGTCCACACGGGAAGTGTCATCAATGCTCTGGACAGAAGGCTGTATCTGGAGACACTGGAGGATGTGACGGAGGTATTTAAGGAGCGGACGTTGGGATTTTCCGTGTATCAGCGGATTACCATTGCCATGCTGGTGTGCTGCACAGTGGTGATGTTCCTGATCTGTACCTGGCTGACCAAGCCTATCCGGCTGCTGAACCGGGCTACCAGGAAGATGGCGGAAGGGGATTACAGCTATCGTGCCCGGCAGATTAGTAATGACGAACTGGGGCAGCTGACAATGGATTTTAACAGTATGGCGAATGTACTGGAAGGAACCATAGGTGAGCTTCAGGAAGAGGTGAGGGCAAGGGAGGACTTTATCGCGGCTTTTGCCCATGAATTAAAGACACCGCTGACTGCCATTATCGGCTATGCGGACTTGCTGCGCTCCCGGAAGCTGGATGAGGAGAAGCATTTTTTATCTGCAAATTATATCTATACGGAAGGAAAACGGCTGGAAAATATGTCTTTCCGCCTGTTGGATATCATTGTTACGAAGCGAGATACAATAGAGCGTCAGCCCATGGCGGCAAAAGGCCTTTTTGATTATCTGAAAAGCATGTTTTCCGGAAATACGGAACAGAAACTCAGGATTGCCTTCAGGGAGGGGATGGTGTATGCGGAGGCGAATCTTCTGAAATCCGTGCTGCTGAACCTGGTGGACAATGCCTGCAAGGCTTCCGGTAAAGGAGACTTGGTGGAGGTCCTGGGAAAAAGAGTGGAGAACGCATATGCTTTCTGTGTGAGGGACCACGGAGTGGGCATTCCGAAGGAGGAGCTGAAAAAGGTTACGGAAGCGTTCTACATGGTGGATAAATCCCGTTCCCGAAGCAAAAACGGCGCGGGACTGGGACTTGCTTTGTGTGTGGAGATTCTGCGGCTTCATGACAGCGAGCTGGTCATTGAGAGCACAGTGGGGGAAGGGACTTCCATCAGCTTCGTGATTCCGGACAGGGTTGAAGAAGCGGCGGATGCTGAAGGAGAGCCTGTGATACCGGACAATGAAGCGGCTGGGGCTGCGGGCGATGAAATGAAACCTTGTACGGACGGTATCGGAGAAGCGGAAGGCGGTGCAGAAGCGCCGGAAAAGAAAGAATCGGACGAAACGGATATTGAACATAAATGACAGAAGCGTATATATGGCAGATGGAAAAACGTGCAGGAAGTGGCAGAGACAGTATGAAGGTGGTTAAGAAAATCAGTCTGCTGTTAATAGTGGCAGCAGCAGTCATTGTGGCACTGGCGGTGTGGGGGCCGGAGACGCTGGCCAGGTATCGGGATAAGGGGATTCTGAACCAGATTCAGACCCAGGAGACGGATATGGGGACGGAAGGATACCGTTACTCTCTCAGCGGCAATGAAAAGGTATATATTCTGTCAAAATGCCTGAACAGCCAGACCCGGCCGGAAAGCGAACAGAATGCCCTGACGAGGGCCGATGCGGACTTTCAGGATGTGACAGGCACCTATGCCTTTGTGGCAAACAAGAAAGAAACATTTGCGGAGGGGACTTCGGAGAACTCCGGCATAGAGCTCTGCAATCAGGGCATTCGGGAACTGAAGGAGCGGGGAATCCTGCCGGAGGAAGTGGAAGAAATTCGGGAGGACTCTTATCAGGCGGTGCTGTATTCTGCCATTGATGTGCCGGAGCCAAGGAACAGCGTCCTGGTGTGGAAGGTGAGTTTGGGAACCGCCGTACAGAATGCGGGAGGGGAATCCTGTCTGCTGGATGCCTATGTGGACGCAGATACGGGTAAGGTGTATGAATTTTACGCCAGGACGGAAATTTCTTCCTGGGAGGCCGTGGATGCGGACGGCATTGCGGCTGCATGGGCGGAGTACATGGGACTGGAGACACCGTCGGAATATGAGAATGCCAATCCGCTGTCCGAAAACACACCGTATTTTAAAAAATACTGCTTTGCGGGGATGGAAGACGACAGTACTGTAGTGACGATAGGGTTTTATGAGGGGATTAATGAGATATATCTGAAGATATCGAGGTAAGGCGCTGCTGTCGTGCATGCATCGGGAGCGTTGCCGGAAAAGTCTTCAGGATACAACTTTGATGGAAAAAGGATAAAACTTGTTTACAAAAAAGATGGTATTTTGATGTGGCTCTCCCGTATACTGTAGAAGACGGATACTGGAGAGTCTTTTATGAGCCTGGGGGCGCGGCGGAAAGAAAGCTGAAGGATATGGATATTGGCAGGGCTGATAAGGAATCTGAGATGGAAGAACAGGCCCGGGGGATCGGGAGAAAAATATGGAAGAGGGTTGGGTTATGGACAAAAGAAACGGCAGAAATCGTGATGCAGAGGGTGTAGAGCTGATCAGGATCAGGCCTCATGATACGGATATGGATTATGAAAGGCAGCGTGTGGAAAGAAAACGTGCAGAGAGAGCACGTATGGAAAGAAGGCGCAGAAAGAAAAAACAGAGGTTTCAGAAACGTGTGGCGATGGTGTCAATGCTTGTCTGTACAGTGCTTCTGGGACTGGGGGGAATCCACTTTGTGAAGGCGGGGGAGGCTTCCGGAATATTCGGAACGGGGGAAGTAGAAGAAATCGAAGGGGAGAGCCAGTCTCAGGAAATACTTGGACCGGTTCCCATGGTGCCCAATGAGGTACTGGAGAGGGAGACGGCGGAGCATGAGAAGCCGTTTATCGTCATTGACCCGGGGCATGGCGGCACTGACACAGGCTGCAGCCGGAACGGGGTAATGGAGAGCGAGATTAATATGCAGATTGCCAACAGGCTGGCTGGTAAGCTTCAGGGAATGGGATTTGAGACTTTGCTGCTTCGGGAAGATGACATGACAGATGTGTCACTGGAAGAGAGGGTGGAGAGGGCAGAGGCGGAAAAAGCTGACATATTTGTCAGTATACATCAGAATGCGTATGAGGAGGATGTGGATGACATTCAAGGGATTGAGACCTGGTATTACGGCGAATCGGAAGGCAGCAGACGTCTGGCCGAACTGGTGCATCAGGGAGCGGTGGAAAAGACAGGGGCTGTGGACAGGGGGGTTCAGAACGAGCAGGAACTGTATGTCCTGAAGAATACGTCCATGCCGGCATGCCTGATAGAGACCGCATTTCTCTCCAGCCGCAGCGACAGGAGCAGCATTGTCACAGGGGACTATCAGGAGCAGCTTGCGGAAGGAATCGCCCAGGGAATCAATACATATTTTAACCCCAGGACCATGTACCTGACTTTCGACGACGGTCCTTCCGCCGACAATACGACGGCGGTGCTGGATATACTGAAGGAACGGAATATCAAGGCAACTTTTTTCGTGGTGGGGGAAAATGTGCGGAAGCACCCGGATGTAGCGCGGAGGATTGTGGAAGAAGGCCATACCATCGGCATTCACTGCAACAATCATGACTACAAACAGCTCTACAAAAGTGTGGACAGCTATCTGGAGGACTTTCAGAAAGCTTATGATGCGGTGTACGAGGTGACGGGGGTGGAGGCGAAGCTGTTCCGGTTTCCCGGCGGCAGCGTCAACGCTTATAATAAGACAGTCGGAGCGGAAATCATCAAAAAGATGACCGAAAACGGATATATCTATTTTGACTGGAACGCCAGCCTGGAGGATGCGGTAAAGCAGTCCGCGCCGGAGGCCCTGATTCAGAATGCCGTGAGCAGCACCCTGGGGAGGAAGAAAGTGGTCATGCTGGCTCATGATGTGGTTTATAATACGACCCAGTGCCTGGAACAATTGCTTGACAGCTTTCCGGAATATGAGATGAAGCCTCTGACGGTGGATGTGGAACCCATACAGTTTTGAGAGAGATTGCCCCTTTGTCGGATGAAGTTCCGATGGAGGGGCTTTTGGGTGTGCTTTTTAGGTTTTTAAGTGATGACAGATATTTTCAAAAGTGTTATGATAGAGGTGGTACATGATATTACAGGGGGATATGTGTATGGACAGCCGGAATCGGGCAGAACACGACATTATCGAGGATTTGATCGTTTTTCTGGAATATTTTCAGAGAGACGGGGATAATTTGACATGTATACAGGAATCGCAGCCCGGGCCGGCGCCGGAAGGGAAGAACCTGGAACTGGCGCGGTGCATGAAGGGTTTTGTAGACAGGATGCCGGGAGGTTTTTTTGTCTACCATGCGGACGGAAATGAAGAAATCATTTATGCCAATGAGGCTATGGTCCGGATTTTTAACTGTGATACGCTGGAGGAGTTCCGGAAAGTGACGGGAAATTCGTTTCGGGGCATTGTCCATCCGGATGATCTGGAGGCTGTGGAGGAAAGTATCCGGCAGCAGATTGCCGCCAGCTCTTATGATCTGGATTATGTGGAATACCGGATTATCACGAAAGACGGTGATATACGCTGGATTGACGATTATGGGCATTATATTCACGGGGAGACGGTAGGAAATGTATTCTATGTCTTTGCCGGAGATGCCACAGAGAAAAAGACCCGCCTGATAGAAGAGAAAGAGACTTTCCTGGAAGAAAAAAGGCAGAATGAGTGGATTTTTCAGACAAAGCTGGAGGAGTATAGCCAGACGCTGGAGAAAAATCGTCAGGAGCAGTTCCGAAGGCTGGAAATCATCGAGGGGCTGAGCACGGATTATGAGTCGATTTTCTATGCTGATTTGAACAGGGGCAAAATCAAGGCATATCGGGTGGGAAGCCGATTTGAGACGCAGTTTCCGGAGGGGAATTATGTGCGGGATTTTGCGGGATTTGATTCCGATTATATCAGGAACTGGGTATATCCGGAGGACAGGGAACTGCTGACGGGGATATCCGATGCGGAATATATCCGTAAGAAATTGTCCGGGGAAAGAATATTTTGCATAAATTACCGTATTGTAAAGGGCGGGAAACCGACATATATGCAGCTTCGTGTGGTGGATGTGGGGAAGGAAGAGAGTGTTTCCCAGGTGGTGTTCGGTTATCGGAATACGGATAGTGAAGTCAGGAGGGAAATGAATCAGAAGCAGCTGCTGGTGGAGACACTGCACGAGGCGAATCTGGCCAACAATGCGAAGAATCTGTTTCTCTCCAATATGTCCCACGACATCAGGACGCCTATGAACGCGATTATGGGCTATACTGCCCTTGCGCGGAAGAATCTGGACAACAGGGAAAAAGCAGGGGAATACCTGGATATGATAACGGTATTCGGGGAGCAGCTTCTTCATCTGCTGAATGATGTGCTGGAAATATCCAGGCTGGAATCCGCTCAGCTGAGGGTGGAGGAGGGCGAGTGCAGCCTGCTGGAGTTGATGCAGGAGATTCAGAAGACGGTATTTTTCAGGGCGGCGGAAAAGAATATTATGTTTTACCTGGATATCTCAAGTCTTCGCCATGACATTGTCTCTGCAGACAGGGACAAGCTTGCCCAGATTCTTTCCTATCTGGTGGACAATGCGCTGAAGTACACGAAGGAAAACGGAAAAGTTACCGTTGCCGTCACAGAGCAGGAAGCGCTGAAAGATCATTATATCGCATATGAGTTTACGGTGGAAGACAACGGCATCGGTATCAGCGAAGAATTTCTGAAGCATATCTTCGACCCCTTTGAAAGGGAAAAGAATACGACTTTCAGCGGAATCCACGGCACCGGCCTGGGGCTGACGATTACGAAGAAGCTTGTGGATATGATGGGCGGGAATATATATGTGGGCAGCGAAGTGGGGAAGGGGAGCAGGTTTGTGGTTTCTCTTCCGCTGAGGTTGCCGGAAGCGTGTCAGGAGGCTTTGGGGGAAGAGAGAAATGCAGTTGCGGAACCGGCGGATTCAAAAAAAATCCTGCTTGTGGACGATAATGAGATCAATCTGGAAATCGAGGCTGAGATGCTCAGGGATGCCGGATTCCTTGTGGAGACTGCGGAGGACGGGAAAATTGCGGTTGAAAAGATAACGCAGAGCCGCCCGGGAACCTATCATCTGATTCTGATGGATATTCAGATGCCGGTGATGGACGGTTATCAGGCCACCAGAGCTATCCGGCAGATAGAAGATAAGAATCTGGCGGAGATTCCCATCATTGCGGTATCGGCAAATACTTTTGAGGAAGATAGAAGGAAGGCGCTGGAGAGCGGTATGAATGCACATCTGTCCAAGCCTCTTGACATGGGGCAGCTGTCTGAGGTGATGGGGAAGTTTTTGTGAGATGTCCGGGCAGGCTTATTACAGGAGGACAACAGGGTATTATTATATATTGGTGAGAAAATTATGGATATATGGCTGGTGATGTGAATGAACGGAAAAACGTATGAAAATGAAATACTCTATCATTACACGGATTTTCAGGCGTTGGACGGAATTCTCCACGACGCGAGGCTTCGGGTCAATAATGTCCTCAATATGAATGATGCGGCGGAAATGCGCTATTTTATGAACAGGCTGTGCGACGCAGTTGCCGGGCGGCTGGAAGATGAGGGAGATTTGCGGAAGGCGGCGCAGGTGAAGGAGCTATTTAAAGAGGCGCTGAAAAGGGAATTTTACCATCCGGCCTATGCGGCGTGTTTTTCGCTTCACAGGGATGACGCGGCCCAGTGGGAGCGGTATGGGAATCGGGGACGCGGCGTATGCGTTGCCTTTCAGGGAAAATACCTGCAGAAAATGGCGCAGGGGGCATTGTCGCTTCAGACGGTTTTCTATCAGGAGGACATGAGCACACACAATCTGACAGGGGTGTTTTACCGTCTGGTAAAGAGGAATGAGGAATTGTCGGCGGAAAGTCCGGATATTCAGAAGGCGCTGAATTATGCCTGGAGTTGTTCCGCGGCTTTTAAACATCCGTCTTTTCTGTCAGAGAAAGAGGTTCGGCTGGTGGTTTCTCCTGCGGTCAGGGATTATTTTGATATCAGGCCCTGTTACCATATCAGCAGGGAGCGTATCAAGAAGTACTATCCCCTGGAACTGGATTCCATGTGCCGGAAAATCGGAATCGGCTGGGAGGAACTGGTGCCGGAAATTATTATCGGGCCGGAATCCACGCAGTCGCAGCCGATTCTGCAGGATTATCTCAGGGATAACGGTCTGGACGGCCTGGCAGAGCGGGTCTCCATGTCAAATTGCCCGTTGCGGAGGTCCCCGGCGTAACTGCGGATTTTCGACAATATGTTGATGTAAAAACAGATTTTGCTGACGGGTGATTTCATGGGGCTGTGCTCAGCTTCCCATAGTTGAATGCGGCGTGAAGAGACTGCTTCCCATAAGACATACTACAGGAAGCAGGTGCGGCTTCCTGTAGTTGAACGCGGCGTAAAGGGATGCGCCTTTTATCTGAAGCAAAGGGATTGCTTCCGATAAGACATATTATTCGAAATACATGGGATAATAAAAGGGGCAACAGACTAATCCTTTACGGGTTGTCGATGCGTGACTTCGAAATAATATGAAAGGATAAGCCTGTCATATAAAAGCAATATGCAGGCGACAGGAAAAAATGGTAAATTCGGATACGGTAAAATTGCTTCAGGAATGCGACGCCGGTACGAAAATGGCTGTGACAACTATTGACGAAGTACTGGAAAGTGTGCGGGATACCGACATGAAGCACCTGCTGCAGGAGAGCAAAAATCACCACGAAAAGCTGGGAAACGAGATTCACTCGCTGCTGATCAGCCACGGGACAGAAGAAAAGGATCCTACACTCATGGCCAAAGGCATGTCATGGATGAAGACAAATATGAAATTAAGCATGGATTGCAGCGATGCTGCCGTGGCAGACCTGATCACGGACGGCTGCAATATGGGGGTGAAATCTCTCAACAAATACCTCAATCAGTACAAAACGGCGGACCATAAGTCCAGGGATATCAGCGAGAAGCTGATTTCCATTGAGGAAAAGCTGTGCAGCGATTTGGAGAAATACCTGTAAGGTGACAGGCCGCGTCTGTAACAGTTCGGCAAAATGAACGGACTGTTACAGGATACATAGTCAACGTACAGTAAATTCCCATGCAACAGGCTGCTGCACCTTGCATGAAAGTCTGGGGTTTACCGTGTGTCTCCCCTGACACACTGGGATGCACACAAACTGCAAGGACATGCGGTTTGACGCACGGCTGTCCTGCAAAATGAGCAGGGGGAGTTCATTTTGAATGCGCGGTTTCGGCAGGCAAGAGGCAGGACTTTCGCAGTAAATCTTCATGCAGAGTGAAGCCGCCGGATACGCGGAAATTTTAGTGTAAGTGATAAGAGAGACGAAGAAGGAGCAGACAAAAAGTGAGAGAAAATCAACAGATAAGAAAAGAGGACATAAAGGCGGTTTTTGATTCGCCTTATGTCAAAGTGGCTGACATTCAGTATGCCCCGGGAAAGCATTACTATGACGCTACCAGACGGAACATGGAGGAATTGATTGCGGTCAAATCAGACGAGGAGTTCAGGACCATGCTGCCTGATGCGGTAAGCTGTATTGTGATTCTTGATACGCCTGGGGAGGAGCCGAAGCTGTTGCTGTCCTATGAATACCGCTATCCGGTGGGACGGTATCTGCTCAGCGTGCCGGCGGGACTGCTTGATAAGGAAGACGAAGACGGACAGGACCCCGTCTATTCTGCCGCAGTCCGGGAAATTAAGGAGGAGACCGGGCTGGAAGTGACGGAAGGAGACAGGGTATTCGCCGTAAATCCGTTGGTGTTCTCTACGCCCGGAATGACAGACGAGAGTAATGCACTGGTATGTGCGGTTTTACGTAACGCAGATCTGTCGGCGCTTTCCCAGGAGGGGGCGGTGGGCTCCGAGCAGTTTGACGGCTTTGCTCTTCTGACGAGGGAGGATGCGATACGAGTGCTTCGGGATGGCCGTGACGAGAGGGGCAATTTCTATCCGCTTTATACTTGGGCGGCGTTGAGTTATTTTGTATCGGATGCCTGGAAGATATAGATTTGTGCTGTTTTCTGTACTCCGGCAGTTATACTCAAGACCGCCGGTAGTTACCAATCTGTACAAGACGAGCATATATTCTGCGCAGATGCGGACTGATGCCTTATCCGAAGGCAGCGCCGGGAGAGATGGAGAGCTTCCGGTATGTTGTCGGAGTGAGCCGCAGATGCGCGCCGTTTGCAGCAGTTATTTTCCGGCAATTCAATAGCATGGTAACGGAGTGTGGCAGAAAATGACAGAGAGTTCAGCTGTTTTCAGAAGCTTCCCCATATTATGGCAGAGGACGGCCTCCTCTGTATTGAAAGGGGCTTCAGCCGGCGTGGATTCGGTGCAGTACAGGGATTCTGGTACATCGGGAGCCGTGTCATTCATGATAAGGAAATGTGAATAATTTAAAGAAGAGGTGATGCTGATGAACCAGAAACTGAAAGAAAAGATACTGGAATCCCTCTCCGCCGTCCTGCCCATAACGGGCATTGTGCTGCTTTTGAGCATCCTGCTGGTGCCCATAGACCTGGGGACCATGGTGATGTTCATAGTCGGCGCGATTATGCTGGTGATCGGAATGGGCTTTTTCCAGCTTGGCGCGGAGATGTCCATGACCCCTTTGGGTGAAGGTATCGGTGTGCAGATATCGAAAACCAGGAAGATTCCGCTGATCTTTCTCATCGGTTTTTCCATGGGGGCGATCATTACGATATCAGATC
>CAJUFB010000008.1:0-33566 GCA_910585805.1 uncultured Acetatifactor sp.
GGCGGTCTATCTGTTGTTTTCAGTTGCTTGCTTCTTTACCGTACATGAGCATTTGTGCAGTGTATACAATAATGAACTGTGGCAGTGTATTTGGACAAAGCAGACGGCAGCAGAGTACCTGACGGATTTTTTTGAGATGAAAAAATTTGTAGGCTATGTTTTAGAAGAGGGAAATGAAATCATGGGCGGCATATTTGCACACGAAAAAGTATGGTGGAATAACAGTGAAATTTTCGTGGAGGAAATGTTCATAAAACCGGAACAACAGCGTAAAGGATACGGTTCCATGCTGATTGGGCAGATCGAAAAATACGTAACGGAAAAAGGATTGGCAGGGATTACTCTTTCTACCAACAAATATGCCCCGGCACCCGCCTTCTATCGAAAAAACGGGTTTGCGGACTGTGAACACGTTTTATTTATGGCGAAAGAAATGGTTTAGCGCCTATATTTTGTTCAGCCCGGGTTATGAAGCTCCCCCTTTCTCAAAACGTGCCAAACATCAGAGCCGGTAAATCCGCACTTGCGATACAACACCTCTGGATTTGCAGGGTTATTACATTGACCGGATACAGTAGCGAACTTAGCGTTGTCTTTCATTCGCCGTAACAACTCTGAAACGACATATTTACCCAATCCCTGTCCGCGATGTTGTTCCGATACCTGAATCCACTCTAAAACACCCTCACCAATCTCTTTGTCAAGTTCGGCAATTCCTGTTGCAGCTACTTCATTGGTCTGATTATCCTGAATTGCCAACCATAAAGCGGAATCATACACAGGGCGGGCTGTGTAGTCTCGCAGGTCGGCTTCTGTTACTCCGATTTTGCTATAGCAGCGATTGATATGCTCCGCAAAGTCCTTCAAAGCGGCTTTGTAAAGCGAATATCCCTGGGGAAGCGCCTGAACAGGCAGGTTTTGCAGATTATGGATCAGGCGGAAATAAGGCTCGTCAATGTAATGCTGATATTCTTTTTTATTAAAGTTGTCCTGATGTACAATGCTCATACCATCGGGTACGGTTATAGACTTTGCTTTCCAATATGGTATGGATGAAACTTTACAAGGACAAATTAAGTATTCGTTTTTGTTGATTGTCATTTCTCATCACCAGGCAGTATCTTTTTGTATAACGCCACAGGAAACGGTTCATTCATCATTGAGTACCTGCTTGTTCAATCCAAAATATGCCGCAACTTCCAATGCTGTGGTGTCGATGCCTGTATGGTCATTCCATACAATATTTTTAATACCGAGATCAACCACCCAATCGGGTATTATCCCTTCACTTGCGGCAACACTTTCATAAGCATTTTGAATTACCAGCTGCTTTTTTTCTTCACTTAAATCTGTTCTGCCATAAATGACAGCACGGATATCTTCATGATCCGGGCGATTGAACCAGTCAAAGGAAGTGCTTTGATTGCAGAGATGAACAGTATGAGCAGCAATCGGAGCAATAGCACAATAGTCAATATCTCCTTCGCAGATTATGACTTTATGCAAAGCAGAAAGCTGTATCAATTCGGCAACCATCATAGGCGTCATTTCTGCAACGAAATGCTTTTCACATTCCTCGATAACTTCTTTGGGCAGCTCCCAAAAGCTTTTAACGCCATATTCCTTTTGAAAATCACGGCACATATAGGGCTGGTCAACGGGATTAGCTAATTTTACCTGGCGATCCCGGCTTTCGTCGGTGCTGTAAATATAGAAACCGTATTCTTCTTTTAAGCGGTTGGCAATCGTAGTTTTGCCGCGTCCCCAAATGAAGTACACGTTTTTTAATTTGTCTTTTATAATGCTGTCTGCAATATTCATATGTATTTAACCTTTTCGTTGATACTGTCTGCAATTACGCCGAATGATACTTGACAACAAATACAAGGAAACAGCGCGGCACTTCGGCGGTCTTGCCGCCGATCAATACCGCTGCCCGCTTGACATTAATAATTATACATCTGGATTGTGAGGATGTCTATCGTTTGTAAAGATGATTTTTCAATTCCCAGTCCTAAAAAACTGGAGATGTCAAATAGAAAACGCTCTGGCGATTTTGTGATTTATGCCCCAGGGCATTCGAAAAATTACATTTTATTTTATCGAATTCTTGTTTTTCCACCCGTAAAATAGTAGAATATAAGAAGCGGCTGTGGTGATAAAGCCTGTGACGGAACAGAGTGGGATGAGATACCTTATGGAGGAGGGGCATGGAACACAGAGTAAGCGTGGACGGAAATTTTACAGGGGCCATTAATTTTGCCATGCAGCAGAATTATGTACCCGTGATACGGAATCTGATTGTCAGGAACGAGACGGAGGAGGTCCTGTCGGATTTGGACGTGAGGATCCGGTTTGAACCGGATTTCGCCCGGGAATATCAGTATTTTATCCAGGAGATTCCGGCGGGAGAAGCGGTGGAGATTTCCCCGGTGAGGATTCAGCTGAAGACGGAGTACCTGTTCTCGCTGACGGAAAAGCTTCTGGGCGTGGTTGTGGTGGAACTGTACCGGAAGGAAGAGCGGCTTTTCCTTCTGGAAAAAGAGATCGAGCTGCTGGCTGCAGATCAGTGGAACGGCGGGCTTTGTATGCCGGAGCTTATTGCCGCGTTTGTGACGCCTAACCATCCTGTGATAGCAAAAGTGATTCAGCATGCGTCCGAGGTGCTGAAGAACTGGACCGGAAGCCCTTCCTTCACCGGTTATCAGACCCGCAATCCCAACAATGTGAAACTGCAGATGGGGGCTGTCTATGAGGCGCTGCGCCGGGAGGAGATCATCTACAACAATCCCCCTGCCAGTTTTGAGAAGACGGGACAGCGGGTCCGGCTGGCGCATACCGTACTGGATCAGAAGCAGGGAACCTGTCTGGATCTGGCCCTGCTGTACGGGGCCTGCCTGGAGGCGGTGGGCCTGCATCCGCTTCTGATTTTCCTGAGGGGACATGCCTGCGGGGGCTGCTGGCTGGAAGAGAATACTTTTCCGGACTGTGTGGTGGACGATCTCTCTGCCCTTGAGAAGAGAATGGCACAGGGGGCGGAAGAAATGCTCCTGGTGGAATGCACTGCCTTTACCTCCGGAAAAAATATCGGCTTTGACGGGGCGGTGGAATCGGGCAGGAGGCATTTCCGAAACCCGGATGAATTCAGGTATGTCATAGATGTCAGGCGTTCCAGGGGCAGCGGTATCCGGCCCATTCCCCTGCAGCTTACGGAAACGGACAGGATGGAGCAGGGGGAGAAGGAGAGGGAGGGCCGTACCCCGGAGGCGCCGCTCCCGGCAGCTTTGGATCAGTCCCTGGCGGGGCGTGTGACGGAGGGCGTTCGGGAGGAGGGGATCACAAAACAGAAGCTATGGGAGCGGAAGCTGTTGGATTTCAGCCTTCGGAACACACTTCTGAATTTCCGGTTAACAAAGAACGCTTTTCAGATAATGACGGCGGATTTGTGCAGACTGGAGGACCGGTTGTCCGGCGGAAAGGAATTCCAGATTCTGGAGATACCCTCCGAGTGGGCCGGGACGCAGCGGGATTTCCGGATCTTTGAAGAAGAGACGGACTTAAGCCTGATTCAGAATATCGCTTCCCAGGAATTTGAGAGCAATCGCCTCCGTACATTCTTGGAGCCTGCGGAACTGGATAAACGTCTGAAAGGACTCTACCGTTCCGCAAGGATGAGTATGGAGGAAAACGGAGCCAACACACTGTTTCTGGCGTTGGGATTTCTGCGCTGGTATGAGAGCGACGTGTCGGAGAAAGCCAGGTATGCGCCGTTGGTACTGGTACCTGTGGACATTGTGAGAAGCGTGCGCAGCAGGGGATTTATCATCCGCAGCAGGCAGGAAGAAATCCGGGTGAACGTGACGCTGCTTGCGTTTTTACAACAGGACTACGGGATTGTAATCAGTGGTCTGGATCCCCTTCCGGAGGATGATCAGGGGGTGGATCTGCGTCTGGTATTCCATACCGTCAGACAGGCAGTGATGGCGCAGCGGCGGTGGAATGTGGAGGAGGCGGCGTATCTGGGACTGTTTTCCTTTGGCCAGTTTGTGATGTGGAACGATCTGCGCAGCCGCTGCGGAGAGATCGAGAAGAATAAGGTGGTCTCCAGTCTGATAGAGGGCTGCATGAACTGGGAACCGGGGGAAGGGGGGATCCGGCCGGAGCGTCTGGATACGGCACTTTCGCCGGCGGACATGGCTGTTCCCATGAGTGCGGACTCCTCCCAGATGGCTGCCATTGCGGCTGCGGCGGCAGGACAGAGCTTTGTGCTTCACGGGCCGCCGGGCACCGGAAAGTCCCAGACCATCACCAATATGATTGCCAATGCGCTTTATCAGGGAAAATCCGTACTGTTTGTGGCGGAGAAGATGGCGGCTCTCAATGTGGTGCAGAAGAGACTGGCAGACATCGGCCTGGATCCCTTCTGCCTGGAGCTTCATTCCAACAAGACCAATAAGGGCACGGTTCTGGCCAGACTGGAAAAGACCCTGGAAGTGGGGAGAATCAAGGCACCGGAGGAATATCTGCAGACGGCGGAGCGAATTCACGATTTACGGAGGGAGCTGAATGCCGTCGTAGAGGCGCTGCATCAAAGACGGGAGTACGGTTGTTCCCTGTACGAAGCCATTGAGCGATATGAGCGGTATAAAGGGCACAGAGGGAAAATTCGTTTTGCCAAAGAGACACTGTCGGGGGCGGACAGGGGACGCGTCGAAAAGTGGGAGGAGCTGGTCCGTCAGTACAAAGTAGCCATAGGGGAGATGGGCGTATACGCGGAGCATCCTCTGGCGGGGTATGAGGGGCTTACCTATTCCATGGAACTGCGGGAGCGGCTGCGGGGAGAGCTGAAGGACATGATAGAAAAATGCACCCGTGCGCTGCCTCATCAGGAAGCCCTTTTCCGTTGGGCCGGGGGCATAGGAGATAAAAGCAGACAGACAGCGGAGCGGCTGCTGAAAGTGGCAGGCGCTGCCGTGATGCCCGGCGCCGTGTTGGGGGGGCTGCTGCAGTGCCCCAATTATTCCCAGGCCCGGGAGACGCTCCGCAGACTGGCGGAGACCGGAAAGGAATACCGCGGCAGGTATGCCCTGTTGGAGGCACAGTTTGAACCGGCGGTGTTTACTTATGAGGCAGGGCAGGCAGCCAGGCGGTGGAAGCAGGCCGGCAGCAAATGGTTTCTGCCAAGGGCCCTGGAACAGAACCGCCTGGTGAAAGAACTGCGGCTCTATGCCAAAGAGCCGGAAACCGTCACCAAAGACCGGATACCCGCCCTCTATGAGGCGCTGTGCCTGTTGGAAGACGGGAAACGGGAAATTCAGGAGACGCCGTCCCAGGTCACAGAACTGGCTGCGGGAATGTTTTTCGGGGTATCCACGGATTGGGATGCCCTGGAGGCGGCATTGGACAAAACTGCCGCCCTGGAGGCGGGATGTGGGTTCTTTCCGGACAGAAAGGTTGTCATGGAAGCCGTTCTCCGGGGAGAGGAGGGGATGCTGACGGAGCATGTGGGTCCTCTGCAGGAATTTTACAGGCAGTTGGACGCTTTCCTGGAGGCCTGGCATATAGAGGAGGAGCCTGAAACGGGCCGGCAGGAGGGGCTGTGGTTGGAAATCATCCGGGAGACTTTGGAGAGATACGCAGACCATCTGGAAGAGCTGCGTAACAAGACGGCATTCAACCAGGCGGATGCAGCGCTTCGGGACAACGGACTGGAGACCGTGAGCCAGGCGTACAAAGCCGGCCAGGTGGGCGGAGCGGAGATTCAGGATGCGTTCACAGGAAATCTGTATTATGAGCTGGCGTTGGGAACCATTGCGGGAGACAGCCGTCTGGGTACTTTTCACGGGAAGCAGTATGAGGATGAGATTGCCCGGTACCGGGAGACCCTGTGCCGTTACCAGAGACTAACCATCCAGGAGCTGGCGGCCAGACTGTCGGCCCAGATTCCGGTTTCCGGGGGCAGCAGCGCTTCCAGTTCTGAACTGGGCATCCTGAAGAAGGCGATTCGGAACAACGGGCGTCAGATGTCTCTGCGGAAGCTGTTTGACCAGATTCCGGTCCTGCTGCGGAAGCTCTGCCCCTGTATGCTGATGAGTCCCATCTCTGTAGCCCAATACATAGATCCTTCCTTTCCCAAATTCGATCTGGTGATTTTTGACGAGGCTTCGCAGCTCCCCACCAGTGAGGCTGCGGGGACCATTGCCAGAGGGGAGAATGTGGTTGTGGTGGGAGATCCCAAACAGCTTCCGCCGACCAATTTCTTTTCCTCCAACCGCGTGGATGAGGAGAACGGGGAGCAGGAAGATTTGGAGAGCCTGTTGGATGACTGCCTGGCTATTTCCATGCCCCAGGAGTCGTTAAAATGGCATTACCGCTCCCGTCATGAGAGCCTGATTGCCTACAGCAACATGAAATATTACGACAACCGGCTCTACACATTCCCTTCCCCTGCAGATCTGGTATCGGAAGTGCGGCTGATCCGCCCAGAGGGATTCTACGATAAGGGAAAGACCAGGCAGAATAAGGCGGAGGCCGGGGCGATTGTGGCGGAGGTGCTGCGCAGGCTAAGGGACGAGACCCTGCGTAAGGACAGCATCGGCGTGGTGGCGTTCAGCTCCGCCCAGCAGAACCTTATCGACGATATGCTGTTTGAAGAATTTAAGAAATATCCCGAACTGGAGGAATTTGACCGGAATTCCAGGGAACCAGTCTTTATTAAGAACCTGGAAAATGTCCAGGGGGATGAGAGAGACGTCATCTTGTTTTCCGTGGGATACGGACCGGATGCAGAGGGAAATGTGTCCATGAATTTCGGCCCGCTGAACCGGGAAGGCGGCTGGCGGCGTCTGAATGTGGCGATTACCAGGGCCAGGAAATCCATGATTGTCTATTCCGTGCTGCGGCCGGAGCAGATTGACCTGACGCGGACCAGGGCGGAGGGATTGGCAGGGCTGAAGGGCTTTCTGGAATTCGCCGAGAGAGGCAGGAGCGCGTTGGCGCAGCGGGCGGATACTTTAGTAAAGAAGGAAGATTTTCTGGTGCAGGACATTGCGGACGCAGTGAGAGGCTTGGGATACGAAGTGAAATGCAATATCGGCTGTTCCGCGTTCAAGATGGATATGGGTATCGTGGATCCGGAGGACAGGGAGCGGTATCTGTTGGGGCTTCTGCTAGATGGAGAAAACTGCAGGGAAGCCGCCACGGCCAGAGACCGTTTTCTCTTACAGCCGGAAGTATTGGAGGGACTTGGATGGAAGGTGATGCGGGTCTGGACTTTGGACTGGATGGATGATCCTGTCAGGGTGCTTGGCCGGATTCGGCAGGGGATCGAGAACGCGCGCCAGTCCCGGGAACCGGTGGAGAAGGAAAAGGAGCCGGCGGTTTGTTTTGAGAATTTTCAGCGGTTGGAGAGGGAAGAGACTCCGGAAACTGGGGCCAGGATTTATGAGAGCGCCCGGATCGCGCCTGCAGGCCTGCCGGATGACTTCTACCTGCCCGAGAACAGGAAGAAGATCTCCAGGGTGGTGAGGACCATTTTGGAGAAGGAAGCCCCGGTGAGCAGGAAGCTGCTGCTACGGAAGGTACTGGGAGCCTTCGGAATCAGCCGGGCGGGCGCCAGGGTGGAAGGGATCTTTTCCGCTGTCCTGGAGGGGGAGGAGAAGGTTGTCACCAGAGATGAGGACAGGGAATTCTATTGGAAGAAGGAGCAGAATCCCGATGAATATGCAATATACCGGGTGGGAGAGGATGAGTCCGGCAGACGGAGCATGGACGATATTCCATCCCGGGAGATACAAAACGCCGCACTGGAGGTACTGCGGCAGCAGGGCAGCATGACCCGGGCGGACCTGGTCCGGGAGACCGGGAAGAAGTTCGGATTTTCCAGGCTGGGAAATGTGATAGAGAGCGTGGTGGGCTATGTGCTGCAGGAGAGCCTGGATAAAGGGCTGCTGCAGGAGTCGGAGAACGGGAAGATCGGCGAGAGGATGTGACAGGGGATGGAGAGGGGCTGCCCTGAATGCCACAGCTCCCGGCCCAATGGATTGAGTTTTCAGTGCGAATGGAAGGAGAGGAGAGAATGTTCAGGGAAATCAGGGGAATCGGGGATGAGACGATTTTAAGCGCAATACACAGACTTCCGGCTTTTTATTTTCAGGGAGGATGGGCGGATGAAATCCGTATGGAGTTATTCAGGCTTCCGGCCGGGGGAGAAGAGGCGCTGCGGATTACCCTGGAGGGGGACATCTGCCGGATCGGCTTTCGGGAGAGGATTCATTTGTTCCGGGCATTGGGGATTCTGCGGGAGAATGGGGGAAAGTCCCCGATTAATTATACAGAAAAAATGTATATCCCCGGCATCGGAGTCATGATTGACGCCTCCCGGAACAGTGTGCCCGCTCCCGGATTTCTGAGAGATGTTCTGGACCGCATGGCGCTGATGGGGCTGAATTGCCTGATCCTGTACATGGAGGATGTGTATGAGCTGGAGGGGGAGCCCCGGTTCGGCTATATGCGGGGAGGCTATGCCCGGGAACAGCTGCGGCAGTTGGATGACTATGCGCATCAGTACGGCATCAGCATAGTGGCGTCCATACAGGTTCTGGGACATCTGGAAAAAGTGCTTCGGTTTCCGGAATATGCTTCCCTGCAGGACAGTCCCTCCTGCCTGCTGGCCGGAGAGGAGAAAACCTATGAGCTGATCGGGAAGATGCTGCAGACGATAGGCCGGTGCCTAAGGAGCCGGATGGTCATTGTGGGCATGGATGAAACCCATGGCCTGGGGGAAGGGCGGTACCGGCAGAAAAACGGCGTCCGCAGGCCTTTGGATATTTTCCTGGAGCATCTGCGGCGGGTCCATGCCCTGGCCCGGGAGAGCGGGCTGGAGATCGCCCTTTACAGTGACATGCTGTTTTCCTACAGCTCCCCCAGACATGTCTATCTGGACCCAGACGAGGCGCCTGACCCGGAGATATGCGCCAGGATACCGGAGGATGCGGGTCTGATCTACTGGGATTATTATTCCCGGGATCCGGGCCTGTTGGACGGAATGATGAAAAGGCACCGGGATACGGGCAGGGCCATCTATGCGGGACCATTGCTTTCGGTCTCGTCCTTTTGTGTCAATTACCCGTTTACCTTCCGGACTGCGGAGCCGGCGCTGAAGGCGGTAAAAAAATACCGGATTCCCATGGCTTACGGCTGCCTGTGGCATGATGACGGAGCAGAGTGCTGCGACTGGCTGGGACTGCCGGGAATGCAGTATTATGCGGAGAGCGCTTACCGTGAGGACTCGGTGGGCCATGAGGTTCTGGACGCCCGCTTTGCCGCATGTACCGGATTATGCGCAGGGTGGTTTGCGGACACGGCTTTTCTGGACGCGGTTCCCTGCAGCAATCCGGAGAACCGCTGGCCGCCCAATCCCTCCAAATATCTTCTCTGGCAGGATCCCCTGGAGGGACTGTATGACGCGGATCTGCGGGGGCTTGGACTGGATGCTCATTATGGGAAAACGGCGCAGCTGCTGGAGGCGGACCTGGAAAAGGCAGGGGAGGAAGGATGGTTTTTACTGGTTCCGCTCCTTCTGGCCAAGGCCCTGCAGCTGAAAGCCGCTTTGGGGGAAAGGCTGCATCAGCACTATAAAGACAGGGACCGGGAGGCCCTTGGAAAAGACGCGGAACAGATGAGGGAACTGCTTGACCGGGTGAAAGCGCTGCGGATTGCCCACAGGCAACAGTGGATGCAGACCTGTTCTCCCTTTGGCTGGTCCCGGCTGGATCTCCGCTACGGAGGGCTAATCGCCAGGCTTGAGACAGCCGTATATCGTCTGGGACAATATCTGGAAGGCAATCTGTCCGAACTTCCGGAACTGGAGGCGATCCGGTATGAAAAGGACCGCAGCGGGCAGTTTTTGGGAAAGGGAATATGGAAGATCTATGAGGGCTGCGCAACTTTGAGCGACGGCTGATAATTGAGTAGGGGAGATTTTATTCCTACTCTCCGTGCGGCCCGTGCGCCGCTTCAGCGGTAAACTTTCAGGTGCGGGGAGTCGCACTTTGTGCACGAGCCTGGGCATAAAAATCAGCCCCGGAAAATATAAGATTTCCGGGGCTTTTTCTGTGTGGATACCACATTTGCGGGTGGTTCCGCCAGGTCTTTTCCCGGGCATTTTGTGTGTATCATGTTAGAATTTAAAGCGGTGAAGAAAGGCCGCACAAAGGAGGAGGTTGACCAGGTGACCTGCTGGCTTACCGGCTACAGCCGGGCGGAATTGGAGGGCATGGCGGAAAAGACGGTTTCCTACGGGGACTTTTTCCGGAATGCCCCCCAGTTAAACGAGAACAGAAGGCTGATTAAGGGAGTGGTCTGCGGGGTGAGAGTGGAGGAGATCCAGGAACCCCTGATGCAGGAAATCCGCTACCTGGATAAACTGGTGGACGAGCTGGCCAAGGGCAAATCCATGGAAAAAATATTGCGGAAGTAGTTTGTTCGCTTTTCAAAGTTCTTAGCGAACTGACATTGCCCATGAATGCCCCCAAATGCCTGGATCCCCTGTACTATTTCAGTACTGTTTGAGATATTCATTCGGGCTTGACTTTTTATCTCTATTAGAGGATAATGGACAACGTACTTTGATGAGAGGCGGGGAGAGAGCGGAAATTATGGAGACACTGAAGTTCGGTTATCGATATTTTAAAAAGAATATGCCCATGGCAGTTTTGGCGGAAGCTTTAAGTTTTCTGGGAATTTATGCGGAACTGCTCCTGCCGCTGCTGTCCGGTATCCTGATTGATTTTGTGATCCGGAAAGGCGAAGTACAGGAGGACAGCGGCGGATTCTTCCACTTCCTTCTCACGGGACGTTTCGGAGAGCCGCGGACAATGCAGCTGTTCTTTGCCATAGCGGCAGCCTTTGGTATCCTGATGCTTCTGCGGATCGTGCTGATCTATATCCGGGATCTGATGCAGGAATGGATCGGCCTGAAGCTGGAGACCGATCTGCGGTATATGACTTATGAAAAGCTGATGGAGCTGGATTCCGCCACCATTGCCGAATATAATTCCGGCGAACTGCTGCAGATATTAAACAGCGACACCATCATGTTCAAGGAACTGTTCTGCCACAGAATCCCTTATGTGGGAGACGCAGTTTTTATGCTGGTGATGACGCTGGTGCTGATTGCGGGGATTGACATTTCCTTCCTTATCATTCCGCTTCTCCTGATGCCTTTCCTGGTGAAGTCGGTAATCAGTTTCAAGCGCAGGGCACGGGAGAATTTCAGGGAAATCAGGCAGAAAAGCTCCGAGATGAACCTGACTACCCAGGAGAATACAGCAGCTGTCCGGATTGTACGTTCCTTCCATAATGAGGAACTGGAGAAGGAAAAATTCAACAGGGTAAATACAAATTTCCTGGATGCGCGGATGAAGCAGATATTGCTTTCCTCCAAATTCGATCTGACCTTTAATGCCATCCGGCAGATTGCCTATATCAGCACTATCGTGATTGGTGCGATACTGGTGATGCAGGGGCGCCTGACTGTGGGGTATATTTTGTCTTCCTCTACATATGTCATGCGGTTCATGAACAATATTACAAGTGTAAACAATCATGTCTTTAATATGCAGCAGCAGACCATAGCGGGAGTGGCTCTGAAGCGGTTCATGGAAAAGGAAAGCAAGGTGCCGGAAGATAAGGATGCAATGCTGCGCTGTGATACACCGGATATCGAGATGAAGGATGTCTCCCTGGAAATGGATGGTCAGGAGATTTTAAAGCATATCAATATCAGCATTCCATATGGAAAAAAGCTGGGGATTGTAGGCGAGACAGGCTCGGGAAAAAGTGTCCTGCTCAAAGCGCTGGTAAGAGTCAGCGATATCACGTCAGGGCAGATTACGATAAGCGGGCATGACATTAAGGAATTCAGTCTGGACAATTTACGGAAAATGTATTCCTATGTATTTCAGGAAGTATTTCTGTTCTCCAATACCATCGAGTCCAATATTGCCTTCAGCCGGGCAGACATTGACGAACGTATGGTGACAAGAGCGGCTACCGACGCGGAAGCAGCCCGGTTTATCGACGCTTTGCCGGAACGATACAAGACGATTGTCGGAGAGCGCGGGCTGGGAATTTCCGGAGGACAGAAGCAGAGAATTTCCATCGCGAGAGCCTTTTTGAAAAATGCGCCTGTCTTTGTGCTGGACGATTCCACATCCGCCCTGGATGTGAATACAGAGCATGTGGTGCTGAAAAATATTTATGAGCACTTTGCGGAGAAGACTCTGATTATCACGGCGCACCGATTCTCCTCTGTGGTGGACTGCGACGAAATCCTTTATATGAAAGACGGCGTCATCGCGGAGAGAGGGACTTTCCGGGAACTGATGGAGCTGGGGGGAAGCTTTGCTCATATTTACCGGGTACAGCAGGAACAGCAGGCGGATGAGGTCCGGCTGGACCATCCGTCATGACTGCGTATCGAAACTTCGATGGATTGGCTGCGCGGCGCAGGAAAAGTTTACCTGGTGCAGGGTGAATGATGCGGATGTGAAGTTGAAATAAACGATAGTTCCGCTATCAAATTCTGCTTACATTTTGGGACGGCACCTGAATACGCATTTTTGACAGTCTGTAAGTCTGTTGATATACTGCAGACCGCCAGGATTTACAGTGATGCCTCCGGGAAAATACCTGACTGGCGGTCTGCAGTCGGGTTGTAATGCAAATTCAACCGGTGCGCAGTATAAATCAGCAGTCCCGGGGATATGCTTATATGGGCTGGAAGTGAGGAAAGACAATGGCGAAACGAAATACATATTTCGAGGATGAAAAAATAGAAAAAAAGATTGATTTGAAGCAGCTCCGGCGGACGCTTGCCTATATCCTTCCCTATAAGAAGCTTCTTGCCCTGGTCAGCGGCATGATGCTGGTGGCGGCGGTGGTTTCCCTGCTTCCGCCCAGGCTGCTGAAGCTGATTGTGGACGAAGTGGTGGCAAACAGGGATTACCGCCAGCTGGTGCTGGTGGGAGGAAGTCTGGCGTTGCTTGCCGCCGTGGAGATACTGTCTACTTTCGTGCAGGCCAGAAGTATGGGGAAAATGGGATTAAGCATTATTACGAAAATACGGACGGACATTTTTGAGAGGCTGCAGCTGCTTTCCTTCGATTACTTTGACAATCGCCCTGACGGCAAGATTGTAGTACGGGTGACGGAATATATAAACGGCCTGGCGGACTTTTTCTCCAATTATGTGATGATGTTTGCGATTTATATCGTCAAGCTGGTCGTGGTGACTGTATTTATGCTTTCTTTGAGCCCGATGCTGACTTTGATCGTATTTGCAGCGGTGGTGCCCATGATGGCAATCATCTTCCGGCTGCGTTCCTATCTGCGGAAAATGTACGCGGCCCATCGGGCGAAAAACTCCAACCGGACAGCTTTTCTGGTGGAATCCATCATGGGGGAGCAGATTGTCAAGAATTATAATCGAATTGAGATCAATAAGGAAATCTACCGGCAGATTCATGGAGACAGTGTGAATATGTGGTGGAATATTGTAAAGCGCTCCCGATTGAACGGTCCGGTAGTCCAGTTTTTCTGGCATTCGGGTACGCTGTGCATCTTTGGGGCTGCCCTGGCGCTGATCTTAGGAGGAAATACGGCAATTACCGCAGGAATGGTGATTACCTTTACCAGCTATATGGGGGCATTTCAGGACCCATTGGCCCAGTTGTCCACCATTATCCAGGAACTGGCCCAGGTAAGTTCCAATCTGGAGCAGGTCTTTGATACCATCGACTATCCGGCGGAGATTCAGGATAAGGCTGATCCGGTGATTCTCAAGGATGTCAGGGGAAAGGTTGATTTTCAGGACGTTACCTTCTGCTATGAGGAGAATGCGGATATCCTGAAGCATTTCACGCTGCATGTAAAGCCCGGGGAGACCATTGCCCTGGTAGGTCCCACAGGTGCGGGAAAGACCACGGTGATCAGTATGCTGACCCGGTTTTATGATGTGAGAGAGGGCTGTGTCAGGATTGACGATGTGGATGTGCGGGATGCCAGCCTGTATTCCCTGCGCTCTGAAGTGGGTGTGTTGATGCAGGATCCCTTTATTTTCAAGGGAACCATTCTGGATAATATCCGGTATGGGCGGTGGGACGCCACCGACGAGGAGTGCATGGAGGCGGCAAAGATGATATTTGCGGATAAATTCATCCGGCGTCTGAAGGGCGGCTATGAGCATGTGCTGGAGGAACGGGGCAGCGGACTGTCCGCCGGGGAGAGACAGCTGATCAGCTTTGCCAGGATTGTGTTAAAAAATCCGTCCATTGTGATTCTGGACGAGGCCACCAGCGCCATTGACACGGAGACAGAGTTGTTAATCCAGCAGGCGTTGGAAATTCTGCTGAAAGGGAAGACTGCTTTCATCGTAGCCCACCGTCTGTCTACTATCCGGAATGCGGACCGCATCCTCTATATTGGTAATCAGGGGATTGCCGAGGAGGGAACCCATGAGGAATTGATGGCAAAGAAGGGGCTGTATTATGAGCTGGCCAGATGCTCTTAGGAAGTCTGGCCGGCTCTGTGCCTGTTTTCTTCTGAGTCGGCGGTTTTAGTCCCGGGCCTGCTGCTTATGAGCCCGTGTATGTGATGGAATGCGCAGCGCATTATGTGAGCGCATTTGACTCTGTTTTCTGCGTTGGATCAGATTTCCCTGATGTTTCCGCATGATACCTTTCCATAAAGTGTAAAATATGAAATAAATGTATTCACAAGGATTCTATTTTACTCTGGAAATATTCTCGGATCTATTGTATAATGAATACATCTGTTACATAAGACAGCCACATATTTCATAAAAAGGAGAAAGTTATGGACGGGAACAATCAAAACGGGCAAAATAACGGCCAGTACAGTAATTATCAGGACTATACTGCAAATGTCCCATATCAGGCGCCGCAAAATGACAGGGGCGGGAACGGGACCAACGGGCTGCAGATAGCCGGACTGGTATGCGGTATCCTGGCGATCTGCACCAGCTGCTGTTACGGAATACCGGGGATCATCTTCGGAATTGCAGGTCTGATCTGCGCGATCATCGGCAATAACAAAGGGAAGAGCGGAGTGGGGACCGCAGGGCTTGTGTGCTCTATCATAGGCCTCATTCTGGGTGTTGCGGCATTGATCTACTATATCTGGGCGATTTACTATCTGAATGAGATCGGATATCTGGATATGATACTGCAACAAAGTATGTAACCTGAAATTTGCAGAACTGGTCATTGAATTTTGCTGGTTATTATACTCACGAGCGATGAAATTTGCCACAATGTCCCCGGCATCTTTCGCTCGTGAGTCGGGACGCCTGGCAAGTTTCAATGATCGTCAGTATAGATTAAGAAGGATTACAGTTTGGTTAGTCAGGAGGCATGGGGATTGACAGGCAGACCTGCAAAAGTCCCGCGGAAAGGCGGCGCGGAAGAAAGTACCGGACTGGAGGAAGAGCTGTTCCGTACAGGGCTGATTCTGCTGGCGGCAGTCGGTGGAACAGGGGCAGCATATTATGTATGGTTTCAGAGGTTTCTGCCCCAGATTCCCTGTTTTTTCTCCGAAGTATTAGGGATTTACTGTCCCGGATGCGGCGGGACGAGGGCTGTGGCGGCCCTGATTCACGGCAGGTTCCTTCAGGCTCTGTGGTATCATCCGCTGGTGCCTTACGGGGCAGTTCTGTTCGGGGGATTTATGCTGACGCAGGCCATGAAGCGGATGGGCATCAGAGGGATAAAGGGATGGAAATATCATAACTGGTACCTTTATGGCGCCGTTGCTTTGATCCTTGTCAATTTCCTTGTGAAGAACGGATTGAGGCTGGGATGGGGCATTCTGATGTAACCGGAATATAATGGTAAAAAGGCATTCTAATGGAAGAGGTCATTCTAATGAAAGAAACGCATTCCATTGAAACAGGGCATTTTTAATGAAAGAAATGCATTCCATTGAAACAGGGCATTTTTATGGAAGAAAGTCATTTCATGGATAAAAGACAGGAGAGGAAGACTATAATATGGATAGAAAGACAACGGATATTGTGGCATATATTACTATTTTCGGTTGGTTGGTTGCGTATGTGGCAGGAGATAAAGAGGATTCCAGATTTCATTTGAACCAGGCGCTGGTGATTAATCTTACAGCCATTATACTGGCAGTGCTGACGCGCATTCCCCTGATCGGTTTCGTTGCGGGATTGCTGCAGCTTGTGGTATTTGTGTTCTGGATCATGGGGATCGTATATGCAGTGAAAGAGCAGGACAATGAAGTACCTTTGCTTGGATGCATTAAATTATTAAAATAAGAAAAAGTTAAAAAGCTGTCGCAGGCTGCGGCAGCTTTTTATGAAACAGACTGTTTACACTTCCCTGCTTTCCTGCAGTTCTTAATCCGGATCATACTCAATGGTCAGATCTGGATCCTGAGGTTCTTCTCCGTGCAGAAATGAGATGATGATCTGCACCCGCTTATAAGCTCTGGAATAGTTCTCTTTTGCATATTCCGCCATGCTTTCGTTGTAGGAATTAAGACCGAAAGCATCATGGTAGCTTTTTACGGCTTCTGTCATATATTCGCTGGATTCGTCAGCCAGATTCTCCAGGTAATCAAATTCTTCCGGAAAATCCAGCCTTGCAAAGGACTGGAAAACGATATCCAGATCATCCAGGTATGTAAGAAGCTCTTCAGAAGCGTCTTCCTCTTCCGCGTTTATGTTGTTGATGGAGGTATCAATCTCGGAGATTCTGGTACAGAAGTCGTCCATGCTTCTTCGAAACTGAGACAATGCAGGATCTTCACCACAGGCAGAAAATAAAACGCTTATGAGAAAAGCCGCAAAAACGATCAGAACTCTATTTTTCAACTGCCAAACCTCCTTTTTCCTCCCCTGTTTAGGGAAATACTATTAAAATCTACCACAATCTGAGTGTTTTCGCAACTATTTTATGAAAAAAAAGGATAAATCAGCCCCTTTACTACTAAAACCCATATGTGGTATCATAGGAGTTAAGTTTTTCAGATATTGTGAAAAATAAGTCAAAGCAAAACCGGAGATATTTGACGGCACAGATCAGGAGCGGGCATTGCCGCGGGGCGGCGCGGAAAACAACAAAGGAAGATGTCCCCAGGCATGTGCCGCGGGATTCGAATTTACGTAGCGGAAAGGCATGGGTATATATGACGAAAGAATCGTTTCATAAGATCGCAGAAAACTATTTGTACCTGGACGGAGCCACCGGTTCCAATCTGGTCAAAGCGGGGATGCCGTCAGGAGTCTGTCCGGAACAGTGGATACTGGAACACCGGGAGATCATGCTGAAGCTGCAGAAGGAGTATGTGGCGGCCGGAACGGATATTTTGTATGCCCCAACTTTTACTGCCAATCGGGTGAAGCTTGCGGAGTACGCCCTGGAAGGCCGGATGCGGTCCATGATAAGAGAACTTGTTGCCATTTCCCGAGAGGCGGCGTCCCGGGCGGATCATCCCGTGTATGTCGCCGGTGATCTGACGATGACGGGTGAGCTGCTGAAACCCATGGGTAAAATGGAGCTGGAAGAGCTGATCGATATCTATAAAGAACAGATCACAGCATTGACGGAGGCGGGAGCCGACCTGCTGGTGGTGGAGACCATGATGAGCCTGGCGGAAAGCAGGGCTGCCCTGATCGCCGCAAAGGAAACCTGTGATCTGCCTGTTATGGTGACTATGACATTTGAAGCTGACGGGAGGACGCTTTACGGTACGGACGCAAGGACTGCCGCCGTGGTGCTGGAGAGTCTGGGGGCAGCGGCTGTCGGTGTCAACTGTTCCGCCGGGCCTGCCCATATGAGACAGATCGTGGCGGATATGGCTGCCTGTACGCGGGGGATTCCGATCATCGCGAAACCCAATGCAGGGCTTCCGTTTCTGGATCAGGACGGAAACAGCAGTTACAGCATGGAGGCGGAGGAATTTGCGGAGGAGATGAGGGAGCTGGTGGAAGCAGGCGCATCCGTGCTTGGAGGCTGCTGCGGCACCACTCCGGATTATATCAGACAGCTTTGTGCCGCGTTTGGAAAAGGCAGAGTGCCTGAAAGGGAGCGGAGAAAAGAGGGCGTCTGTTATCTGAGCTCCGAACGCAGGACAGTGGAATTCGGTATGGACGGCAGGTTCCTGATCGTGGGAGAACGGATCAATCCCACCGGAAAGAAGCTCTTGCAGGCACAGCTGAGAGAAGGAATTTTCGACAGGGTACTGCAGTTTGCAGAGGAGCAGGAACATGACGGCGCCTTGATACTTGATGTGAACATGGGTATGAGCGGCATTGATGAAAAGGCTGTGATGCTGCGTGCCATAGAGGAGGTAAGCGGTGTGACGAATCTGCCGCTGTCTCTGGATTCCAGTCATGTGGATGTGCTGGAGGCGGCGCTGCGGCAGTATCCCGGAAGAGCATTGGTCAATTCCGTATCCCTGGAAACGGAGAAGTACGGGAAATTACTGCCCCTTGTGAAAAAATACGGTGCAATGTTCATTCTTTTACCGCTTTCCGATAAGGGCCTGCCGGAGAACATACAGGAGAAGAAACAGATCATCGAGAGAGTGCTGGAGCGGGCTTATTCCCTGGGGCTCACCAGGGAAGATGTCATTGTGGACGGCCTGGTGTCCACCGTGGGTGCTAACCGGAATGCCGCGCTGGAGACACTGGAGACCATCCGCTACTGCAGGGAGAAGGGATATGCCACAATCTGCGGCTTGTCCAATATTTCTTTCGGCATGCCGGCGAGAAGCTTTGTCAATACGGCTTTTCTGACGTTGGCTATCAGGGAAGGCCTGACCATGGCTATAGCAAATCCTTCCCAGGAACTGCTGGCAGGCTGTGCACTGGCAACGGATCTGCTTCTTGCGAAAGAGGAAGCGGATGTCCGTTTCATTGAGTACGCGGGAATCGTGGCGGAGAAAAGGGAGAAGAAAGAGTCGGCGTTGCAGAAAAAGCTGTTGGAAACTGCCGCCGGAGGAGGCTCGGCCGCCGGAAAAGGGACGGACGGTCCTGCGGGAAGAACCGGAGCGGACGTCAGTGCGGGGACTGGTTCCGGGGGCAGTGACGCAGGACGGCAGCAGGGAACCGGCTTCGGGAACAGGGAAGGCAAGACAGGCGCAGGGAACGGGGAAGCAGGAGAGGAGGAAAGCCGCTGCAGGGCAGCGCTGCGGGTTTCCGTCCTGAAAGGCAACCGAAACGGCATTGCCGCCCAGACCAGGGAGGCATTGAGCCAGGGGGAGGAAGCTTCCGCGCTGCTGAACGAGATTCTGCTTCCCGCCATCAATCAGGTGGGTGAATTGTTTGACAGAGGTAAATATTTCCTGCCCCAGCTGATCGCCAGCGCCGAGGCTATGAAGCGTTCGATAGAAGTGTTGGAACCGCTGCTGCGGAAGGAAACGGACACTACGGACATGCCTGCGGTGGTGATCGCCACGGTGGAGGGGGATATCCATGATATCGGCAAAAACCTGGTTGCGCTGATGCTGAAGAATTATGGTTTTCGGGTCATCGATCTGGGCAAGGATGTACCCAAAGAGGCGATCATCCGGGCGGCGAAAGAGAATGATGCGCAGATCATCGCCCTGTCTGCCCTGATGACTACTACCATGCGCCGTATGAAGGAAGTCATTGAGTATGCGAAAGCGGAGGGAGTCCGGGCAAAAGTTATGATCGGCGGAGCCGTCATAACCGAGGATTATGCGGAGGAGATCGGAGCAGACGGCTATTCAGCCGATGCGGCCGATGCGGTAAAGCTGGCGAAGAGACTGACAGGATCAAAGAGCTGATTTTATTTTGACAGGCACATGGCGGAAGCGTATACCGGTTATGCATTTATGCCGGTAACGATACTCGCAGTCTAAAACATTTGCCAGGTGAGATGTATAACCGGTGAGTGCTGCTGCAATGCAGAACAAAAGCGGCAAATAATTGCGCTCACAAGTGTATTTTCAGCCATGGGTTAAACATCCGGAAATTGAAGCAATACGTCATTAGCCGGTACAGATTTTCCTTGTATTTCCGGGCTTTTGTCTGAAGCAGTTGCAGCAGTTTTTTCCGGGAATTCCTAAGATTTACGGACGCATGTCCCTGGCAGCCGGATGCAATGGAAATAATCCGGAGCATGGTTTCTGCTGCCTGACTTCTACGGAAAATCGGTATTGAGAAAAGTTATGAGGAACTGTAAAACAGCATGTGCCGTGCCGGGTACTGTATGGATACATGCAGAACGATAGATAGGAGGATAAGAGTTATGACAGGTGCAGACGCCATTATCAAATGTCTGGAAGCAGAGGGAGTTACAACGGTATTCGGATATCCCGGTGTAGCCATCTGCCCGTTTTACAATAGTATCCTGGATTCGGATATCCGTACCATTCTGGTCAGGACGGAACAGAATGCGGCCCATGCGGCAAGCGGAGTCTCTCGGATCACGGGCAGGCCCGGTGTATGCGCCGTTACATCAGGTCCTGGCGCCACCAATGTGATCACAGGCATTGCCACGGCATTTGCGGACAGCATTCCCCTGATCTGCATCACCGGACAGGTGAACAGCGAGCTTCTGGGCAGCGATGTATTCCAGGAGGCAGATATTACGGGAGCGGTAGAGTCTTTCGTAAAATACAGTTACCTGGTTAAAAATGTGAATGATATCCCCAGAGTATTCAAGGAAGCTTTCCATATTGCAAATACCGGCAGACGTGGCCCGGTGCTGATTGATGTTCCAATCGATATTCAAAATGCCGCAATCAGTAAATTCAAATATCCCGATACGGTTTCCATGCGCACTTACAAGCCCACCATCAAGGGAAATGCTGTGCAGATCAAAAAGGTGGTCAAAGAACTGGAGAAAGCAAAGCGTCCCATTATCTGTGCGGGCGGCGGCGTGCTTTTGAGCGGGGCGGAGGAGGATCTGCGCAGGTTCGCGGAAAAGCACAGCATTCCTGTGGTATCTACCATGATGGGCATCGGCGTTATGCCTACAGATCATCCGTTGTATTTCCGAATGGTGGGAAATAACGGGAAAGCCTACGCCAATCGTGCAATCAACGAATCGGATCTGCTGATCATGGTGGGAGCCAGGGTGGCTGACAGGGCTGTCAATCAGCCGGACATGATCACACGGAATAAAGTACTTGTGCATATCGATGTGGATCCTGCGGAAATCGGCAAAAACGCCGGCCCCACCATACCGTTGGTAGGAGATGCAAAGCATATATTTGAAGATCTGGAGAACGAAGAATTCAACTGCCGCTGCGAAGAGTGGCTGAATACTCTGAACGGCTACCGTAAGACGATGGCTACAAAGCGGAAGCCGGATCCCGCATATGTGGATCCCGCGGCATTCATTATGCGGCTTACGGAGAAGATGCAGGAGGATGCGGTCTATGTGGCGGATGTGGGACAGAACCAGATATGGTCCTGCGGCTACGTCAAGGTAAGGAAAGGAAAGTTCTTTACCACCGGCGGAATGGGTACCATGGGCTACTCCATCCCCGCAGCCATGGGGGTGAAAGCGGCGGTGCCTGACAGGCAGGTAGTAGCGGTCTGCGGCGACGGGTCCTTCCAGATGTCGATGATGGAGCTTGCCACCATGTGCCAGCACGATGTTCCGGTAAAGATTGTGGTGCTGAAGAACAACTACCTGGGGATGGTGCGGCAGTACCAGCATTTCACCTATCAGGATCACTATTCCGTAGTGGATCTGTCGGGAAGCCCGGATCTGGAGAAGCTGTCCGCGGCATACGGCATTCCGTTCCTGCGGCTTGAGAATATGGAAAAATGCGACGAAACCATTGATGCTTTTCTGAAGGAAGACACCTCCATGCTGCTGGAGTGCATCATCGACCCCATGGACCTGGTGTAGTCATCAGACCAATAAAAATCGCGTCTGGGACAGATGCGGAACTGGAAAACAGCATCTGCCCTTCCAGTACCCAGAGAGATTGCGGACGCATGCCCTTGCGGCCGGAAGCTCTCTGCCATGCCTGGTACTGGAAGGGCGGATGCGGAACTGGAATGAAGGAGTGAAATATGAAGACAAGAATCTATTCCGTACTGGTGGAAAACCGTTCCGGTGTGCTCTGCAAGGTAGCCGGACTTTTCTCGAGGCGCTGCTTCAATATTGACAGTCTGGCAGTGGGGGAAACGGATGATCCGACAGTATCCTGTATGACTATTGTCAGCAGTGGCGACGAGAGGACCATTGAGCAGATTGAGAAGCAGCTGAATAAAAAAGTAGATGTCATCAAGGTGAAAACTTTTGCGGAGCAGCAGTGCATAACCAGGGAACTGATGCTGATCAAGATAAAATACAATAAGAATAACCGCCGGGAGATCATGGAATTATGTGAGATCATGAAGGCGCAGATCGTGGACATGTCCAAGCATTTCATGATGATACAGATCTGTGATGAGCCGGAACGCATCAAGCTTCTGATCAACATGCTGCAGACCATCAGCATCGTGGAAGTAGCGCGTACAGGAACCCTGGCGCTTTCGAAATGCAGTGAGAATGATGAGCATTAAGCTTGCGATATCCTGCTGTTTGTGCTAAGATAAGCGTGGAAATGACAACAGTTATTTTCCAAATGATCCTATCAAAGTTTCAGAATGGAGATTATAAATGAGCGAAGCAAAAAAAATTCCCTATAAAATTTATCTTGAGGAAAGCGAAATCCCTGCCGCGTGGTACAACCTTCGTGCTGACATGAAGAATAAGCCTGCGCCGCTGCTGAATCCGGGAACGCTGCAGCCCATGACGGCAGAAGAGTTAAAAGCGGTCTTCTGTGATGAGCTGGTGGCGCAGGAGCTGGATGATACCACGGCATATATTCCTATTCCCCAGGAGATACAGGACTTCTACAAAATGTATCGTCCCTCTCCTCTGGTAAGGGCTTACTGCCTGGAGGAAAAACTGCAGACCCCGGCTAAGATCTATTATAAATTTGAAGGAAACAATACCAGCGGCAGCCATAAGCTGAATTCCGCCATTGCCCAGGCTTATTATGCAAAAAAGCAGGGATTGAAGGGGGTTACCACGGAGACAGGAGCCGGCCAGTGGGGAACGGCGCTCTCCATGGCATGCGCTTATTTCGGACTGGACTGTCTGGTTTATATGGTAAAGGTTTCCTATGAGCAGAAGCCTTTCCGCCGTGAAGTTATGCGGACATACGGGGCTACCGTAACGCCTTCCCCCAGTACCACAACAGAGGTGGGAAGGAAGATCCTTGCGGAGCATCCCGGAACCACAGGAAGCCTGGGCTGTGCCATCTCCGAGGCAGTGGAAGCGGAGATGACCAGAGAGGGCTACCGTTATGTGCTGGGCAGTGTGCTGAATCAGGTACTGCTGCACCAGACGGTAATCGGTCTGGAGACGAAGGCTGCTCTGGACAAATACAATATTGTACCTGATATCATCATTGGATGCGCAGGTGGCGGCTCCAATCTCGGCGGCCTGATTTCTCCCTTTGCAGGTGAAATCCTTCGTGGGGAGAAAAATTATAAGATCATTGCGGTGGAGCCTTCATCATGCCCCAGCTTTACCAGAGGGGTGTATGCGTATGACTTCTGTGATACAGGAAAAGTATGTCCTCTGGCGAAAATGTATACCCTTGGCAGCGGCTTTATTCCTTCCGCAAATCATGCAGGCGGTCTGCGCTACCATGGCATGAGTCCTGTCCTGTCCCGGCTTTACCATGACGGAATCATGGATGCAGTCAGCGTGGAGCAGACGGCGGTGTTCGAGGCGGCGACGCAGTTTGCAAGGGTGGAGGGAATCCTTCCCGCTCCCGAGAGCAGTCATGCCATCCGTGTAGCCATCGATGAAGCACTGAAATGTAAGGAGACAGGAGAAGAGAAGACGATCGTATTCGGACTTACCGGAACCGGATATTTCGACATGGTCGCCTATGAGAAATTTAACAATGGCGAAATGGCTGATTATATTCCTTCGGAGGAGGATCTGAAGCCGGGATTTGACGGTATTCCCAGATTTCCCGGAAATGAATTTTGATTTGAATCTTGAATGAGCATTTTGCGATGTTGTGAGGAAACGGCATATAAATACGCTTACAAGTACAGATGTTTATATGGAGGACAATATGATGGAACAGAATCTTTCCAATAATTATGTGATCTGTATGGATGCTTCAGGAGATATCATCAGGGAGGTTGCTGAAGAAAACGGGATTGCCTTCGTGCCCATGGAATATTCCCTTGGAGAGGAGATGCGGACATCCCGGGGATGTGAGGAAGAGGCGATTTTGAAGAGATTTTATGACGGACAGCGCGGAGGCGACCTGACCAGGACATCCCAGATCCCGTCTTTCATATACGAGGAATATTTTAAGGATTTCCTGAAGGAAGGAATGTCGGTGTTGTATTTCTGCCTGTCAAGCGGACTGTCCTCCACTTATGAAAGCGCCCTGCTTGCCGCGGAGAACCTGAAGGAACAGTATCCGGAAGCCGTGCTTCTTCCGGTGGATACCCTGGCTGCCACGGGCGGTATCGGTATCCTGGCAGAGCGTGCCATTGAAAACAGGAGGAAAGGCATGTCACTTGGGGAAAATTATGAAGACATGAAAGCTTTCGTTCCCCATCTGCGCCATTACTTTATGGTGCAGGATCTCATGTATCTGAAGCGGGGCGGACGTGTGAGCGCCGCCACAGCCATTGTAGGTTCGGCGCTGAATATCAAACCCATACTCAAAATAGATGAGAACGGGAAGCTGGTGACTGTGGACAAAAAGCGCGGCAATAAGACGGCGATGGCATCTCTGTTTGCCTTTTTTAAGGAACATTATTATCCGGAAGTATGTAATACCATTTACATCTGTGATGCAGATACGCCTGAGCTTGCAGACAGCCTGGCAGGGAAAGTGCGGGAAGCGGCGCCTGAAGTAATCATCAGGAGAACCATGCTCTCACCCATCATCGGAGCCCATACCGGGCCGGGAATGCTGTCCATGATACTGGCCTGTTAAGCGGAGGCGGATAAAGACGCTGATGATAAAGGAACGGAAAAGGACTGTCGGAAAAGTCAGTTCTTTTTTTGATACAGGCAGGAAAGTAATACAAGAAGTGCTGTAAGGGAAAATGAGATGAGGGAACTTGAAAGTAAGAAAAGGTTTGGCGTAACCATCAGGGAACTGCGCAGAAAAAGGGGATTTTCCCAGGAAAGGGTCAGTGCGGGGTTATGCACGGCGCAGGAGCTTTCCTATTTCGAAAAAGGAGAGCGGGAGGTGCCCAAGCTTCTCCAGGACGCCCTCCAGGAAAGACTGGGCTTAGGGACGGAAGATTACGAGCATTATCTGGATTATTCCGAATATGAGCACTGGGAGGCGAGACAGCGCATCCTTCACTGCATTACATGGGAGGAGACAGACAGGGCGGAAGCGCTTCTGGAACAGTACCGAATCAGCCATGCAGGATGTTCCGGCGGCTGCAGGAATGTAAAAGAGCGGCTGGAGAGACAGTTTTACCTCAGCATGCTGGCACAGATTTGGAGCTGCAAGGGGGCGGAAAGAAAAGAGATACATATCCTTCTGGAGGAGGCGGTACAGCTGACCGTGCCTGCACTTTGGAAGGAACCTGTTGGAGAAATGACACTTTCCATAAAGGAACTGAACCTGATACTGGAGGCGGAGCATTACCGGGAGGGCGGAGGAGAGGAGGAACATTACCGGGAAATCCTGACCTGCATTGACTCTTCCGGTCTGGACGGAATCGGCATGGCGAAGATATATGACAGCCAGATTTCCGATGCGCTCAATATCGATACCATAGGAGAAATGGAAGACGGGCGCATCTTCATATTCAACAGGAGCCAGGAAGCTGATGGCGGCGCCACGGAAGCAGCGCTTCTGACACCCACGCCCCTTGACGAATGTCCAGTGCAGGAAGTTGTGACCATAGGAACCGTAAGACCCAGCACAAATCTGCTGAATAGCGTTGCAGACTTTAACCGGCAGAATGAGGATTTCAATGTAAGTATCCTGAATTATTCCATTGGAGGAAAGACCTACAATGAGGCGAGGGAGGCGTTGAAACTGGATATTTCCCTGGGGAAGGGACCTGACATTTGCACTGTGGACTAGCTCGGCGACACGGAGAGCCTTATCGCGAAAGGATGCTTTACAGACCTGTCCGGCTACCTGGACGGGAGCGGGATGTTTAAGAGGGAGGATTTTATCAGCCAGGCTCTGGATATCTATTCTGATGAAGGCCAACTGATGGCAATCCCGAAATATTTCAGTCTGCGTACCATTGCCGCCAGCCCTGATACCGTGGGGGAAAACGCGGGGTGGGATCTGGAGGATGTGAAGGCTGCCGTTCAGGCTCATCCCAATGCGGTTGTTTTTGCCGAAGTCGACAGTTCCTATATGATTGATGTGTGCCTCCGCAATATGATGGGCGAATTTGTGGATTTCGAGAAAAAGGAGGCAGATTTCGATTCGCCAGCATATATGGGATTTCTGGATTTCCTGAAGAGCCTGCCGGATAACTATGACGACAATAAAAGCATGGAATATTCAGGGGAATGGCTCAGGGATGGAAGAGCGCTGTTTTCCATCAGGGACATTGGGCGGCTCACCGATTTTCAGATACTGGAGGAGAATTTTGGAGGGAGCTATATATGCATAGGCTATCCTTCTCCCGACAGGTCTCCTGATTGTATCATCCAGGCCAGTGAAGCCTATGCCATTACATCTTCTGCCGCGGATAAGGACAAGGCGTGGAAATTCGTGGAATGGAGCCATTCCACACAGGGAGAAGAAAGCGAGCTGGTGATGATGTCCAGGAACGGTTTCCCTACGCGGACGGAGATTTTTGAACGGGAAATGCAAGAGGCACTGGAGGCATCGGACACTGGTTTGGGAAGCCAGGGAGGGACTACTGTCTCAGGGACGTATGTGAAGTACCGGAAGACCACACCTGAGGAGATAGAGCTGCTCCGTTCCATGATAGACTGTGCCGGCCCGGAGAAAAGCATGGAGGAAGTGATCCTTGAAATTATATACGAAGAGACGGCCAGTCTGTTCGATGGCAGCAAATCTGCGGAAGAGGTGGCGGAGGTGATCCAGAATCGTGTCCAGCTTTATCTGGATGAGTGACATCCACATTCCCGGTTCTGCCTGCTTTTACAGTATCACAGGCATAAGATGATGCGGAGCCCGGGATATCTCGGACTCCGCTTCCGGCGGGATTCCGAGTTGAACGGAAAAATCTACGAATCCCATGCCATGGACTGCGAATGGCTGTACCTGACGGATATCACACAGTCCTGTTTTGCGTAATCATAGTGTTAAAAAATTTCCGATTTGAAATGTTCCGGGACAGCCGGTCAGGTTAATCTAACGAAGAAAAGACTTTCCGGACAGCATCATAATAGAATATTTTTCTGGACAGGTTTTCCTCAGGGCTGAAGGCATTGTTTACATCGGCCAGATGGCGGCGTATCTGACGGGGCGAGATGGTGCCGCTGCGGTGAATCATACACTCGTGGATGCTGATGAAAGCCGCATAATAGCTTCCGCCCATAATCTCCGCAATCCGTTCCCTGACGCCTGGATAGAACAGAGCGATGGCGCCGTTGATCTGCCGGGTGGTAGTGACCATGGGAACCTGCAGGGGATGGATTTTCACAGGATGCTCGGCTGTCATGAATGCGCCTTTTGCATAGGGCGCATTGTCCGCATCCAGGGGATTGGCGTACAGCCTGGGAGGCGCCATGGCGCAGGTGTTCATCAGGGCATTTTCCCACACCACATCTTCCTCCATATTCCATTCCTGAAAGGTGATCCTTTGTACTTTGGAAGTATTGAGTCCCTGTCTGTCGTTGGAAAAAATGATGTAGAGCACCAGAGCGATATCACCGTTGAGCCGATAGATACAGTTTTTCAGTTCCATTTGATGGTCGGTGTAATTGAGAGGCCGGATGATCAGATGTTCTTTGACAGCTTCGTAATTGTTGATAGAAGAGAAGATTCCGTTTTCCGTGAGCCTGATTCCGGATTCCAGCTGAGGCCGTATCAGCCTCCATACCGCATCCCAGCCCCGTTCTTCGAATTCCCGATACAGATGATCCATATCGAATCTGCACATACTCCAGATATCATTGCTGCATTTCTTTTTGATCACGAGGAAACTGCCGATTAAGACATCCGATTCTGATCTGTGGTAATGAAGATTTGTGTTGTGAATGAAATCGAGAAGCTGAGAATCTCCTTTGGCTGTGAAGCCATCCCTGTAATACAGTACATTTTCGGGGTCAATTCCCCACTCTTTCTTTTCTGCCAGCTCTGCCAGCAGTTTCTGAGCAAATTTTTCTTTAGACATGTTACCTTCCTTTCTTTGAATTGAAGAATTTAAGATTTTAGAATATTCTGACTGCTATCTCAGAACATCCTTATTATAGAATACTTTTGCGGAAAATGCAAGAAAATTTTTCCGCGGTTGCAAACCACCGCACAGGTGGAAATTATTTCTTTTTCGTCTCTTTATTGTTTCTTTTTTGCAATAAAACATGGGTGATCTCCCTTTCCGTATGTAATATATACTCGTGAGCGCGTTTATTTGCTGTTTTTTGTCTCTCGTTGTACGAGCGCTGACTTATGATACATTTTTGCTGGAAAATATTTTTGGACGCGGGTACATATTGCCATTGACACGAATTCGGAGTAAAATAGAAATGGAGTAGCGATCAATAAAACGTAGATAGGAACGGAAGCGGAGGAAAGCCGGCAGAAATGAGGGACAGGACATATGACAAAGCTCCGTTGTGTGGTGGAGAGGATTACATACCAGAATCCGGAGAACGGATATTCCGTTCTGAAAGTTCATGTGAAAGGCTATGAAGACCTGGTTACCGTGGTGGGGAATCTTCTGGATGCCAATGTGGGTTCCGTGCTCCTGATGGACGGAGATTGGAAGGTGGATTCCAGATACGGCCGCCAGTTCATGGCGCAGAAGTGGGAAGAGACGCTTCCGGCTACAGTATATGGGATGGAAAAATACCTGGGCAGCGGCCTGATCAAGGGGGTGGGCCCCAAATATGCCAAAAAGATTGTACAAAAATTCGGCGTGGATACCTTTGCCGTCATCGAGGACAACATAGAGCTTCTGATCGAAATACCGGGAATCGGAAGCAAGCGTATCCGGATGATAGCGGAGAGTTGGGAGCGGCAGAAGGAAGTAAAAAACATCATGCTCTTTCTGCAGGAGCATGGGGTGAGTACTGCTTTTGCCGCCAAAATTTACAGGCAGTACGGAAATGAAAGCATCGCGGTCATGAAAGAAAATCCTTTCCGCCTGGCGGATGACATCTGGGGGATCGGTTTTAAGACTGCGGACAGCATTGCGGAGAAGCTTGGTTTCGGCAGGGAGACTTATGTGCGGCTGCGCAGCGGAATCATGTATACTTTAAGCGAACTGGCTGACGAGGGGCATGTGTATGCTGAGCGGGAACAGCTCACGCAGAAAGCGGCAGCATTGCTGGAAGCAGAGGAGAGCCGTATCGTCATGACCATGGACCAGATGCTGAAAGATAAGGACCTGATCCGGGAAGAAGATGCCATATACCTTCCGCCGTTTTACTTCGCGGAGGTGGGGACCGCGGGAAAACTGAAAAAGCTGGCATCGGAACCTGCGGGCGACAGATTGTGGGCACAGCTGTTAAAGGCAAGACGGGAAACCGGAAATGACAGGCTTTCCGTGGATGTGGGCAGAATAGAACAGACTGTGAACATGAAGTATGATGAGATCCAGGCTGACGCCATCAGACAGGCTGCCATGGCGAAGGTGATGGTGCTGACCGGCGGCCCGGGTACGGGCAAGACCACCACCACCCAGGGGATTATTGCGGCATACAGAGCTTATGGCATGAAGATTCTTCTTGCCGCGCCCACGGGAAGGGCTGCAAGGCGGATGACGGAGGCCACCGGACTGGAGGCGAAGACCATCCACAGGCTCCTGGAATGCAAACCGCCTGAGGGCTACGGGAAAAATGAGGAGAATCCGCTGGAAGGGGATGTACTGATCGTAGACGAATGTTCCATGATCGATATCATCATGATGAATTCCCTGCTGAAAGCCATTCCTGCGAATATGCGTCTGGTGCTGGTGGGGGACATTGATCAGCTTCCCTCGGTGGGCGCGGGGAATGTGCTCCGGGATATCATTGATTCAGGGTGTTTTCCGGTAATCCGCCTGACCCGGATATTCCGCCAGGCGCTTACGAGCCGGATCATCCGGAATGCGCATCGGATCAACGCGGGACAGATGCCGGACATCTCCAACGGGAAAGAGACGGATTTCTTCTTTCTTCAGCGGGAGGAGCCGGAAGAGGCCGTGGCGGAAGTCGTCAGGCTGGTGAAGGAGAAGCTCCCCCGCTATTACCGGACGCCTTCTTCCATGATCCAGGTGCTGACACCCATGCAGCGGGGGGTGGTGGGAGCCACCAATCTGAATCTGGTGCTGCAGGAAGCAGTCAACCCTCAGGGGGAGGGACTGCGCAGGAGCGGCTTTGTGTTTCGTGCCGGCGACAAGGTCATGCAGATCAAAAACAATTACGACAAGGAAATTTTCAATGGAGATATCGGGATCATTGAGTCGGTGGATCTGACGGAGCGCACGCTTTCCGTGAATTTTGACAATCGGAAAATCGTGTATGATGCAACTGAGCTGGATGAGCTTGTCCATGCCTACGCCACCACCATCCACAAGGCCCAGGGTTCCGAGTACCAAATCGTGGTAATGCCTGTGCTGATGAATCATTATGTGATGCTGCAGAGGAATCTGATCTACACAGGCATCACCCGGGCGAAGAAAATCCTGGTTATGGTAGGAACGAAGAAGGCGCTTTCCTACGCGGTGCGGAATGTGACTGTGACTCGTCGCAATACCATGCTGACGGAGCGACTGGGCGGCACAGGGGAGCCGAAGCCTGTGGACAGGCCCCGGGCTTAGCCGCCTGCTGACAGACATTTCAGTTGGAATATCCATTGCCGTATGGGGCTGAAATACGTCCTGCCGGCTCCCTGCCGCGGTAAGTGAAGAAAACCGGAAGCAGGTCTTCGACTTGTGGAAGGATCCATGGTTAAGGCGTATCGCGTTCTGCCTTGAAATGGGCGATAAGCGCTTCCACCTCCTCCATGCATGCGCCGCATACCGTGCTGGCTCCGGTAGCTTCCTGCACTTCTGCCAGTGTGCCTGCGCCGGAATCCACAGCTTCCTTGATCTGTCCGCAGGTAACACCCATACAATTGCATACTGTTTTTTCCATATCCATATCATGTACCATCCTTTCCCTGATAGGATATGCGGAGAAGCGGATTTTATACGGGAGATGGCGGTGTGTTTTCTGCTGATAAGACAGGGGATCGTTTCATGAGCCATATGAAGAATCAAATGATGGGCAGGTTATCAGACAGGCGGCAGAAATTTATCGGAAAAGGAAACAGGAAAAGGAACAGGAAAACAAATGACAAAAAAACAACTTGCGCTTGAGATCATCGAAAGACTGAAAAAAGAATACCCCGCAGCCGACTGCACCCTGGACTATGATCAGGCGTGGAAGCTTCTGGTAAGTGTGCGCCTGGCGGCGCAATGCACGGATGCCAGGGTAAATGTGGTGGTGGAAAAACTCTACGAAAGATTTCCGGATATCAATGCCCTGGCGGAAGCGGAGGTGGATGAGATCGAGAAGATCGTCCATCCCTGCGGCCTGGGAAAAAGCAAGGCAAGGGACATCAACGCATGCATGAAGATGCTCCGGGATGTCTACGGCGGAAAGGTGCCGGAGGATTTCGACAAGCTTCTGGCGCTGCCGGGAGTAGGCAGGAAAAGCGCCAATCTGATCATGGGGGATGTGTTCGGGAAGCCTGCCATTGTGACGGATACCCACTGCATCCGCCTGGTGAACCGCATGGGGCTGGTGGATGGCATCAAGGAGCCGGCCAGGGTGGAAAAGGCGCTCTGGAAGATCATTCCGCCTGCTGAGGGCAATGATTTCTGTCATCGCCTTGTAAACCACGGCAGGGAAATATGTACGGCCCGGACCAGACCTTACTGTGACAGATGCTGTCTGGAAGATATCTGTAAGAAGGCGGGGGTAGAATAATTGCAGACATATTCCGTGGTTTGTTCCATGGGGGGAAAGACGTGAAAACTGTGATCATGGCAATGCTGTAAAGTCTATTTTCCCTGTCATCCGAATATAGATTTCTGTAGAAAAAAGCACGGGAGTAAGTCTATGGAAATCTATGTGGTAAAACCGGGAGACAGTGTGGACAGCATTGCGCAGCAGCTGGATGCCAATGCGGAGCAGATTATTTTTGACAATCAGCTGGAATATCCCTATCCGCTTGCGGTAGGGCAGGCTCTGCTGATCAACCGTTATGTGAGAAATGCGACCCGGGCCATCACGGTAAGCGGTTATGCTTATCCCTTTATCGACAGGGAGGTATTGGAGCAGACACTGCCGTATTTATCGGAACTTCCCATATTTTCTTACGGTTTTACAATGGAAGGAGAATTGCTGCCGCCTTCTTATGGGGACGACAGCTGGATGATCACGGAAGCTCTTCGGTTCGGTACGATGCCCATACTGACACTGACTCCCTTCGGCACGGACGGAAATTTCAACAATCAGCTGATCCATTCCGTGGTAAACAACGCGGCATATACAGACAGGCTGATCCAGAATCTGCTGGAAACCATGTCTGCAAAAGGGTACGAAGGTGTGGATATTGATTTTGAATACATTCTGGCGGAAGACAGGGATGCCTTTTCGGCTTTTGTGGGGCAGGTGGCGGAGACCATGCGCGCTTCCGGATATCACACCTCCGTAGCGCTGGCGCCCAAGACAAGCGCCGACCAGGCAGGGCTGCTGTATGAGGGGAAGGACTATCGGGCGTTAGGGGAGGCTGCTGACCATGTACTGCTGATGACCTACGAGTGGGGCTACACCTATGGCCCGCCTATGGCGGTGGCGCCCGTCAATCAGGTCCGCAGGGTGGTGGAATATGCTCTGACGGAAATTCCCAACTATAAGGTGGATCTGGGAATTCCCAATTATGGTTACGATTGGCCGCTTCCTTTTGAACGGGGTATCACAAAGGCAACCACCTTGAGCAATGTGGGAGCAGTGCGCCTTGCAGTGGAGCAGGGAGCGGAGATCAAATTCGACAATCTGGCGGAAAGCCCCTATTTTACCTACGTCAGCGAAGGAACAGCCCATGAGGTATGGTTCGAGGATGTGAGAAGCCTGCAGGCAAAATTCAGACTGATCCAGGAATATAACCTGCACGGCTGCGGTTACTGGCAGATCATGAAATGGTTCCGCGCCAACTGGCTGCTTCTGCACGATCAGTTCTATATTCTGAAATAAGATTATGACAATGCACCCGGCGGATACGGAACCGGACTTTGCGCTTCAGAGCCGTCGCGCAGCGACTAAATTAAAAAGAACAGGCAAAGTCGCGAAGGCGCACGAGAGGAA
>CAJUFB010000008.1:33666-72271 GCA_910585805.1 uncultured Acetatifactor sp.
TTTTAAGAGTGAACTTACGAATAAAATTTCTCTCATAGAGAGTGCGCCGAAGGGACTTTGCCCTTTAGAGCCGTCGCGCAGCGACTAAATTAAAAAGAACAGGCAAAGTCGCGAAGGCGTACGAGAGGAATTTTAAGAGTGAACTTACGAATAAAATTTCTCTCATAGAGAGTGCGCCGAAGGGAGTTTGCCCTTTAGAGCCGTCGCGCAGCGACTAAATTAGGAGGAATAAGACATGCGGATGTACGACATTATCATGAAAAAAAGAAACGGCGGAGAACTGTCATCGGAAGAAATTCAGTTTTTCATAGACGGCTACACCAGGGGGGAGATTCCTGACTATCAGGTCTCCGCCCTGATGATGGCAGTTTATTTTCAGAAGATGACGGAGGCGGAGACTCTGGCGCTGACCATGGCCATGGCAGACAGCGGAGACAGGCTGGACCTTTCGCAGATTCACAGGATCAAGGTGGACAAGCACAGCACGGGAGGCGTGGGGGACAAGACTTCCCTGGCTCTGGCGCCCATGGTGGCAGCCTGCGGCATTCCCGTGGCAAAGATGAGCGGAAGAGGCCTTGGACACACCGGCGGAACCATCGACAAGCTGGAAAGCTTTCCCGGATTTTCCACGGCGCTTACCACACAGCAGTTTATCGAAAATGTGAACCGCATCGGCATCGCCATTATGGGACAGACTGCCGACCTGGCGCCTGCCGACAAGAAGCTGTATGCCCTGAGGGATGTGACGGCAACGGTGGATAATATGTCGCTGATCGCCAGTTCCATTATGAGCAAGAAACTGGCTGCCGGGGCGGATGCCATTGTGCTGGATGTGAAGACAGGAAGCGGTGCTTTTATGAAAAAGGAATCCGATGCCAGGGCACTGGCGGAGGAAATGGTGAAAATCGGCAAAAACGCCGGACGGAAAACCATGGCTGTTATCTCTGACATGGACCAGCCCCTGGGCTATGCGGTGGGAAATGCGCTGGAAGTAAAGGAAGCCATAGAAACCCTGAAGGGCAGAGGACCTGCGGATTTCCTGGAACTGTGCCTGAGCCTTGGGAGCCAGATGCTGATCGCCGCAGGGAAGGCCGGTAATGATAGTCAGGCAGGGAAGATGCTGGAAGCCGTGATTTCCGACGGCAGTGCACTGGAGAAAATGGCGGAATTTGTGGAGGCCCAGGGCGGCAGCAGGGAAGCGGTGTATCATCCGGAGCTGCTGCCGAAAGCCCATATCGTACGGCCGGTTTTGGCTGCGGTAAGCGGTTATATCGATCATATCGTCTGCGATGAAGTGGGAATCTGTTCCCTGCTTTTAGGCGGCGGCAGGGAGACCAAGGAGAGCGGGATCGATCTGTCCGTAGGACTGGTGCTATGCAAAAAGGCAGGGGACTATGTCCGGGAAGGCGAAGCGCTGGCAATGCTCCATGCCAACGATGAAGGAAAGGCAGAGGCTGCGGAAAAACGGTATCTGGCAGCCTGCAGCATCACGGATATGCCTCCGGAGAAGACACCTTTTATCAAGGCGGTCATTGTGTAGACAAGGCGTACCCGGCTGTCGTATAGACGTACCGGCGATTTTCCGGCAGGTACAGGAAGCAGTTTCATGCATAGTTTTACCTTCTCTGTAATAGAATGAAGCATGAAGAAAAAGAACAGCCGAGTGCAAAGAAGTGAAATAAAAATGGAAGAAAGGTCTTCCATGGAAGGATATCCCGCGGGAGGACGCTCTGCGGGAGAGAGGCCATCCATGGAAACCCTGATAGACTCCCTGAAATTTCCCAAAGACATCTGCATGGGAGCCATGAAGGTGACCCTGACGGGCAATCGGGAAGCCTGGATCGAGAATTATCGGGGGATCCTGGAATATACCGAAAATACGATCCTGCTCCAGGGCAAGACATGCCAGGTCTGTTTCGAAGGCAGCGGGCTTTCCGTGGATTACTATACCAATGAGGATATGAAGATCAGCGGGTGCATCAGCTGTGTCAGGTACAGCTGATGCGGCGCCATCACGGGCCGGCGCGATTGCGTGAAACAGGCATGGAAAGCCTCTGTCATAAAGTGGCCGGACAAGAGATATGAGGAATGGCAGGCCGGAAAAATAAAGAAAGGTGAAAATGAAAGCAGCCTCTTTCCGCAGATAAGGAAGCAGTGTGGCAAAACGGCAGAAAGACGGATGCGGAACTGGAAAAATATGATCAAATTTCTGAAGTATATGAGAGGGTATCTGCGCATCCGCCTGTGGGGGTTTTCACCGGAGCGCTTTCTGAATCTCTGCAGCAATAAAGGGATTCTGCTGTGGGATATCGTCAGGGAAGGGGATGCCTATTATCTGTGCATCAGCCTGCAGGGCTTCTGGGAACTGAGGCCCATACTTAAGAAAACGGGGACAAGGGTAGCCATATTGGAACGATATGGACTGCCCTTTTTGATTCCGCGGCTGCTGAAGCGCAAAATATTCATACTGGGCCTGCTTTTCACATTGGTCTTCTGGATCGTCTCCTCCTTTTACATATGGAATATCGAGATTACCGGGAATCAGCGTATCACGGAGGATGTTTTCCAGAGCTTTTTAGAGCAGAATCAGGTGACTGTGGGCATGCGAAGGGATGCGCTGGATATCGGCGAGCTGGAAAAGCAGATCAGAAGGCAGTTTCCGGAGATAACATGGGCATCTGCCAGGCTGGACGGAACCAAACTGCAGATTGATATCAAGGAGAATGATGCCCCCATTGTCATCGAAAAGCAGGAGACTGACCAGGGGACGGACCTGATCGCGGAGCATGACGGCACGGTGGCGGCAATGATCGTTCGCAGCGGTGTGCCGCAGGTCTCCATCGGCGACCAGGTGGAAGCGGGAACGGTTCTGGTGGAGGGAAAAGTCCCCATTTATAATGAAGACGCAACGGTACGGGAATACTACTACGTGGAAGCGGATGCGGATATCCTGTTGGAACATACCATGGATTTTACCGAAAATCTGCCGCTGGATTACGTCAGAAAGGAATATACCGGCCGGGAGAAGGAGAGCTTTTACCTCAAGCTGGGCAGCAGGATCTGGAGACTTCCGGAAGAGCGGCCTTTTCTGGTGTATGACAGCGTCATGAAGGAGACCAGGCCGTTGGCGCTGGAAAAGCTGAACATTCCCGTATTCTGGGGTTCGGTGACCCATCGGGAATACCTGAATACGGAGCATGCGTACACGCAGACAGAGGCGGAAGAGCTTCTTAATCAAAAATTAATGGATTTTCTTGCAGATTTAGAGGAAAAAGGGGTACAAATTATTGAAAAAAATGTTAGAATAGATAAGAATGACACATCATGGGTCATAGAAGGAGCCTTTCTGGTGCGGGAGCCGGTCACCGGACGTGTGGAAACAAACTTTCAAACCATAGATTCAACAGGAGAAACGGATGAATGATTTTACGATTAAATTGGATATGCCCGCGGAGCATATGCAGAAAATATTCGGTATGCATGACGCATATGTGAAGAAACTGGAACGGGATTTCGGTGTGGCCGTCATAGACCGCAACGGGTCCATTACGATCACCGGCAGTGAGGAGATGGCCAGGAAAGCGGAAAATGTGCTGAGAGAACTGGCGCTGCTTTCCGGCCGGGGCAATGAGATAGAGGAGCAGAGTGTGGATTACGCGATTACATTAGGAATGGAAGAGAAAGAAGGAGCGCTGACGCAGATGGATGGGGACTGCATCTGTCATACCGTGAACGGCAAGCCCATCAAGCCCAAGACTCTGGGGCAGAAGGCTTATGTGGACGCCATCCGGGACAATATGCTTGTGTTTGGCACAGGACCTGCGGGTACCGGTAAGACCTACCTTGCCATGGCCATGGCGATCAGCGCGTTTAAGAACGACGAGGTGGGACGGATCATCCTGACCAGGCCTGCAATAGAGGCGGGGGAAAAGCTGGGCTTTCTGCCGGGTGACCTGCAGAGCAAGGTGGACCCTTATCTGCGCCCGCTGTACGACGCGCTGTATCAGATCATGGGAGCGGAGAGTTTTGCCAAAAATATGGAAAAGGGACTGATAGAGGTGGCGCCGCTGGCCTATATGAGAGGGCGCACACTGGACAATGCCTATATCATTCTGGATGAGGCCCAGAATACCACCCCTGCCCAGATGAAAATGTTCCTGACCCGTATCGGCTTCGGCTCCAAGGTGGTGGTGACAGGAGACAATTCCCAGAAGGACCTTCCGGCAGGGACCAGATCCGGTCTGGATATCGCAGCCAGGGTGCTGAGGGGGATTGACGATATTGCCTTCTGTACTCTGACCAGCAAGGACGTGGTGCGCCACCCGCTGGTTCAGAAGATTGTACAGGCTTATGATGATTATGAGGCAAAAGAAGAGCGGAGCCGCCAGCGGGACAGGGAGCGGACCGGGCGCAGGGAGCGACAGGTAAGAAGGAGATCCTGAAACCTGGTCTCCTGCCTGGGACAGAAAAACAGGGAAGAAACCGGGAGAGAAGATATGACATTTTATGTGGAAAACGAGACGGACCGGGAACTGCCTTTTTCGGCGGAGGACACGGTCAGACTGGTATGTGAGGCCGTTCTGGAAGAGGAGAACTGTCCCTATGAGGTTCAGGTGAATGTAGTGCTGACGGATCAAGAGGGAATCCGGGAATTGAACCGGGAATACAGGGGGATCGACAGGGAGACAGATGTCCTGTCCTTCCCCAATGTGGATTTTTCCAGAGAAGGGGTCTTTGAACTGGATGAGGACAGGGAGGCGGATTATTTTGACCCGGATACGGGGGAATTGATCCTGGGAGATATCATGATTTCCGTGGATAAGGTATTTGAACAGGCGGAGAACTTCGGCCACAGCGCCAGAAGAGAGTTTGCCTTCCTTGTGGCGCACAGCATGCTGCATTTGTGCGGATATGACCATATGGAGGATGGAGAGCGTCTGGTGATGGAGGAAAAGCAGGAAGCGATTCTGCAGGGACTGAATATTACAAGAGAATAAGGAACTGGCGGCAGTTCCCGGGGAAGTTCGGGGGATAACGAATGAATCAGGCGGAGATTAAGAGACGACAGGCGGAAGAGATTGCCAATATATTGAATCTGATTACAATATTTATATTGGGAAACCGGATGGGAGACGGCGGTATTACGTATATGACAGCGGCAGTGTCCGCCTGCACTCTGGTGGGAATCGCAGTCAGCGGAAGTCTGGCGGATGCGCTGGGTAAGCTTCTTCGCAGCAGAAGGAACAAGGGGCAGTACAGGAATATACTGGCCATGCGAAAGAGCGCCATGCTGTTCCATGGGGCTTTGGGACTGGCGGGGACGTTGTTTCTGATCCTGTGTGCCGGAGGGATTACGGAAGGGATTTTCCGGATTTCCTACAGCAGGTTTATCATTATAGCGCTGGCACCTGTGGTGTTGCTCAGGACGGTGAGCTGTGCGGTGCAGGGGTATTTTCAGGGGGAAGCGGCGGAACTGCCCCGGGCGGTGTCCGGCATTCTGCGGCGGATCTTCCTGTTGGGCCTGGGATTGCTGTTCGGCAATATGCTGGGCGATTACGGGGAGAAGGTCGGCAGCCTGTTAAGGGAAGAAAACTTTGCTTCCATGTACTGCGGGATTGGGATTGCCCTGGCGGCAGGCATTACGGAACTCTTTATTATCCTGTTTCTGGCGGTTCTGTTCAAGGGCAGCCGCCGCGGCGAGAGGAAGCTGAAACAGGACGGCATGTATACGGGGGATTCGGCGTGGGACTGTATCCGCAGTCTCTGTATCGGCAGATGGCCTCAGTTTCTGACAGAGCTTTTGCTGTTTCTGCCATTGTTTCTGGGGCTGTTTCTATTTGGGAGGAAAGCGGAAGAGCCGGGGGCGATCTACCGGTATGATGCCTATGCAGGGAGATATCTGGTGATATGCGGTGTCATCCTGTCTCTGGTATCCGCTCTGGTGCTTCCTGTGATGGGGCGGATATTCCTGCATTTCAGAAGGGAGGAAGGGCGGCTGGCGCGGACAGCATTCCAGTCAGGTGTCCATATCTGCCTGGTCCATGGCATTTTTCTCTCCGTGTATGTGGCGGTGATGGCGGCGCAGATCGCTTCGTTTCTGGGCGGGGAGGACAGCGAGCTTGTAAAGCAGATGCTGCAGGGCGGTTCCTGGGTGATCGTTTTTGCATCACTTTCTTTCTTTTGTTTCAGATTTTTGACGGCAATGGGGAAAAAATATTTTCTGTTGGGAGCCGTTGGGACAGCAAATGTGATCTTTGTGATCACATTGATGGCAAGCAGCAAAACGGGCGTTCTTTCACTGGTATATGGCGGCGAGGCGGGTACCTTTGCGCTGTGCGTCATGCTGGCGGCGCTTTCTTACCGGCAACTGCGGATGCAGATGGACTGGCTGTCCGTGCTGGTATTGCCTGCGGGGGCAGGCGGGGTGTCGGGGCTGGTGTGTATGCTTCTGAGCAGACTTTTGGCGGGGCTGGGCGATTTTCCCGCGATACTTGTCACTTTTGCCCTTTCAGGGCTGCTCTACTGGACTTTGCTGCTGTTGCTTCGCAATTTTAAGGAACAGGAGCTGGAGGTACTTCCTGGAGGACGGCTGCTTGGCATGATAGGCCAGAAGCTGCATTTGTACTCATGAACATTGCCGGCTGTTATGGGAACACATTTTTCCGGCGGCACTGAGTATATATTGACGTTTTATTGTATAAACCGGGCGAAAAAGGCTGATACTGATTAATACCAGGAAAGTGTAACGAAATAACTTTTGGGTTTCCGGCTGATCATCAGCGCAGGATTCCGCTTTTGACTCATTGCGATTAAAAGTTATTTCTGCACATTTCCTGAGAAGAAATGCCGTTTCTGTGAACGGAGTGAACCGTAACTTTTATGGCATGGGGGTCAGTATGAAATTATTGAAAAGTATCAGCTTATTTGTCCTGTATCCGCTGTGTATGCTGGGGTTGGGGTTTTATGCAGGCGTGGAGACGGCCCGTTTTTTCTATCCGGGAGAGTCGGAGGGAAACTCCGTTTTTTTGCCTGACGGACTGCCAGTGGTGACACCTGAACCCGAAAATATGCCGGAGCAGGAACCGGTGCCGGTGCAGGATGACCGGATTGACTACGGAATTGTAATGGATGAGCCGGAGGATACGGATGGGGAAGCGGAGGAAGTTTCGTTTTCGGCGGAAACGCTCTGTGTGGACACGGAGTATGTGCTGGAGGAGACGGATGTGCTGTACCATACGGTGGTGGAAACCATATGGCGTCTTCCGGATAAATATGTGGGCATGAACAGGGACCAGTTTCTGCAGGCCATGGATGTGTATGAGGCCTTTCCGCCGCTGTCTGAGCTGGAACGGGGATTTGTGGGGCTGGAAGTGCTTTCTTTTTCCAGAGAGCGGGTGGTGGTGCAGATGAACTACAAGTATGTCCAGCCCAGCAGCAGCTTTTATCTTGCGGCTTACGACAATAAGGTGATCGTCTATCTGGAGGATAAGCGAACTGTCTATATCGAAACGGAGATCCTGCTGGATTCTCTGCCCTTTGAGATTCAGGAGAGTATCATGGACATGATGTGGATGGAGAACGAAGAGAAGCTGTATGATTTCCTGGAAAATTATTCCAGCTAGGAATTGTTAAGATATTTCTTTACCATTTTTATTTCTTAACAGTTCCTTCTCAGGTTCGCATTGGAGTTGTATGATTAATGGGCTTCAGAAGCTGACAGAAAACCAATTGGCATAAAGGCAGGGAAGTGTGTATACAGAGCTTTCAGTTCGCGCGGACACACATGTCAGGAACGAAACTCCGTTTAGGAGAAACGGCAGAGAGACAGGGAGAACGATATGGGATATTCAGTGGGCATTGTGGGAGGCGGCGCGGCCGGAATGATGGCGGCGATCACGGCAGCAAGATGTGGGGTTGAGGTGACGCTGCTGGAGGGAAATGACAGGCCGGGAAAAAAGATATTATCCACCGGAAACGGAAAGTGCAACCTGGGTAATGAAAAACTGGATACAAAAGAATATTATACCGAATATCCTGATCTTCTGGAAAAGTGTCTCGGTAAGTTTGGAACCGCAGACACCGTGGCTTTTTTTCAGGGGATCGGACTGATGCTGAAGCGGAAGAACGGTTATCTCTATCCCATGTCGGGACAGGCATCTTCTGTGCTGGACGTGCTTCGGTATGAGCTGCGCAGGCAGAAGGTGCAGGTGATCACGGACTGTAAGATCGATGCCGTGGAGATGGCGGAAGGGACAGGCGGAAGAGGAGAGCAGAGCAGCGGAAAGAGTGCCTGGGAGAAGCAGGCGGCCGGAAACAGGAAAAAAACAGGAGCATGCCGGGAGGAAAAGAACGGCGGTATCCGGGAGCAGCGCGGCATAAAGCTGAAAGGCGGAGGAAAAACATACCGCTTCGACCGTGTCATTCTTGCCTGCGGCGGACAGGCGGCACCGAAGACTGGGTCTGACGGCAGCGGATACCGGCTGGCGGAGCGGCTGGGGCATAGCCTGGTTCCTGTGATGCCTGCGCTGGTGCAGCTGCGGTGCAGGGAGGATTTCTTTAAATCGGTGGCGGGAGTAAGAGCGGATGTGCTGCTGAGGGCGGCAGTCAGGGGAGCATCCGTACAGGAAAGGGGAGAGCTGCAGCTGACGGATCATGGCATCTCAGGGATCCCGGTTTTCCAGGTCAGCCGCGTGGTAAATTACATATTGCGGAAAGAAAAAGAAGTGGAGATCTGCCTGGATTTTCTGCCGGATGTGACGGAAGAAGCTTTGCGTCGGCTTGCGGCGGATAGAGAGCCCCTGCAGAGAGGATGTACGGTGGAAGCGTTTTTCACAGGACTGCTGAATAAGAAGCTGATGCTGCTTTTTATCCGGCTGGCAGGTCTGAAAGCGGCAGAGGATGCGGCGTCGGCAGATCCGAAAAAGATGTGTCTGGTTTACAGCCTGTGCAAATGCTTTACGGTTCACGTCACCGGCAGCAATTCTTATGACAACGCACAGGTATGCGCAGGAGGTGTTCCCCTGCATGAAGTGACGGAGTATCTGGAATCCAGGAAAGCGCCCGGGATTTATTTTGCAGGGGAGATACTGGATGTGGACGGCAGGTGCGGCGGCTATAATCTGCAGTGGGCATGGTGCAGCGGACATATCGCGGGCATGGCGGCAGCAGGGAATGCGAATACGCGGTCAGCCCCGCGCCAGACTTTAAGTCCTTGTGGCTGATCGTAAAACGGCATGTATTCGGACAGGACTGACAAGGGTCGCGCACAGGGAGCAGATGAAATCTCTGCGCCGGCATGGAGCGACCGCAGGGCCGGCACATGCAGAACTGGAAAAGGTAAATTTATGCTCAGAGTAAATCAGGTAAAGGTAAATCCAGGTCACTCAGAGGCTGACCTGAAACGAAGCGCGGCCAATATCCTTCGGATTCCGGAGGGGAACATTGGTTCGCTGAAAATAATACGGCAATCCATAGATGCCAGGAAGAAGCCCCGGATCAGCTACAGCTATTCCGTGGATGTAACCGTGAAAGAAGAAGAAAAGATTCTCCGCAGATTCAGAGGCAGGGAAAATCAGGTATGCAGGGCGGAGCAGAAGGAATATCATTTTCCGGAACCGGGTAAAAGCGTGCAGAAGAATCCCACCGTCATAGTGGGAACGGGACCGGCAGGCCTTTTCTGCGGCTATTTTCTTGCCCTGCACGGATATAGCCCTGTCCTTCTGGAGCGGGGGAAATGCGTGGAGGAGCGCCGGAAGGATGTGGAAGCTTTCTGGGAGACGGGACAGCTGGACACGGATTCCAATGTGCAGTTCGGAGAGGGAGGCGCAGGCACCTTTTCCGACGGCAAACTGAATACTCTGGTCAGGGACAGGGACGGGCGAAACCGTATGGTGCTGGAGACCTTTATGAAATTCGGGGCAAAGGAGCAGATCTGCTATGAGGCAAAACCACATATCGGCACGGATGTGCTTTGTGATGTGGTAAAGCGGATGCGGGATGAGATCCTCCGGCTGGGCGGCCAGGTGCGGTTCGGGAGTCAGGTGACGGAAATCGAATTGCGGCAGGGACATGTGGCGGGGGTTGTGGTCAATGGAAGCGAACGGATCGCATGTGAGCAGCTGGTCCTGGCCATCGGACACAGCGCCAGGGATACCTTCGCCATGTTACATAGGAAGCAGGTTCCCATGGAGGCGAAGGCTTTTGCGGTGGGTCTGCGGGTGGAACATCCCCAGTCCATGATCAGTGAGCGCCAGTACGGCATGGAGGAGCCGGGAAGTCTGGGGGCAGCGCCTTACAAGGTAGCCGCAAAGGCGGCAAACGGACGGGGCGTTTATTCTTTTTGCATGTGTCCCGGGGGATATGTGGTAAACGCCTCTTCTGAAAGCGGCCATACTGCGGTAAACGGTATGAGCTACAGCGGACGGGACGGAAAAAATGCCAACAGCGCAATCATTGTGACGGTTACTCCGGAGGATTTCGGCGGGGAGGGTGGTCCCCTGGCCGGGATTGCCTTTCAAAGACAGCTGGAACGGCGTGCCTTTGAAATCGGCGGAGGAAAGATCCCGGTGCAGCGTTATGGAGATTTCAGGCGGCAGGTGTTGAAGCGCGGTCCGGACAGGGAGGATGCCATGGAGGAAAAAACGGTCCTGCTGAAAGCTGCCATGGAGGAAGAAAAGGTTTTGCCGAAGGATACCGCGGAAGAAGATCAGGTTCCGGGGAAGAACGACATGGCGGAACGCCTTTTCCAGCCGCAATGTAAAGGACAGTACAAATGGGCGGATGTATCAGGAATCCTTCCGTCGGAATGCAATGCCGCTATCGTGGAAGGAATGGAAGCCTTTGCCGCACAGATCAAAGGCTTTAATCGGTTGGATGCCTGCCTGTCAGGCGTGGAAAGCCGTACCTCTTCCCCGGTGAGGATCCTGCGGGATGAAAGTCTGCAGTCACAGGTGAGAGGGCTTTATCCCTGCGGGGAAGGCGCCGGATATGCGGGCGGGATCGTATCCGCAGCTATGGATGGGATCCGGGTGGCGGAACAGATCGCAGCGGAATTCGGAAATTTGCTTCACGATACCGGTAAAGTCGCCAGATACTGAAACGTATATGAAAGCAAACCGGGACACACAGAAGGGAAACCCGGCATAAGAAAGAATGGAAAGGCGCAGAATAATGATGTTTATAAAAAGAATGGACAGGCACACAGAAGAGACGGAAGAGGTGCTGAAAAGGCACTGTGTCAGGAATGAGGACGGCACCGATCTGGAGTATCTGACATTTCCGCTGCTGGAGAAAACGGAAGCGGTCAGGCATTTGTTCAGCACGCGTATCGGCGGTGTCAGCGAAGGCGAGTATGCTTCCATGAATTTCAGCATTGCCAGGGGCGACAGGGAAGAAGCCGTGCTGGAGAACTATAAAAGGATTGCGGGCATTCTGGGCTGTGACATAAACGATATGGTGGCTTCTCATCAGACACATACTACCAATATCCGCAGAGTAACCGGAGCAGACAGGGGAAAAGGGATTTCCCGGGAGAGAGACTATGAAAATGTGGACGGTCTGATGACGGATGAACCGGGGATCGTGCTTGTGACATACTATGCGGACTGCGTGCCGCTGTATTTTGTTGATCCGGTGCACAGGGCCATCGGGCTGGCGCATTCCGGCTGGCGGGGCACAGCGGACAGAATGGGAGAATGTATGGTCCGGGCCATGCAGGATGCCTTCGGAAGCCGCCCGGAGGAGCTGTATGCCGCCATCGGCCCGTCTATCTGCAGGGATTGTTATGAGGTCAGCGAGGACGTGGCGCTGCGGTTTGCGGATATGGGAGAGGCAGTGGTCCTGCCCGGAAAAGCCCCGGGGAAGTACCAGCTGGATCTGTGGCTTGCAAATGAGAGGATACTGGAACAGGCAGGCATCCCCGGAAAGCAGATCGCCGTTACGGATCTGTGTACCTGCCATAACAGCGAATTCCTTTTTTCACACAGGGCAAGCGGAGGGAAGAGGGGGAATTTGGGGGCGTTTCTGATGCTGAAGCCTTAGAGGGTCATGATTATCGGCTTTGCGTATATTCTTAATCTGTTGGACGGCGATAAATTAACGGGAAAACATAAAACGATCTGTATGAATGGAGCGGAAGAATGGCAAATATACTTGTTTGTGATGATGACAGAGAAATAGTAGATGCGATTGAGATATACCTGAAACAGGACGGCTATCACATTTTTAAGGCCTATGACGGAGAACAGGCCATGGAGATCATGAAGAAGGAAGAGATCCACCTTCTGATCATGGACATCATGATGCCCAGACTGGACGGTATCCGGGCAACGCTGAAGATCAGGGAGTACAGCGGTATCCCCATTATCATGCTGTCTGCAAAATCGGAGGATACGGATAAGATCCTGGGGCTGAATATCGGTGCGGACGATTATATTACCAAGCCTTTCAATCCCCTGGAGCTTGTGGCAAGAGTGAAATCCAATCTCCGGCGCTATACCTCTCTGGGGAGTCTGAATTCGGAGAGCAAGGCGGTCTACCAGACCGGCGGGCTTGCCATCAATGACGATACCAAGCAGGTCACTGTGGACGGGGAGCCGGTGAAGATGACTCCCATTGAGTACAATATCCTTCTGCTGCTGATGAAAAACCAGGGCAGGGTATTCTCCATTGACCAGATCTACGAAAGCATCTGGAATGAAGACGCCATCGGCGCGGACAATACGGTTGCGGTGCATATCCGCCATATCCGCGAGAAGATAGAGATCAATCCCAGGGAACCCAGATACCTGAAAGTCGTCTGGGGCGTAGGCTACAAGATTGACAGACAGTAGGAGGGGCATTCCAAACGGAAGAAGGGTATTCCAAATGGAAGAAGGGTATTCCATATGAAAAAGTCAACGTTCAAAAGGCTGTGCCTTGGATTGATACAGCATGTGCTTGTGGTAGGGATACTGCTGGCTGCGGCCGGTCTGCTTCTGAATTCCCATGTGGTGGTAAACTCCATAGACGGCGAGCGGGTATACAAAATTTTCCCGGCAGACATGGGGGTGGCGTTTGAGGATTCCGAAATATACCATGACCTGTTCCGAAGCGCAGTCTCCGACATTACCCGGCTGGTGGTGATCAAGAAGCAGCTGGAGACGGACGGCATCTTTGATCCTTCCAAGGAGATCGATATCACAGTCTCCGCCAGGGAGATCGGAGTGGATCAGGGCTGCGAGATCACTGCGGTCTATGAGCTGGACAACCTGATCAAATGGGGAAAATACGGAGTGGAATACACCAACCGTTTCCTGAGTATGTCGGATTTTGTAAATTATTTCGGCAACTGCATCTATCCGGAAAATTTCAGGCTGGATGAATATGGTCAGCTGTGTTTTGATGCCTTTTACCGGGTGGATGACGGCACCGATGCGGGCAGCGGGACCGGACATTCTAAGGAACCGGATCCTTCCCGGGAAGCGGATAATGCGGAAGCCGAAAATCATGCGGAAGGCGCGAAAGCGTCGGAATCTCCGTCCGGAAAATCAGAGGAAGAAATCGCCATGCTCTCGGAAAAGCTGGAGGCCTGTACCCAGGACCAGTTGGAAGACCTGGTATTCTCCTACATTATAGCCAGACAGCTGAAGGACATTGATGTGTCCAGGGAAGACGACGGAAGCCTGGTCATCTATGTTCCCATGCTGAACTGCCGCTACGACATGGTTAACGGGGAAAAGCAGCTGACAGCCTGCGCGGACAACTGGGTGGATTATATGCTGCTGCAGGAAAATACGGCAGCTGTCATTCAGGATATTACTTCTAACTATCAGCGCTACCAGCTCTGTAATGACGCCTACAAAGAGGAAAATACCAATGTAAGATATATGGTGCGCACCATGACGGACGACGGTATGCTCACCTACACAAACAGGAAAGAGCTGGAAAAGGCAGGGGACGATTACGTCACCGAGACCTTTAATGAATACAGATGGTATCTGATCTACTATCCGGACAGTCTTGTGTTTATGGGGAATACCATATTGAGCGAGGAGGAGATTGACGGCTATATCAGCGATTATGGCTATGCCTACCCGGATACTACCCATATCTGGATGGGAATTGATTCCAATTATGCCATCAAGGGAGATGCGTTTCAGGCTGCCAATGAGATTTATCAGAAGATTGTGCCCAATATGAACCGGATTTTGGGATGTATGTTTTTTCTGGCGGCTGTCTGGATGGGGATCGGTATCTATCTGACCGTTACAGCAGGCGTGGCTGTGGGTGAAAAAGGGGAGCAGGTTCTCTATCTCAAACGTTTTGATCGTGTCTGGACGGAGGTCGTGATCCTGCTTACCGCCATGTTGGTCTGGGGAGGCGTGTACGGGTATCAGGTTCTCAGGGAAATTGTGGAAGCTGCTGGGACTGCGTCTGAGTTTTTTGGGATTCAGCTTACAAAGCTGTATGAATATGGTCTGTTTGGGATTTATGGTCTGTATGTCAGTATAGGGTTTCAGATGATCTGGTACAGTCTGGCCAGGCGCGCCAGAGCGGGTAATCTGTGGCGGGACAGTTTTCTCTTTCATTTATGCAGAGGGCTTGACAATGCAGTCAAATTCGTTTTCCTCCATAAAAATTCCGTTGTCAGTGTACTGTTGCCTTATAATGCATTTCTCTTCTCCAATCTGGCAGGGATCGTAGCCGTGTATGTCCTGCGGGAGGAGCGGCTTCCCATGTTCCTGATCCTGACCGTTCTGATCGTCATGGACAGTTTTACGGGGATTTTCCTTTTCAGGAGCAATGCGGAGCAGGTTGTGATAGAGGAGGGGATCCGGAAGATACGGGACGGCGAGGTTGAATTCAAGCTGGATACGGAGTCGCTTCACGGTTCCAGCAGGGAGATTGCGGATGCGGTGAACAACATCGGTGAGGGGATCAAAAAGGCAGTGAGCACCAGCCTGAAAGATGAGCAGATGAAAACAGATCTTATCACGAATGTGTCCCACGATATCAAGACGCCCCTTACATCTATCATCAATTATGTGGATCTGCTGAAACGTCTGCATATAGAGGAAGAGCCTGCGAAAGGATACATCGAGATCCTGGATGGAAAGACACAGCGTCTGAAACAGCTGACGGACGACCTGGTGGAGGCTTCCAAGATTTCATCGGGCAACATCGAACTGGAGCGGGAGAAACTGAATCTGACGGAGCTTCTCAACCAGGGAATCGGAGAATTTTCCGAGAGAATGGAGGAAAGCAGGCTGCATGTCGTATTTGAAAAGATGGATACGCCGGCTTATATTTATGCGGACAGCCGCAGAATGTGGCGGGTGGTGGAAAATTTATTTAACAATGTCTGTAAATACGCGTTGGAAGGTACGCGCATCTATATCGATATGGTCAGGCAGGAAGGCAGGATAACGGTGTCGGTGAAAAATATTTCCAGACAGCAGATGAATATCCGCTCCGAAGAGCTGACAGAGCGTTTTATCAGAGGGGATTCCTCCAGAACGACAGAGGGGAGCGGTCTGGGATTGTATATTGCCAGGAGCCTGGTGCAGGTTCAGGGAGGGAATTTTGAGATCTTCCTGGACGGAGATCTGTTTAAAACCGTTTTTTCCTTTTCGGAATATGAAACGAAGGAAAATAGGGCGCCGGAAGAACGGGGAGAGACGTAACGTCCTTCCGGCATCGGGCGGCATAGGGGTTGCCCGGTTTTACAAAGGCATCAGTTATGTGAGGAAAGGAAAAAGGATGGAATTACAGAAAAAAGTGCACGTTATAAAGAAAGTGGTTCCCGGGAGTATAGCGGAGGAACTGGAGATAGAAGCGGGAGACAGGCTGCTCTCCATTGACGGCGCGGAGATTGAGGATATATTTGACTACCAGTTCCTGATACAGGATTCCTATATAGAGATTCTGGTGGAAAAGCCTGACGGGGAGCAGTGGCTTCTGGAGGTGGAGAAGGATTTTGACGAGGATCCTGGCATTGAATTCGAAAACGGGCTGATGGATGAGTATCGCAGCTGCAGGAACAAATGTATCTTCTGCTTTATCGACCAGATGCCCCCGGGGATGCGGGAAACGCTGTATTTCAAGGATGATGATTCCAGGCTTTCCTTCCTGCAGGGGAATTATGTGACCCTGACGAATATGTCGGATCATGATATTGACAGGATCTGCCGCTATCACCTTTCCCCTATCAATATCTCTATTCAGACCATGAATCCGGGGCTGCGCTGCAAGATGCTGAACAATCGGTTTGCGGGGGAGGCCCTGAAAAAGGTGGATGTGCTGTATGAGGCCGGGATTCGTATGAACGGCCAGATCGTGCTGTGTAAGGGGATAAACGACGGGGCGGAGCTGGAGTACAGCATCCGGCAGCTGATGAAATACATGCCGGTTCTGGAAAGCGTCTCCGTGGTTCCGGTGGGGCTGACCAGGTTCCGGGAGGGCCTGTATCCGCTGGAGCCTTTTGACAGGGCAGATGCCATTGACGTGATTGATATGATAGAAAAGTATCAGCAGGAATGCTATGGGAAATCCGGCCTTCATTTTATCCATGCCAGCGACGAGTGGTATATGCTGGCAGACAGGGAGATGCCGGAGGAAGCGCGCTACGACGGATATCTCCAGCTGGAAAATGGTGTGGGGATGCTGCGGCTTCTGCTCAATGAGTTCGAGGAAAGCATGGAGCTGAGACAGAAGGCGGATTTGCGGGACGGAGCAGGCATGCAGGATATTTCTTACAGGGAGGAGATTTCCATTGCCACGGGGAAGCTGCCTTTTCCGTATATACGTAGAATGACGGAGAGAATCATGGAGAGATATCCGGGCCTGAAGATTCATGTACATCCCATTACGAATTATTTTTTCGGGGAACAGATCACGGTATCCGGCCTGATCACGGGACAGGACCTGCTGGCGCAGCTTAAGGGGAAGCCCCTGGGCGGCCGCCTGCTCCTGCCGGAAAACATGCTTCGCAGCGGAGAGGATGTCTTTTTGGACGATATGCGGGTGGGAGAATTGGAAAAGGCTTTACAAGTGCCAATTAATATTGTAAAATCAAGCGGAAACGATTTTGTAAAGACCATACTCGGAGAGTAAGGAAGTGTCTGTAAATAAGCGCAGCAAGTTCAAGGCGGGTGTTATTGTATTTCTCGGTTTTTGTCCAGTTGAGGCGGTTATTTCCCGACAATTCCAAAGAGACATTTCCTTAATGCCGTCAGTTATATATGCCTGTCCAGGACAGATTGGTAAATTGGCGGTTTTAAGTATAATATTATACTCGCGATCAATAACTTTTTGCAGGACAAAATGTATAACGAGTGAGCGCTTCATAATGTGGAACAGAAAAGCGGCAAATGAATGCGCTCACGAGTATAGGAGGACACTATGGCGAAAAAAAACAGAAAACCGATCGTGGCGGTGGTGGGCAGGCCGAATGTGGGGAAATCCACCCTGTTCAATGCTCTGGCGGGACAGCGCATATCCATTGTCCAGGATACCCCGGGTATCACCAGGGACAGGATCTATGCGGATGTCACCTGGCTTGACCAGACATTTACCCTGATTGATACCGGAGGAATCGAGCCGGACAGCAGAGATATCATCCTGTCCCAGATGAGGGCTCAGGCGCAGATCGCCATAGAGACGGCGGATGTGATCATGTTCCTTGTAGATGTGAAGGACGGGCTGGTGGATGCGGATGCCAAGGTAGCTGACATGCTGCGGCGTTCCCGCAAGCCTGTAGTCCTTGTGGTCAATAAGGTGGACAGTTTCGAGAAATACATGGCGGATGTATATGAGTTCTACAATCTGGGAATCGGGGAGCCCCATCCCATTTCCGCGGCGAATAAGCTTGGACTTGGCGATATGCTGGAGGAGGTCATCTCTCACTTTGACCGGGCAGAGGGAGAAGAGGAAGAGGATGAGCGCCCCAGGGTGGCAATTGTCGGAAAGCCGAATGTGGGGAAATCTTCCCTGATCAATAAGCTGCTGGGAGAAGACCGCCTCATTGTGTCGGATATTGCCGGGACTACCCGGGATGCCGTGGATACGGAGATCGTCCACAACGGAAAGGAATATGTATTCATAGACACGGCAGGCCTGCGCCGGAAAAATAAGATCAAGGAAGCCCTGGAGCACTATATGATCGTGCGGGCTGTCAGCGCGGTGGAACGGGCGGATATCGTGGTGCTGGTCATTGATGCGGTGGAAGGCGTCAGCGAGCAGGATGCGAAGATAGCGGGGATTGCCCATGAGCGCGGCAAGGCAGTCATCATCGCCGTGAATAAGTGGGATGCCGTGGAAAAGAATGACAAGACGATCTATGAAGTAACGGACAGAGTCCGCAGTGTGCTGTCCTATATGCCCTATGCCGAGATTATATTCATATCGGCAGTGACGGGACAGAGACTGCCGAAGCTTTTTGATCTCATTGATATGGTCAGCGAGAACCATTCCCTGCGGATCGCCACAGGCGTGCTGAACGAGATCATGTCCGAGGCGGTGGCATTGCAGCAGCCTCCCTCGGATAAGGGAAAGCGGCTCAGGCTGTATTACATCACCCAGGTGGCCGTGAAACCGCCCACCTTTGTCATCTTTGTAAACGATAAGGAACTGATGCATTTTTCCTATACAAGATACATCGAAAATCAGATTCGGGAGACTTTTGGATTCCGGGGGACTCCGCTGCGTTTTATCATCAGGGAACGCAACGAATGAGACACTTCCCGGGAATTGACGTAGACACTTCCTTATGAAAAAGAATCCAAAGGAAAAAGGAGCAATGGAAGCTTATGGAAAGGATACTCTGTTTAGCGATTGGTTATATATGCGGACTGTTTCAGACAGCCTATTTCTATGGAAAGGCGCATGGGATTGATATCCGGCAGCACGGCAGCGGGAATTCCGGAACCACCAACGCGCTGCGGGTGCTGGGGACGAAAGCCGGTCTGATCGTGCTGGCGGGGGACTGTCTGAAATGCATGGCTGCGGTATGGATCTCACGGTTGCTTTTCGGGAACAGCCACCCGGATATGATTTATCTGCTCAGTCTCTATGCGGGAGCCGGCGCGGTATTGGGACATAATTATCCTTTTTATATGAATTTCAGGGGCGGAAAGGGGATTGCCGCCACAGCAGGGCTGATCCTGGCCTTTCATCCGTATTTTATCGTCATGGGTGTGGTGGTGTTTTTCGGTATCTTCTTTACCACGCATCTGGTGTCGCTGGGGTCCCTTCTGGTGTATCTGGGCTTTGTGGCCGAGATGATCGTCTGCGGGCAGACGGGGGTGTTTGCCGGAGTGACCCAGGCGGAGCTGATCGAAATGTACATGATCTCCATATTGCTGGCGATCCTTGCTTACTGGAAGCACAGGGAAAATATCGTCCGTCTGGTTCACGGGAATGAGCGGAAGACTTATCTCCTGAAGAAGAATAAGATCAATGTGGAAGAGACAGGCAATACACATGAAGGTCATTAGAATTTTTTCGACTGCGGAATCAGGTTCTGTAAACTGTAAAAGCATTGCATTCTGAGACGGATGAAGCAAGTGAATGTCTTTGCCTGCAATAAAAGAGGGCTGGCAATGGGAATGCCGCTTTATTGGGGAGGGAATCGCAGAAAAAATGCAGTCGGAAGACACAAATGTAATAAAAAGCAGTAAAATATCTGCGGAAAAGAGGTAGTATGGCAAAGGTAAGTATCATCGGCGGAGGAAGCTGGGGAATCGCTCTGGCAGTCTTATTACGGAAGAACGGGCATGAGATCACAGTCTGGTCGGCATTGGAGAAAGAGATCGAAATGCTGGAGAAAGATCACGAGCATAAGATGCTTCCCGGGGTAAAGCTGTCGGAGGACACAGTATTTACAACGGATGAAAAGGTCGCCGCAGAGGGCAGGGACTTGCTGGTTATGGCGGTAGCAAGCTCCTTTACCAGGGAGACAGCCCATCGTTTCCGCTCATTTGTGGCAGAGGGACAGAAGGTTCTGAACGTGGCAAAGGGAATCGAAGAGACCACTCTGATGACCTTGTCTGAGATCATTGAGCAGGAGATGCCTCAGGCGGATGTGGCTGTGATGTCCGGCCCTTCCCATGCGGAAGAGGTGGGCAGAGGACTTCCTACTACCATTGTAGTGGGAGCAAAGTCAAAGGCTACGGCAGAATATATCCAGAATCTGTTTATGTGCGAGACATTCCGGGTCTATATCAGTCCTGACATCCTGGGGATGGAGCTTGGAGGTTCTCTGAAGAATGTGGTTGCCCTTGCGGCAGGGATCGCGGACGGTCTTGGCTACGGGGACAATACAAAAGCGGCCCTGATCACCCGGGGGATCACGGAGATTGCCAGGCTGGGTACTGCCATGGGCGGGAAATATGAGACTTTTGGCGGTCTTACCGGTATCGGAGACCTGATTGTCACCTGCGCCAGCATGCATTCCAGAAACCGCAGAGCGGGCATTCTGATCGGTCAGGGGAAGACCTATGAGGAGGCAATGGGGGAAGTGAAGATGGTGGTGGAAGGCGTCTATTCCGCAAAGGCTGCCATGAAGCTTGCCAGGAAATACGATATCCAGATTCCCATTATAGAGAAGGTGAACGAAGTGCTCTTCGGCGGTAAAAGCGCGGATCAGGCGGTGAAGGAACTGATGCTCCGGGACAAAAAGCTGGAGGTGTCCGATCTGCCCTGGCCGGAAGGATGAAGAATAACCATATCTAAAGCCGAAAAAGCATTCCTCTACATGAGGTAATCCGCAGGCATTTGATTCCCGATACTGATATTCAGCCTGATAAGCAGGCCTTTATCAAAATGGCGGAAGCTGATTGTGCAGGATGAAGTCTGAGAATTCAAATGCTTTGACTGAATTGTATTCTTCATATGCTAAAATGATACATTCCTTAAACTAAAGTATTCTTCATATGCTAAAATGATACATTCCTTAAACTAAAGTGATACATCCCGCAGGTATAGTACGGAATATCATGATAAATTGTTTTTCTGAAAAAAGACCTGTGGAGGGATGTGGAAAATGAAAAAAGTGCAGTTACACTGTCCGATGTCAGTACGCTGTCTGACGGCAACAGGCTGTCTGCTGCTGTGTATATTTCTGTTTCTGACGGCATGCGGCGACGGCATGTTTGGAAGCGACGGTGTCGCCGATAAGGATGGCCTGTCCGGCAGTGACAGCGCTGTCGGCGACGGCAGAGGAGCGGAAAGTCAGGAAGGAGAAAATCAGGAGGCAGGAAGGTACGAATCCGGCGCTCAGGAGAAGGAATGGTTCTATGTGCCCGAGGTGATTACGGTAGGGGACTCCAGGGCGGATTATGATGGGATGGAGCTGGTGGGAGACGAGATCTGTTATATTTCCATGAGCGGTGAGGCAGAGGATGAGGCGCAGAAGATATGCCGGTATTCCTTAACTGACAGGGAACTGGACAGGCTTGACATCCAGTGGCCTCTGGAAGAGAAAAGACTGGAAATCTGTTCTTATGTTTTTGGGCCGGATTACAGTGTATGGCTGATTGTAAATGCCTATTCCGCTGATTACGGCCAGTTAAAGCGCTATCTGTGCAGGTTTGATTCGGAAGGAAAGAACCTGGTTTATCAGGATGTTACGGAGGAAATGGGCAGGGGCAGCTATGTGGGCGATATGGTATTGGACGGACAGGGGCGGATTTATGTGTTTACCAGTGAGCATGCGCCGGGAGAGGAAGCGGGAGTCTGGCTGTATACGGAGGAGGGAAGCTATCAGGGAGAGCTTTCCTTCGGCGCGTCGGAAACCGTTGTGGTTCGGGGAACGGCAAACGGGGAGGCGGACAGGTTATATGTCTGTATCAGTAAAGGGGAAAGCCCGGACCATTGTACTGTGTGGGAGGCGGATTTTCAGGAGAAGAAACTGACCAAGGTAATAGACGATTTTCCAAATATCAATGGACTGTGTATGGGAGATTCCGCCGGGGTGGCAGGACAATCAGCAGGGGCAATGGAACAGCATAATCTCCTGCTTTACGACGACAGATATGTCTACGGGTACAATTTTTCCGTCCATGAGAACGGCTTCGGACAGACCCTGGAAGAACTGTTTGCCTGGACGGACAGCGATATCAACGGGTATTTTGTGGAAAGTATGGGTGTTCTGGAAGACGGCGGATACTATGCCGCAGTGGAGGACTGGGAAAATAACGACAGATGCATCGTAATCCTGCGGAAAACAAAGGCAGCGGAGGCGGCGCAGAAGAAAAATATCACGCTTGCCGCCGTGAACGGGGGAAGCAGCCTCACGGCCCTGGCGGTGAAATTCAACAGGAGCCAGGTACAGTATCATCTTGACCTGAAAAATTACGATTCTCTGACGGATTTGTACAATGCCATCCTGACCAGAGAACCCATAGACCTGATTGATTTATCCGGGGTTAACATAGAGAGTCTGCTGAGACAGGGGATTCTGGAAGATTTGCGGCCCTGGATGGAGCAGTCGGAGGCGTTTGCCCCTTCCGATTTTTTGGAAGGAATTCTGGATACCTATACCGTGGACGGCGTTCTGGCGGGCATTCCCCAGACCTTTTCACTGCGGACCATGGTGGGGAAAAAGACATTGGCTGACGAGAGCGCGCTGACGCCGGAGCGCCTGTTTGCGGCGGCACAGGACAGTCCCGGGGCCGTTCCTGTGGGGGCGACGACACGGGATGAGATGATGCAGTACCTTATGACGTTCAACCAGGATGCTTTTATTGACTGGGAGACAGGGGAGTGCAGGTTTGATTCGGAGCAGTTTGAGGCCGTTCTGGAATTTGTGAGTCGATTTCCGGATTCCCTGGAAAGCGAAAAGGAGGAGGAATACCTGCCGGGAAGGATTCAGAGCGGCGAGGTATTGTATGCGATAGTAGATATTTACAATCTAAAGAGCTTGCAGGTTTATCAGGAAATGTTTGGGAAAGAGGTCAGCCTGGGATTTCCCGCCATAGACGGACAGGGAGGAACGCTGCTCTTTCCGAAAAATGCCTTCGGAATCACTTCCGTGTCGCAGCAGAAGGAAGGGGCATGGGCATTTCTGGAGAGCGTCCTGGGGGCAGAGGAGGAAATTTACAATCTGCGTTGGATGTTCGGCGAATTTCCGTCGTTGAAGAAACATATGGATACCATCGCATCCAATGAAATAGAAGAGGACCGTAAATGGGCGGAGGAAGGCTATGAGTTCGGCGCCCGGATTTTTGAGGACGGAACAATTATCCAATTCCATGCTGTGACCCGGGAGGAAATCGATACCGTACTGGGCCTGGTGAAACATGCAAGACCCTGCTTCTCCGCCCAGGAGGATCAGGTGCTGCGGATTATCGGCGAAGAAGCAGCTGCTTATTACAGCGGGCAGAAAGGGGCGGGGGATGTGATGAGGATTATCCAGAACCGTGTGCAGCTTTATGTCAATGAAAGCAGATGAATCCGCCTCAGGTCCTGATTACCGGGACAGAAATGTTCAGACAGGCTCCAGAAGATGCAGCACCGCATCAACATCCCACTGTTTGGCGGGCAGGATCACAGTCTGGGACCCGATTACCTCCTGCAGGATGCGCAGGGGCGGAGGCTTTGGGGAAAAAGCGGATCAAAAACCGCTATCTGCGCATTGCCCTGGCGGGGCTGCTGATTGTGCTTCTGGCGGCGCTTTTCCGGACCGGAGACTATCTGGGAGCGGAGGATGAATATCATAGAAAATGTATATGAGTATATTTGGAAAAAAGGCGGAGTGAGTTATATTTGCATATTCCCCGGAATCGTGCTAAAATGAGAAATAGATATGGCAAACATGATAAATATATCAGGAACGGGGGCAGCAGTCATGGAGGAAGAGAAGTGTTTATATCAGACGGTATATTCCACATTGCAGGAGCAGATACGGACGGGGAAGATTCAGCCGGGGGAGCGTCTGCCTGCGGAGAAGGTACTGGCGGAGGAATTTGATGTCAGCCGGATTACGGTGCAGAAGGCGATGAGTATGCTGGTGCAGGACGGCTATGTGATCAGGCGGCCCGGACGGGGAAGTTTCGCCACCATGAATGTGAAAACACTGGAGGGGGAAAAGGGAGAGGACGGAAATATACATGGGGAATCGGCCCGGATAATCGGACTGGTGATGGAGGACTTTTCCGCAAGCTTTGGTCTTGAGCTGCTGAAGGCCATTGAGGAGGCTGCGGACAGGGAGGGATATTCTCTGTGTATCAAGCGTTCCAGAGGAGATCAGAAGCGGGAGAAGAGGATGTTGGAGTCCCTTCAGGAAATGGGAGTCAAGGGGATTCTGGCCATGCCTACCCATGGGCAGCATTATAACAGGGAGATCCTGAAGATGGTGGGAGAGGGAATGCCGGTGGTATTTCTGGACCGGTATCTGGAGGGACTTCCGGTGCCTTTTGTGGGAACGGACAATAAGAAGGCAATGGAGGGGATGATCGATTATCTTCTTCAGAAGGGGTGCCGGAAGATGGCGCTGCTGACCGCAAAGGCAGTGGAAGCCGTATCTCTGGAAAAGCGTATCGAAGGATTTGAGGAAAGGCGCAGCCGCAGTCTGGCGGAGGGGCCGTCCTGGGAAGGGTATTTACTGGATACGATCCGCAGCACCATACCGGATCTGCAGAGCCGGCAGAGCATGGAGGCGGATGCGGAGAAGATAGAGCGTTTTCTGGCGGAGCACAGGGATCTGGACGCGGTGATTGCGGCGGAGTTTGACATTGCCGTTTTGACGGAAAGCGTCTGCAGGAAGATGGGAATCAGGGTGCCGGAGGAAATGCGGATCGTCTGCTTTGACGGGCCGGTTTCCACCTACGGCGAGTACACATATCCTCATGTGCGGCAGGATGAGGAGGGAATCGGCAATATGGCGGTGCAGACATTGGTTCGTCTGATTCAGGGAGAATCCATTATCGAGCGAATGTATGTGGAATCCCGGGTGGTGAGTCAGGATTTGGAGGGGCTTCAGACCATATAAAAAAGCAAAGCAGAGGAAACGAAATAAGGGCTGTTGTACGAAGCGGAAACCGCTGTGTACAGCGGCTTTTTTCTTCTGTTTTTTTGGAATAAGACATGTTAAACATAACAAATATAATTTACATAATTTTACTATTGACATTTTTGCCATATTTAGTTAATATGTACATATGATGAATCTGCCTTGAAAATCAACGGACGGAGGTTTGCACAAAAAATGAAGAAAAAATCGTTTATTAAAGACGTCATGAAAAATCCGGTTTCCTACCTGATGCTGCTGCCGGCGGCAGTGTATTCCCTGGCTTTCGGGTATTGTACCATTCCCTATATGGCCATAGCCTTTCAGAAATATTCCTATAAGGGCGGGTTGCTTGGCAGCGAATGGGTTGGGTTCAAGAACTTTGAATTTTTCTTTAAATCCAACGACGTGCTGCGGATCATTTTGAACACCATCAAGCTGAATCTGCTGTTCATTACCTTTACCACTCTGTCCGCCGTGACGCTGGCGATTCTGGTAAATGAGGTGAACAGGCGGCGTTTTAAGAAGATCGCCCAGTCCTGCTATCTGCTGCCGTATTTTCTGTCCTGGGCTATCGTGTCCTACATACTGAATGCCATTATCGGAAGCAAGTACGGCATTGCCAACGGTTTTCTGGAATTCCTGGGACTGGACCGGATCAATTTCTACGTACAGCCCAAATACTGGACCGCCATCCTGGTTGTATTGAAGGTGTGGAAGGATCTGGGCATGCAGATGGTGATCTATCTGGCGGCCATCACGGGATTCGACGAGGAAGTGTACGAGGCGGCGTCCATCGACGGGGCAGGACGTTTCTAGATGTGCAGATATATTACGCTGCCCATGCTGCTGCCCACGGTGGTGATGCTGACCATCATGGCGGTGGGAAAGGTGTTTTACGGGGATTTCGGTATGATCTATGCCATAGTGGGAGATAACGGCGTACTGTATGACGCCACGGATGTAATCGACACCTATGTGTTCCGTACCATGCGGACCATCGGGAGTCCTTCCCAGGCCATGGCCATCAGTTTATTCCAGGCCTGTATGGGATTCCTCTGTGTATGGGGAACCAATTACCTTGCAAAAAAGAAATTTTCGGAAGGAGCGCTGTTTTGATGAGAGTCAGAAAGAGAATTACACCGGGAAAAGTATTGATTTATATGGTGATAACATTGGTGGCCTGTTTCTGTCTGCTGCCATTGGTTTTGGTGGTGGCGGTTTCTTTCACTGCAGAGGAGGAGATCATCCGCAACGGGTATTCCCTGTTTCCGGGCAGGTTTTCCCTGGAAGCTTACAGGATGCTTTTTAAAAACGGGAAGGAAGTATTTCGCTGCTATCTCAATTCCGTGGGGGTGACCGTGGCGGGTACGGTGCTTGCCACAATGATTACGGCTATGGCTTCCTACAGCCTGGCGAATCCTTCCGTTCAGTACCGGAACGCCATTTCTATGTTTTTCTTCGTAACCATGGTGTTCAACGGCGGTATGGTGCCCTGGTATATTATGTGCAAGAATCTGGGATTGACGGAGAGTTATCTGGCGCTTTTGATCCCCACGCTGATTTTCAGTCCCTTTAACCTGTTTCTTATGCGCAATTATATGCAGCAGCTTCCGGCGTCGCTGATGGAGTCAGCGAAACTGGACGGGGCCAATGACGGGGTGATCGCTTTCCGGATCTATTTTCCGCTGTGCAAGCCCATACTGGCCACCGTGGCGCTGTTTTACGGGATTGCCTACTGGAATGACTGGTGGAATGCCATTATGCTGGTGTCGGATTCGAAAATGTATCCCATCCAGTACTATCTGATGAAGCTGCGGTCCGATCAGAATTTTATGAAGCAGCTGCAGAGCGCCGGCGTGGCCGGAAGGGGCGCTTTCGCACCGTCAGAGTCCCTGCAGATGGCCACTGCGGCCATCACCATAGGACCTATCGTTTTATTGTACCCCTTTTTACAGAAATACATAGTAAAAGGGCTTGTAATCGGATCCGTGAAGGGTTGATGGGAAAGATCCGGGGACTGCCGGAAAGCTCCGTGACCGGTAAGCATATGCAGGAGCGGAAGGCAGCCGGATCGATCTGTCAATAGATACCAGGAAGAAAACATTTGCCATATCCAAGTATAACTGAGAGGTATTTTGACAATGACTTGTGGAAAAGGACATGGGAAGAAAACTGAGGGGATACTTTGGAGAGGGAAACGAAAAAGGAGGGTTTTTATGAGAAGTAAGAAGATGAGGCAGATGACAGGGTTGTTGGCAGCTGTTTTTTGTTCCGCCGCACTGCTTACAGGCTGCGGAAACGAGGGGAGTTCTTCCGAACCGGAAAGCGGCAGCGCCCAGGGCGGCGAAAATCAGGAGAGCAGCGATAGCGCAGAGAATAACAGCCAGGAGAGCGGCGGTTCTGAGAGCGGCAGTCAGGATAACGAAAATACCGGAGAGGTGGTAACCATCAAATATCTGCGTCCCGGCACGGCGGTGGAGCACAATGACGAACTGGTGCAGGCCATCAACGAAAAACTGGCAGCAGACGGAACGGGGCTGCAGTTGGAGATCATGTATGTACCCTCCGACGTCTTCTCGGATAAGGTGAACATGATGCTTCAGGGGGGCGACGAATTCGACCTGCTGGCCGTGATGGAGGATCAGAAATCCTTTACCACCTACATCGGCTCGGAGGGGATCATTCCCATCACCCAGTATGTGAAGGACAGCGAGGTGCTGAACAGGGTAATTCCCCAGTACATGTGGGAATCCGCCACGGTGGGCGGCGAGATTTATACCATTCCCGCCAACTGGACGGAGAATGCGGATCAGGCCTGCTGCATTACCATCCGCAGGGAAAAGCTGGAGGAGTATCAGCTGGAAGATCCCAAAACCATGGAGGATCTTCTGAACATGTGTGAAGTATTTACGGAGAAATGGGACGGCCCTTCTGCGCCTGTGATCATCCCCATGTACAAGGAGCCTTTTACCTGGCTGTTCCGCACTTTGGAAACCTATCCCTTTACTGTGCAGAAGGACCTGATTTTTATCGATCAGGAAGGCAATGTGAAGAACTGGATGGAAACCGACGAATTCCGGCAGACCGCGGAATTTTTCAGGACCTGTTATGAGAAAGGATATGTTCCCGAAGATGTGCTGTCCTCCTCCTGGTCTTCCTGGAATACCATGCTGACTGGAGATTTCATCTGGGTGGACGGCTGCCAGCTTTGGGGAACGGAGGAAGTCTGGAATGAGAGAATTCCGGGAACCACTCTGGATACCATTTATCTGAATCCGGATGCGCCATCCTTCCGTCCGGCGTCCTTCCGCAATGACACAGCGGTATCCGTAACCAGTAAGCATCCCGCAGAGGCCGTGAAGTTTATGGAGTGGGTATATTCCTCCCAGGAAAATTATGACCTGATGGTGTACGGCGTGGAAGGCCTGACCTGGAAGAACGAGGGCGAAGGCCTGTATACCAAGCTGATTCCGGATTTTGAATTCAATGCGGACTGGATGATCGGCAATATGGAATACGAGCGCTATGAAGTGGGAACCTATCAGAAATTTATCGACATTATGGGCGTGGAGAAACCCGATGCGGAGAACAGCATTGTGCTGAACTTTGTGTTTGACCCGGCAAATGTTGCCACGGAATATGCAAACTGTCTGGCGGAGGTGGAGGCCAGGGTATGGCCCATCAAGCTGGGCATCATTTCCATGGACGAGGGTTATGAGGATGCGTTGGCCAAGCTGAAGGCCGCAGGCATCGACAAAGTGGTGGAGGAGTACCAGAGACAGCTGAACGAGTATCTGGCAGCACAGTAAGGCGGTTCTGTCATAAAGGAGTATATATTATATGGTAAAAATCAGTCTGGATGGGATTTATAAACTGAAGAGACTGGAGTACGGGGCCGAGACAGGCCCCGTATTTTCAGAGAATTTTTTCCCGGCAGGGTATCTGGATGCCAGGGTGCCGGGGGATGTGAGAACGGTTCTGAGAGAGCAGGGGCTTATCGACGGCTATTATCTGGGAAAAGATCTGGATAAGGAGCGATGGATTGAGGAGAGTGACTGGCTGTATGTGAAGGATTTCTACTGCGGTGAGGAGCTTCGGGGGAAGGAAAATCTGCTCTGCTTTGAGGGAATCGACACCTTGTCGGAGATCTGGCTCAATGGGGTATGTGTGGGAAAGACCCGGAATATGTTTATTCCCTACCGCTTTGATGTGGGAGAAGTGCTGCGCTACGGAAGCTATAATACCCTGGCAGTACGCATTATATCTCCGGTAAAAGGTACGGAAAATATCGAGAGAACGAATATCTGGCCGCCGGAGGACAGCACCAGGATGCTGCTTCGGAAATCCCAGATGAACTGGGGATGGGATTTCTGCGGGCACTGCCTGACAAACGGGATATGGAAGTCCGTGTATCTGCAGAGCCGGGACAGCGCCGTGCTTCAGAAGCTGCACCTTAGGACAAAGGAGCTTCTGGAGGGAGAGGCTGTTCTGGAAGCTTATTGGGAGGTACAACCCTGGGACGAGGCAGTAAATGGCGCCTGTTCGGAGAAGGAAGCAGAGCCTCTTACCCTGAAGCTGACGTTGGCCTATGAAGGGCAGGTGGCTGCGGAGCATAGGGTGCTGCTTGACAGGACAGCGGCGGGCAGGGGGAAGGACGGAGGGACCGGTTCCCTATCCGGCACCGCGGAGATTAGGGTGAAGGCTCCCCATCTGTGGTGGCCCAGGCCTTACGGGGAGGCAGCGCTGTATGATGTCAGCGCATGTCTGTATCAGGAAGAGCAGGAGGCGGACAGCCGCAGGTTCCGGTTCGGCATCAGGACCGTGAATCTGAACCAGGAGAAGATGCCGGAAGGGGGCCGCAGATTCCTGTTTGAGATCAACGGGAAGCGGATTTATGTCCGGGGGGCAAACTGGGTGCCTTTAAACTGCGTGTACAGCGAGATTCGGCGGGAAGACTATGCGTTCTATTTTCAGCGGGTTCTGGAGTCCAATCTGAGTATGCTCCGGGTATGGGGCGGCGGAATCTATGAACCGGAGCTGTTTTTCGATTTCTGCGACGAGAACGGGATTATGGTTTTCCAGGATTTCATGCTGGCCTGCGGGCTCTTTCCCCAGGACGACGGATTTCTGGAGCAGGTGTCTGAGGAAGTGGAGACAATCATAGACCAGTACTACAACCGGCCTTCCCTGGTTCTCTGGTCAGCGGATAACGAACTGGACGAGGCCTATGAATGGGCGGGGTGCAGGGAACGCTTCCGGGAGAACCGGGTGAACCGGGTGGGAGTCCGCAGAGCCGTTCAGAAATGGGATCCCTGGCGGCCGTTTCTTATCAGCAGTCCCTGCAGTCCTTTTGAGGAGGAAGAGGGCGGTGATGTGCCTGCGTCGCCTCTCCAGGGTGATGTGCATATCTATTTGACCCGGTTTGAGAAGAGCAGTGAGTATTATTATCGGAAGCTGTTGGAATTTGTTCCCAGATTCATGAGTGAATACGGGTTCAGCAGCCTGCCTGTGGAGGATTCCTATCTCCGCTTTAATTTCTTCGGCGAGAAACCGGATCTGGCAAGGAATCCCTGGCTGGGTGAGCTGTCCTGGCTGGCCCGTATGGGAGAGCAGGGGAATGAGGGGGAACTGATCTATGTCACCCAGTATACCCATGCCATGGCTCTGAAGTACTGGATTGAATATCTGCGCAGCGCAAAATGGACCTGCGGAGGCTCTTTGTACTGGAAATTTAACGATCCCATTGCGCCCAACCGGGAGAATATGCTGTTTCCGTCCCTGATGTCCTCCATTGACTTTATGAGGAGGCCAAAACTGGCTTACTATTATGCCAGACGGGCCTATGAGGACGTGATTCTGGCCTGGCGGGAGGAAGCGGAGGGTCTGGCTGTCTACGGCTGTAACGAGACGGAACAGGTTCTGTCCGGAACCTTGGTGGCTGAAGTACTGGATTACCGGGGAGCGGTTCGGGGCAGGTGGCGGACGACTACGGCAATAGAGGCGGATGCTGCCACGAAAATGCTGTTGATCCCCGGTGAGGAGCTGAAATGCTTTGACAGAAGCGAAAATTATGTCCGGGCCGTGTTTTCCAGCGGTGATCAGCGGTATGAAAACAGATTCTTCCTGTTGGAAATCGGGGAATTTGATCAGATAAAGCTGCCCCGGGCAGGACTGGGGGTTTCCCTGGACTATCCTGGGGAGAACAGGGTGGCAGTCAGTGTGGAGACGGATTTCTTTGCCCAGGATGTGACACTCACCGTACAGGATACGGATGTATTTTATACCGATAATATGTTCCATCTGGACGCCCATGGCAGGAAGACGGTTACCCTGACCTTCACCGGAGAGGGATATGCCGGGAAGCGGCTGCAGGTGAAGGCGTGGAATGCGGAACCTGTGGTGGTGCGGTTATAAACCCAGGCAATCGCTTCGAGTGTTTTGACAGCTGTGCAGTGCATCTGCTATCGTTCATGGCTTAGTTTTGTGTCTATTGTGGAGCATGCCGCGACAAGGAAATTGGAAACAGAGGAACGTTACAGGCAGATTCTAACGGAGATTGAATGAGCCGGGAAAGGTGGTAAGCATGGCAAAATTGATACCAATTAAGGCAATCAGGGCAAAGTGTCTTGAATGTAGCAATGGGCAGTATAAAGAGGTTCGGGAGTGTACTGTGAAAACTACCCGCTATATGGCTATAGGAACGGTCACAGACCCAAAGAGGGGGGATAGTGTGCTTGGATAGTTTTAAGTGCATATGAGCGTGTGCAAGCCCCATTTAGGGCATTTTGTCCAGGATAGGAATATTATGGGGCGCTTACCACGAACAAACACTGACATCAGTCTGACAACAAAAAACACTTGATATGTATTTCGCGCGAATGCAGTAAATAAGCCACTTTTAGAGGTCATATACAAGGATTTGTTGCAATGTTGTTGTAAAATTAAAAGTTATATGAAGAAAGGCTGCCAAGGGTATCGGTAGCCTTTTTTTGATTTAGCTTTGTAAGCCAACGCAAGAAGTACAAAAAGTCCAACATAAATAAAATGCATTTGTGCAAATAGTTATGAGAGTCAAATTTTTTGCTATTCTTAATTTGTTCTAATATCTCAATTGTTTCGTATTGCAATCCAGTGGTTTCGGCTGCATGTTGAGTAACTCTTTTAAATTCTTCTTTATTTTCCCCAGTTAAATATGTTATATCGCAATCTAGTATTTTGGAGAGTTTATCAACAGTTTCGAGATTTGGAACTCTTACATTAGTTTCGCTAAGGCTTTCATAGTGTTGATAGGTTTGCCAAACAATATCTAGCTTTTCAGCAACTTCTAGTTCAGCAAGCGGTTGAGAGATATAAGATTGGTAGGACTTCTTTAATGCAACTCGCAGAACGTGAAAATGCAGTACGCAGATTTGGCAGAAGTGTAAGGATTAATATTGAGGTATTGGACAAGGCGATTGAACAATATTAAGGCGGAGGTAGACGCATGAATATTTTGAAAAGATATCGCCTGAAAAAGCAACAGAAAGCCATAATGTGTAGGTAATGCTATTTATTCTTTTTTGGGCTTTCCCGTTATTTTTATGGGAACGCCAGCTTTATCAGTATTTTTCACAAGGAAAATCACATGCGATAAGTCTGCCATAGCATATAACATCAAAGTGTGGAAAAGCAAAAAAATGCTTTGGTTGCTATGTTTGTGCCTACTGTTTTAGTTTTTGTGGGAGCTGTTTTATTTTATTTAATATTCCCCAATGATTTAGATTACAGCGGAAATTACATAATCCAAACTTTTGGCAGTTTTGGTGTGCCATCGGAAATTAACTTTACAGTACCTTCCTTGTTAATCATAGGAATGGTAGTTTGTACTATTTCAGCATTTTGTGTTCCGTCTTGGTTTATTGCATTAGGTGAGGATATAGGGTGGCAGGGATATTTATTGCCGCTTCTTTGCAAAAAAATGACTATCAGACAGGCAGTGCTATTAATCGGAGCGTTATGGGGAATAGCTCATGCACCGCTTATATATTCTGGAATGAATTATGGTTTGGATTATGCAGGCGCACCGTACAGCGGTATTGCTATGATGATATTATTCTGCATGACAATTGGTATATATATGTCTTTTGTAACGTTAAAAACTAACAACTGCATGTATGCAGCCATAATTCATGGAGCAGTAAATATTATTGGTGAAACACCGATTTTTATATCATTGTCTACACAAAGCGTTTTGCTTGGGCCAAACCCATCTGGTGTTATTGGCGGTGAAATATGCACCAAGAAAAGTATATATCAAAGAAAACAATGTCTATGTGGAATTAACCTATACGGATTTCTGCCACCGCAGGCAAGCCGACCAGAGTTACATGGACAAGCTGTTTATCCCCGTGCAGGGCTGTCTGCTTGAAGTCGTTCGGGAACAGTACGCAGATTTTTACAAGGAGAAAGAACGGTGGCGTTATCTTCAAAAACTGGACACGAACCACAGCCTGCTCTCATTGGAGGGATTTACAGACAGTGAGGGGAATGTGCTTGACTTCGTTATTGATGAAACGGTGGACGTTGAGGAAACCGTTGTCCGTGCGGTGCTGGTGGACAGGCTGAAAGCTGCCCTGCCTTTGTTGTCGGACAGTGAACAGATGTTGATACAAGCCATCTTCTTTGAGGAACTTTCCGAGAGGGAAGTCGGGTTGCGGTTAGGTGTGACACAGGGAGGAATGGACTGGAACGGCAATGGAGCTACTGGAAGCGATGGGGGAAACGGGAACGCCGCCCAATATTATGACGAAGCGGCTCAATCATCCCTACGGGAGAACACCCCGTAAACGCAAAATGCAGGTTTCCAGAAACGCAAGGCAGGCGGCGTTGCGGCTTGTGAACGCCACAACGAGCGGAAGAAAGAAGCCTATAAAAGCAACCCAGACATTGACGTGGGACGCTCCAAAGATAACTACCATCTTGTGAAGCCGCCCCGTTACACCTACAAGAAAGAGATAAACCGAATGGTAACCGAAGCGGGCTGTAAGGTAAGAAAAGACAGCGTGATGATGGTGGAAACACTCATCACCGCTTCGCCAGAATTTATGAACAGCTTACCGCCCGAAGAACAAAAAGCCTATTTCCAGACGGCTCTTGACTTCATTTCAGAGCGTGTGGGAAAGCAGAATATCCTCTCCGCAGTCGTCCACATGGACGAGAGGACGTCTCATATGCACCTATGCTTTGTGCTGCTTACACCAGACAACAAGCTGTCAGCGAAGTCCATTTTAGGCAACCAGAAATCCTTATCCGAGTGGCAGACCGCCTACCATGAGCGGATGTCCGCACGGTGGAATCAGCTTGAGCGGGGGCAGTCCTCAATGGAAACGAAGCGGAAACACATCCCCACATGTCTCTACAAGTTGGGCGGCAGGCTGGATAAACAGTATGCGGAAATCGTGTCTGCCCTCTCCGACATCAACGCCTTTAACGCAGGGAAAAAGCGTGACAAGGCTCTGGAAATGATTGCGGCATGGCTTCCAGACGTGGAGAAATTCTCAAAAGAAATCAGATTCTACCGTAGATAAATTCAATGGTATAACGTCCGTTCTTGGTTCTGCCGTCCATTTGCCGTACGGCCTTGATGATTTCCTTTTTCTTGTGTAGGATTGATAAAGGCAGTAAAATAAATTCCAGTAAGGCTAAAATGACATTGAATGCTTATTTTGACTATTGGATGGAAACTTTTGCAAAGAGCGGTAGGAAAGCCACGACTTGTACGAATTACAAAGCGTACTACAATACCTACATCAAGGACACAATCGGGAAAATGCCGATTACGAAAATTACAAAAGCAGATTGCCAGAAAATCATTAACCAAATGGTTCAGGATGGGAAAAAGCATTCTACTATGTCCAATTTAAAAAGCTGTCTGAATATTGTGTTTGAATGTGCCCTGGATGACGATATCATTATCAAGAATCCGGCGAAAAATCTACAAGTACCGCAGACAGAGAGCAAGAAGAGGACAGCCATTGAACAGTGGCAGATTGATCTGTTTATGGGCTACGTAAAGAATAGCGAGAGGTATTCATTCAGCTGTCCGGCGTTTGTCGTTCTGTTCCATTTTGGCATGAGAATCGGAGAAATGGCAGCTTTAACATGGGATGACGTGGACTTTAAAAATGATACAATCAATATCAATAAGACAATAAACCGATATAGAAAAGCAGATTATGGTTTTACTATGGCGGTAGCTTCTCCCAAAAGCAAAACATCAATCCGTACCGTTACAATGAACAGCGTAGTGCGAAAAACGCTTCTGGAGCTGAAAATGCGGAGTCTCCCTGCTGCTGCAAAACTGCCTTACGTGGATGATTCCGGGAATGTCCGGGGGCATGTATCGGGCTTTCTGTTTTTAAATACGGCAGGGAGTGTATGGAATGAGCCGGGATTCCGGGAATTGATAGAAAGAATTGTGGAGTCTCATAATAAGGAAGCAGAAGAAAACCATACGGAAAAGATTGAGAATTTCTGCCCGCATATGGTTCGGCACACATACACAAGCCTTGCCTATTCTGCCGGTGCTGATGTGAAGATTGTGAGCCAGATACTAGGCCATGCGTCTATAGCGGTTACAATGGACACTTACACCCATCTTACAGAGGACAAAAAGCGTCAGCAGGAGGAAGTGGTGCAGACTATAAAAAATATCTTAAATTTGTTGCAATTCATGTTGCAAAATCGGTGTAATAACACGAAAACAGACAGCAAAAGACGAAACCAACAAAGCGGACAAAGCACTGATTTTACAACAGGACAACACAAGACGAACAGACACGAACATCAGTTTGACAAGAAAAAACACTTGACACCCCCGTATTTCTGTAGTAAGATACACAAGGTTGGTAAAGCTATGGACAGAATATATGAAAAGGCAATGCTGTTTGATTTTTATGGTGAGCTGCTGACAGAGCATCAGCGCAGTGTCTACAGAGACGCGGTATATCATGATTTATCCCTTGGGGAGATTGCAGAGGAACGTGGCATTACAAGGCAGGGGGTGCATGACATGATACGCCGATGCGACAAGATTCTCCAGGACTATGAGAATAAGCTTCATCTGGTAGAGCGCTTCGCCAGAGCCAGGAAAACAATCGGTGAGATTGAACGGCTGACAATAGCTGCTGAGAATGATGCCGGCAGGCGGGGCAATCTGCAGGATGTACGTAGATTGTGCCGGGAGCTGCTGAATGAACTGTAAATGAGATGTGAGTACCATTAGGTGTGCCTGATTCATTATTATAATATTTCACAAAAAGAAGCAAAAGGAGTCGCAGGTGGCATTCGAAAGCTTAACAGATAAACTTCAAAACGTATTCAAAAATTTAAGAAGCAAGGGCCGCCTGACGGAAGCGGACGTTAAAGCCGCCATGAAAGAGGTCAAGATGGCTCTTCTGGAGGCGGACGTTAACTTCAAGGTTGTGAAGCAGTTCGTCAAGACAGTGGAAGAACGCGCCATCGGCCAGGATGTGATGAACGGTCTGAACCCAGGGCAGATGGTGATCAAGATCGTAAATGAAGAACTGATCAATCTGATGGGAAGCGAGACAACGGAAATTGCAATGCAGCCGGGTAAATCCATCACTGTGATCATGATGGCCGGTCTCCAGGGTGCCGGCAAGACCACTGCCACGGCCAAGATTGCCGGAAAGCTGAAGCTGAAAGGCAAAAAATCACTCCTGGTAGCCTGCGATATCTACAGGCCTGCCGCTGTTGAACAGCTGCAGATCAACGGCAAAAAGCAGGAAGTGGACGTATTTTCCATGGGCACAGATCATAAACCTCCCGAGATTGCGGAGGAAGCGATCAAATATGCGGAGAAAAACGGTCATAACGTAGTGATCCTGGATACGGCTGGCCGTCTTCATATAGACGAAGATATGATGACGGAGCTTCAGGAGATCAAGGCCAGGGTTACCGTACACCAGACATTGCTGGTGGTGGATGCCATGACTGGTCAGGATGCGGTTAACGTGGCCAAAGAATTTGACGGGAAAGTAGGTGTTGACGGCGTTGTCCTGTCCAAGATGGACGGCGACACCAGAGGCGGTGCGGCGCTTTCGGTCAAAGCAGTGACCGGCAAACCTATTCTGTATGTGAGCATGGGTGAGAAGCTTTCCGATATGGAGCAGTTTTACCCCGACCGCATGGCCAACCGGATCCTTGGTATGGGGGATGTGCTTTCCCTGATCGAAAAAGCCCAGGAAAGCATTGATATAGATGAAGACAAGGGCCGTGAGATGGCCGGCCGCATGAAGAAAGGGAAGTTCGATTTTGAGGATTACCTGGAAAGCATGAAGCAAATGCGCAATATGGGCGGTCTGGCCAGTATCCTGAGTATGCTGCCGGGATTGGGAGTGAAAGGGGCCGACCTGGAGTCCATGATTGACGAAAAGCAGCTTTGTCAGATGGAAGCCATCGTTCTTTCCATGACAAAAGAAGAGCGGCGCAATCCCAAAATACTGAATCCCCGCAGAAAGCACCGCATCGCAAAAGGCGCCGGTGTGGATATTGCGGTGGTCAACCGCTTTATCAAGCAGTTCGAGCAGAGTCAGAAGATGATGAAACAGCTCGGCGGCGGAAAGAAGAGACGGGGCGGTTTCGGCGGCTTTCCCGGAATGGGCGGCGGCAGATTTCCGTTTTAGACAGCAGCCCCGATGTTTGGCTGCACCTCCCCCTGGGTTTTGTTGGACAGGTGCGGATAAGCGTAACGGTGAACAAGGAGAGACTCTCTCCTTTTCATAGGGGATTGTCTTTTGACGATCTCTATAGAAGGAATAATTACACATTGAGCCAGAACGGCAGAAAGAGGTAAGAAAATGGCAGTAAAGATCAGATTGAGAAGAATGGGACAGAAGAAAGCTCCTTTCTATAGAATCATAGTAGCTGATTCCCGTTCCCCCAGAGATGGCAGATTTATCGAGGAGATCGGCACCTATGATCCCAGCACAGATCCCAGTACCTTTAAGATCAATGAGGAACTGGCAAAGAAATGGCTGGCAAACGGCGCTCAGCCCACAGAAGTAGTAGGCAAACTTTTCAAGGCGGCAGGAATTGAAAAATAAATTCTGATCCCCGGGAGGTGGCTTATGATGGAAGGAGAGCATTCCATGGAAGAAATGCATTCCAAAGAATTGGTGGAAGTAATAGCAAAGTCGCTGGTAGATAATCCGGATGAAGTGAGTGTAACCGAGAAAACAGAAGGGCGCAATACAGTCCTGGAACTTCATGTTGCATCTGCGGATATGGGCAAGGTAATCGGAAAGCAGGGACGCATTGCGAAGGCAATCCGCTCTGTTGTAAAAGCGGCGGCATCCAGAGACAAGAAAAATGTGGATGTAGAAATTATAGGGTGAAAAGAATGAGGAGGGACGCATGCAGGTTCCTCCTTATTTTATCATATGCGGGACTGAAAACAGCATATGCCCCATACAGTACCCAGAGGATTTACGGACGCATCTCTAAGCGGCCGGAAATTCTCTGCCATGCCATGGTACTGGAAGGGGCATATGCGGGACTTGAAACAGCATATGCCCCATACAGTACCCAGAGGATTTACGGACGCATCTCTAAGCG
>CAJUFB010000008.1:72371-98453 GCA_910585805.1 uncultured Acetatifactor sp.
GCCGGAAATTCTCTGCCATGCCATGGTACTGGAAGGGGCATATGCGGGACTTTATATAGGAGAAAACAGCATGGAGCAATTTTTTCAGGTTGGCATCATCACTTCTGCACATGGCGTACACGGCGAAGTAAAGGTATATCCCACCACAGACGACGCGAAGCGTTTCCGGCGTCTGAAGGAAGTGATCGTCAGAAGGAATCCGGCACAGGAGGCTTCCGGCAACCATTCAGCATCCCGGACAGCATTGAAAACATCCGGAATCTCCGAAAATACGAATGTAGATACACGGGAAAACATCAGCGAAGAGACCCTGGAAATAGAGAGCGTCAAGTTCTTCAAGCAGTTTGCGATCCTGAAATTCAAGGGAATAGACACAATGGAAGCTGCTGAGAAATACCGGAAATGCTCCCTGATTGTTCCCCGGAGCAATGCTGTGAGACTGTCCAGGGATGAATACTTTATTGCCGACCTCATAGGACTGACAGTACAGGATGAAGACGGTACGGAAATCGGTATCTTAAATGACGTGATAGAAACAGGCGCGAATGATGTATACGCAATCCGGCTTCATGACGGAAGAGAATTTTTGCTGCCTGCCATTAAACAATGTGTGCTCGAAGTGGACGTGGAAAACGGGTTTATCAGAATACACATTTTGGAAGGATTATTGGACGAAGCATAATGAGTGCAGTGATATTTCATGTATTGACCCTGTTTCCCGAGATGGTGATACAGGGCTTAAGCCCCAGCGTCATCGGAAGGGCCTGGGAGAAAAAGATTATCTCTCTGAACGCGGTAGATATCAGGGACTATACGACAGACAGACACAGAAAAGTGGATGATTATCCCTACGGCGGCGGAGCGGGAATGCTGATGCAGGCGCAGCCTGTCTACGATGCCCACAGGGCGGTGACGGGCGGGAGAAAGGTCCGGACGATTTACGTGACGCCTCAGGGAACCCCTTTTACCCAGGCAAAAGCGCGGGAACTGGCGAACGAGGACGAACTTGTCTTCCTCTGCGGCCATTACGAAGGCATTGATGAGCGGGTGCTGGAGGAAATTGTGACGGACTACATTTCCATAGGCGATTATGTACTCACGGGAGGCGAACTTCCCGCCATGGTGATGATCGATGCCATTGCAAGGCTGATCCCCGGGGTGCTGGGCAACGACATTTCGGCGGAAGAAGAGAGCTTTTACAATGACCTGCTGGAGTATCCCCAGTATTCCCGTCCAGAAGAATGGCGCGAAAAAAGGGTGCCTGAGGTACTCTTGTCCGGTGATCATAAAAAAGTGATGCAATGGCGTCTGGAACAGGCCAGACAGCGCACTGCCGAAAGACGCCCTGATCTATATGAAAGATACCAGGAAAAGCAGCTGCTGATCAGAAAACTTGGCAGACATAAACGAAACAATATCCATCTGATGGAAAGCCTGGAGAGAGGATGTGCGGAAGTACTGTATTCCGAAACGGAACCAGCGCATTGGGCGGAAGAAGCCTGTGCTGAGACAGGAAATCGTATTGAGGCAGGAAAGCATACGGCGGAAAAAAGTCATACTGCGGCAGAAAAGCATTCTATGAAAGAACAAAATTCCGCTGAAATCTCAATACTGCTGTATGACCGCAGCTGCAAAACCTGCATGGCGCTTGCCGCGAATACGGCTTCCGGCAAGATCATAGCGGAGAAGCTGCCGGAAGACACGGAGATGGTCATTGTATCAGAGTCATTTCTGAGAGAACTTTTAATAAAGCGAGGTTACAAGGTTCTCGGCTCCTATAGTCAGATGCTGTATACCAGAAAAGAAACGCTGTCCGTGAAGCATAAAGAAATCCGTCCGCTTACCATGGAGCATTTTCCCTATGTATGCTGCTGGTACTGCAGTGACGATAAATGCAATCCCGGTATTGACGATGTATATGTCAGGGAGCGGATCCAGGCGGGAGCCATGTACGGCGCTTTCATGGAAGGACGCCAGGTTGGATTTGTGGGTATCCATTCAGAAGGAAGCCTTGGCATGCTGTTTGTGGAGGAAGCTTTCCGCAGGCAGGGAATTGCGGCGTCTCTTGAGGCTTACGCAGTAAATCGAATGCTGGAAAGGGGATGGACGCCATATGGGCATATATCAGTGGGGAATATCGCATCCGAAAAGCTTCAGGAAAAACTGGGTTTCTATAAAGCCGAAAAAACTTTCTGGTGGATGGAAAAAACACTTGCAAATAGCACTTGAATATGCTAAGATTTTAATGTTGTGAAAAAGGTGGTCCTCTGTTACCAGGGAACTTTGTTCCAGGAACTTCGTTTTCGGAATTTCGTTCCTGAAAATTCCGTTTTCATGGAGTTTGATTTCCATAAACGGTACATCCGGAACGGAAAATCGGTATTAAGAACATCTAATTTATAAAGGAGGCTCATAATGAGTGACATTATCAGAGAGATTGAGGCAGCGCAGTTAAAGGAGAAGGTTGATGACTTCAATGTAGGTGACACTGTAAAGGTGTACGGTAAGATCAAGGAAGGCAACCGCGAGAGGATTCAGGTATTTGAAGGCATTGTCCTGAAGAGACAGGGCGGAAGCAGCCGTGAGACTTTCACTGTCAGGAAGACTTCCAACGGTATCGGCGTTGAGAAGACATGGCCGGTACATTCCCCCAATGTGGAGAAGATTGAGGTGGTCAGAAGAGGTAAGGTAAGGCGCGCGAAGCTGAACTACCTGAGAAGCCGTGTCGGTAAGAAGGCAAAGGTAAAAGAAGCCGTAAAATAAGCGGACAGGAGGGCAATTACTAGGGTAGTTGTCCTTTTTATGTATAAAAGGAGTATAAAGGAGTGGCCTGAGTGTCATTTCGGATCAGGAAGATATATGGCGAAAAACAAGGGGCTCAGCTTTTATAACCGGAAAAAGAGGAAAGTCAATGCGGCTCATGTGAAAGAGCTCTTCAGCTGGCTGTTCGGGATCGTGGCGGCTGTTTTTATCGCGGTTGTACTGAACATATTCCTGGGAGTAACCACCAATGTGGTGGGCGTGTCCATGGAACCCACCCTGTATAACGGACAGAGGATCTATATCAATTCCTTTCTCTACCTGATATCGTCTCCAAAGAGAGGAGATGTGGTGGTATTTCTGCCAAACGGTAACGAACATGCACACTACTATGTCAAACGTGTGGTTGCGGTTCCGGGGGACAGTGTGCTGATCAGCAGCGGAATTCTGTATGTGAACGGCGAAGAAAGTCCCTGGGTTACGGAAAAGCTGGCGGACGCCGGGATCGCGGCAAATGAATTTACGGTACAGAACGGTGAATATTTCTGTATCGGGGACAATCCGGGCAACAGCGAGGACAGCCGTTCTCCCAACATCGGGCCGGTGAGGGAAGCGGATATAATAGGAAAGGTTTGGTTCCATGCTTCCTGCGAGGAGCTTGGCATGGGCTTTGTAAAGTAGAGATGAATTATCAATGGTATCCTGGTCATATGACAAAAGCAAAGCGTATGATGCAGGAAAATATAAAATTGATCGATCTGATCATCGAACTGGTGGATGCCAGGATCCCCCTGGCCAGCCGCAACCCTGATATTGACGAACTGGGAAAGGGCAAGTCCAGGATCGTGCTTCTGAACAAGTCGGATCTGGCGGATGAAACCTGGAATCAGCAGTGGATCAAATGTTTCGAAGCAAACGGAGCGCATGTTCTGGAGATGAATGCCAGAAGCGGAGCCGGTGTCAAGGCGATCAACGGACTGGTGCAGAAGGCATGTGCGGAAAAGATAGAGCGGGATCGGAAGCGCGGCATCATAAACCGTCCGGTCAGGGCCATGGTAGTGGGGATCCCCAACGTTGGGAAGTCCACTTTTATCAATTCATTTGCGGGCCGGGCCTGCGCCAGAACAGGGAATAAGCCAGGTGTCACGAAAGGAAAGCAGTGGATCCGCCTGAGCAGCAGGCTGGAGCTTCTGGATACGCCGGGAATCTTATGGCCGAAATTTGAAGACAATGCTGTGGGAATGCATCTGGCTTTTATCGGTTCCATGAATGATGAGGCGATGATCGTTGAGGAGCTTGCCTGCGATCTGCTGAAAAGCCTGCGGGCCCTGTATCCGGATTCCGTAACCGGACGGTATGGGATCACATGGAGCGAAGAGCCTGCTGTTACATTGGAAGAAATCGCCCGCAGCAGAGGATGCTTTTTAAAGGGAGAGAGTCTGGATCTGAAGAAGGCTTCCGGCATATTGCTGGATGATTTCCGCAGCGGACGTCTGGGAAGGATGACACTGGAGCATCCCTGAATGATGCAGTGCGCAGGATCAAAAACATATCAGGATTCAAGACCAACAAACCGGGGATTGCCGGCAGCTGCCGGACGGCAGTCCGGGCAGCTCAATGAACCGCGGACTCGGTTTGAAAATATGCTTACAGACACCGGAAGGCGGCTGTGGATAAATCAGGAGAAGGAACAATGAATAAGGTAATGAAAGAGATGATAAGCACTCTGGTCTATCTGCTGGGTGTTTTGTGTCTGACGTGGCTGGTGATTACTTTCGTTGGACAGCGGACGGAGGTAGATGGTTCTTCTATGGAACCCATGTTATCCAACGGAGATAATCTGATCGTAGATAAGATTACTTACAGGTTCCGGGATCCGCAGAGATATGACATTATTGTGTTTCCGTTTAAATATCAGGAGAATACTTATTACATCAAACGGATCATCGGACTTCCGGGAGAGACCGTTCAGATTGACGAACAGGGGAATATTTATATCGACGGGGAAGTGCTTCCGGAAAATTATGGGAGGGAGATCATCCGGCCCGATACCGTGGGAATTGCCACAAACCCCATTGTACTTGGGGAGGAAGAATATTTTGTCATGGGGGACAATCGCAATAACAGTACCGACAGCAGGACAGAGATCGTAGGAAATATCAAGCGGGAAGACATTATCGGCAGAGCCTGGGTGCGGATCTGGCCTTTGAATAAGATCGGCATCCTGAAGCATCAGTAGCGGACGGCTGCGGTTTGCGGCAAGACCGGAAAGGATAATGAGGAGAATTTGACCATGAATAAGAAAATGAAGGAGCTTACAGGTGATTTGCTCTATGTGCTTGGTATTGTGTGTGTCGCCCTGTTGATTATTACTTTTGTGGGACAGAGGACGAATGTGGATGGCTCTTCCATGGAACCCATGCTTACAGACGGTGACAATCTGATTGTAGACAAATTGACATACCGGTTTCGGGATCCGGAGAGATTTGATGTGATCGTATTTCCGGTAGAACAGGATCATAACAAAAAATACATCAAGCGCATCATCGGCCTTCCCGGGGAGACAGTGCAGATAGATACGGAAGGAAATATCTATATTAACGGCGAGATCCTGAAGGAAAACTACGGCAGGGAAGCAATTAGTCCTGACACCATAGGAAGAGCTGCAGAGCCGGTTGTCCTGGGTGAAAATGAATATTTTGTGCTGGGGGATAACCGCAATCACAGTTCTGACAGCCGGAGAGAGAGCGTGGGAAACGTCAGCCGGGATGATATCATCGGCAGAGCCTGGGCTCGCATCTGGCCTCTGAATAAAGCATGCTTTATCAAACATCAGTAGTCATAAGCTTATGTTGAGGGCGGTGCAGGCTGTGTGGTTTGTCGCTGCGCCGGCCTGAACGGGAATATGACAGGGGACAGCGGGGGAAAGAAAATGATAAGTACGGTTGAGATAAAGAAGATTCTTCAGGCAGCATCTGTAGAGGAGCTGCCTGAATTTATAAATACCTACAGAGCAGATGAGCGCCAGGGAGTCAGAAAGCTGGTGGAGACGGCGTCAAAGCGTCTGGCGGCTCTGGAAACGGAAAAGACCAGGGTCGAGGGGCTGTGTACATATGAGAAACAATATGCGGAATATGATCTGATCTGCGGAGTGGATGAGGTGGGAAGAGGTCCCCTTGCGGGTCCTGTGGTGGCAGGCGCGGTGATACTTCCCAAAGGTTGCCGTATTTTATATATAAATGATTCCAAGCAACTCTCCGAAAAAAAGAGAGAAGAACTATATGCGGAGATCACGGAAGCGGCCGTCTCCTGGGCAGTGGGATGCGTATCTCCGGTACGCATAGACGAAATCAACATTCTCCAGGCCACATACGAAGCCATGCGGGAAGCCCTGGGCAAATTAGAACCTGCGCCGAAGCTTTTGCTGAATGACGCGGTTACGATTCCAGGTATATCCATTCCGCAGATACCCATTATCAAAGGAGATGCAAAAAGCATCTCCATAGGAGCCGCCAGCATTGTGGCCAAAGTCACCAGAGACAGGATGATGCTGGAATACGATAAGATCTATCCGGAATATGGTTTCGCGGAGAACAAGGGCTACGGCAGCCGGAAGCATATCGCAGCCCTGCAGAAATACGGTCCCACCTCCATCCACAGAAAGACGTTTATCAAGAATTTCGTGCCAGACCTGGGTGCGGTGGGGGAGGATATGGAACTGGAATAGGAGGCAAAAATGAAACTTTCGCAGCTGTTTTCAGGGGAAGTGCGTACCGACAGCACGTCTTCCCGCGCTTCACAGCTCACGCCGGCCCAGATGGAACAGGCAAGCCGTCAGATCCGTTCCCTTGTACCCGGGCAGACCATCAGCGGGGAAATCGTCTCCAGGAATGGCAGTGAAGTTCAGATCCGTCTTTCGGAGGATCTTCTGCTCAACGCCAGGGTGGACAGGAACCTGAATATCGAAGTGGGAAAAAATATGACCTTTGAGGTCAAGAACAACGGCAGTTCTCTGACACTGAGCCCGTTATTTACAAATGTAGCCACGGACGTGAACGTGCTGAAGGCGCTGGATATGGCCGGATTGCCGGTGAACAGGGCTTCCATAGACATGACGCAGCAGCTGATGCAGGCAGGAATGTCTGTGAACAGAAGCAGCCTTCAGCAGATATTCAGGGAGATCAACGGTTTTCCCCAGGCGGAGATCTCCGATATCATTAACCTTCACAGGCTCCAGATGCCCGTGAATGAGGCGAATCTGAACCAGATGGTCTCTTACCGGAATCTGAACCATCAGCTGACCCAGGGTATGGACACAATACTGGAAGCGCTTCCGGAAGCCTTTGATTCCATGATGAAACAGGGAGATGCTGCCGGAGCCGTGAAGCTGTATCAGGAAGTGCTCCGGTTAGTGCAGGAAAGCGGCGGAGAGCTGACTCTGGCAGGAGCGGGAGGCGGGATACCGGAGGGAACAGGCGGCATGTCCGGGACGGATCTTGTGCAGGGAGTGTTTTCCGACGTATCCGGATCAGATTCCACAGCGGGAGATCTTTCCGGCATATCCGGGCCAGGCTTCCTACAGGGAGAACTTTCCGACATAACCGGAGCCTTGTTCACGGAAGGGGAAATAACTGCCGGGAATCTGACCGGGGAGGGAAGACTAACCGGTGCGGAAAACAGGCTGCAGGCAGATCCTGAGGCTATATTGGCAGGACTTGTTCAGGAAGAGCAGGCTGAGATCCGGGATATGCTGCCCTCAAAAACGGCGGATCAAACCATTGCTGAACCCGGAACAGGCTCTGAGGGCGCGTCTGCCGTAAAGGAGGAACCGGTCCTGAACGGCAGGACGGCCGCGGGAACCGATCCCGGTCTGAACGCGGGGCAGATGCTTTCGGAAGCGGGTATCCGGGAACAGGTTCCTGACTCGTTGCGGATGCCTGTGGCAAACGAAGCGCTGGCGCTACTGGACAGTATCCGCATGCCGCCGGAGGAAGCTTTCGGGCTCCGCAGTCAGATCCTGCAGTTTGCCCGGGGAGAAATGGATGCCGGACAATTCTTTTCCCTGTTAAACGGTCTGGCTGACGGGGCGAAATTTTCCACAGGCTCCATGAAGCAGCTGGAAAGAATGTTCTCCGAACCGAGATTCCGGACTTTTTTGTCCCATCAGCTGAAGGGAAACTGGATGCTTCGTCCGGAAGAAGTATCTGTTCCGGGCAGGGTGGAGGAAATGTACCGCAGACTTGACAGGCAGCTGAGAAGCCTTGGCAGCGCGCTTGAAGATGCGGGCCAGACCGGAAGTACGGCATACAGGGCAGTTTCGTCCATGTCACAGAATATTGATTTCCTGCAGCAGCTGAACCAGATGTATACTTATGTACAGCTGCCCCTGAGACTGCAGCAGCGAGATGCGCAGGGTGAATTGTACGTATATACGAATAAAAAGAAGCTTGCCAGCCCGGACGGCACCGTAAGCGCGCTTCTTCATCTGGATATGGAGCATCTGGGGCCGGTGGATGTGCATGTATCCCTGAAAGGAAGCAGGGTAAATACCCGTTTTTACCTGCGGGACGACGAAATGATAGACTTTATGTCACAGCATATGGATGTGTTGACCGGGCGGCTTCAGAAGCGGGGCTATGACTGCAGCTTTTCCATGACGCTGAGGGAAAAGGGGGAAAGCGAGGCCACAAAAGGCGGCCTGGAACCTGTATTGCGTCAGAATAAGGGCATTATGCTTTCTCATTATGCCTTTGACGTGCGCACCTGAATTGTTTCCCGCAGCGCGTATCTGAACGCAGGGTTCATTTCCGGAGGATATGGTGTCAGGTCTGGCCATGCCTGTCCATTCTTCCGGCAAAAGCCGGGACTGTGGTCTGACTTTAGCATGCGCCATGCATGAGACAGGGATACTGTAAGACAGGAGTGAAGGGCTGCGGGAACGCCGGATGGAACTATGAGAATCATGCGGTTATCTTCAGAGGAGGGATTTCCGGATTATATGAATGAGAAAAAGGACAATCGTGAAAAAGTAAAACAGGCCATTGCATTGGAATATGATCCTTCCGATGAGGCGCCAAGGGTAATTGCAAGCGGAAAAGGTGTTCTGGCAGAGCGTATCATCGAGAGAGCCCAGGAAAGCGCAGTACCCATTCACCGGGATGACAAGCTTGCGGATACGCTGTCAAGGCTGGATATCGGAGATATGATCCCGCCCGAACTATACGATGTGGTAGCGGAGATACTGGTATTTGTGGATTCCATGGACAAGATAAGGGCAAAGATGAAAAGGCAGGGTAGCATTTGAATAAAAGACAGACAGGGGCGGATTGGGAAGCGCAGGCTGCGGGATATCTCGCGCAGAACGGTATGCGGATCGTGGAGAAAAATTTCCGCTGCAGGCAGGGGGAGATTGACCTGATCGGCTATCACGAAGGCTATCTGGTGTTCGTGGAAGTAAAGTACAGAAGCTCTCAGGGAGCCGGATATGCCCTGGAGGCTGTGGATTACCGGAAGCAGTGCAGGATCTGCAAAGTGGCGGATTATTACAGATATTCCCGCGGGCTGGGAGCGGATATCAGCGTGCGGTATGATGTGATCGGCATCCAGAACGGAGAGATAGAGTGGATCCGGAATGCTTTTCCGCATATATACAAATGCTGATGCGGGTATCAGCCGGATATTAATACCAGATATTTACTGTTTTTATTGACATTTTTTCGGGAACTTGATATGATAGCGGAAGAGTTTTCTAATAAATATGCGGATGTTTATTAATACATGGAAAAACATGCCCGGCGTGTTTTCTATTGTCACATTAAGGAGAGGTGAATAAATATGCAGAAAATGGAAGAAGTGCATTCCAAGGTATTTCAGCTGCTTGTAAACAATACTTCCGGTGTCTTAAGCCGGATTGCAGGCCTTTTTGCAAGAAGAGGCTATAATGTGGAAAGCATTACCGCCGGTGTCACGTCAGATCCCAGAATCACCAGGATCACCATCGTGGCCTCCGGAGACGATGAGATTCTGGAACAGATCGAAAAGCAGCTCTCCAAACTGGAGGATGTCCGGAATATAAAAGAATTGTGTCCGGAAAAGAGTGTATATCGCGAACTGATTATGATCAAGGTCCGTGCCACGGCAGAACAGAGGCAGGGCATTATCGCGGTGGCAGACATTTTCCGTGCCAAGATCATCGATGTGGCGCCTGAAAGCCTGATGATCGAGCTTACCGGAAATCAGCAGAAGATCGAGGCATTTATTGATCTGCTGGCCGGATATGAGATCCTGGAACAGGCCAGGACAGGGATCGCAGGCCTGAGCAGAGGCACAGAGCCTGTTGTCAGATTTGATTAGCTCCAGGGATAACCTGTCAGTTATATATTATATTTTGCAGTACTTGAAAGCAAAAGAATAAATGGAGGAAGAAAGAAAATGGCAAAGATTTTTTATCAGGAAGACTGTAATTTATCTCTTCTGGAGGGAAAGACCATCGCGATCATCGGCTACGGCAGCCAGGGACATGCGCATGCGCTGAACCTGAAGGATTCCGGATGCCATGTGATCATCGGCCTGTACGAGGGCTCCAGATCCTGGGATAAGGCTGTAAAGCAGGGATTTGAGGTATTTACCGCGGCAGAAGCGGCTAAGAAAGCTGATATCATCATGATCCTGATCAATGACGAGAAGCAGGCGGATCTTTATAAGAAGGACATCGAGCCCAACCTGGAGGCAGGCAATATGCTGATGTTTGCCCATGGCTTTAATATTCACTTCGGCTGCATCGTTCCCCCTGCTGATGTTGACGTGACCATGATCGCGCCCAAGGGGCCCGGACATACCGTGAGAAGCGAGTATCAGGAAGGCAAGGGTGTTCCCTGCCTCATCGCGGTGGAGCAGGATGCAACAGGAAAGGCACAGGATATCGCTCTGGCCTATGCGCTGGGGATCGGCGGAGCAAGGGCAGGCGTTCTGGAGACCACCTTCCGCACCGAGACAGAGACCGACCTGTTCGGCGAGCAGGCCGTGCTGTGCGGCGGTGTCTGCGCATTGATGCAGGCAGGCTTTGAGACTTTGGTTGAGGCAGGCTACGACGAGAGAAACGCATATTTTGAGTGTATCCATGAGATGAAGCTGATCGTGGACCTGATCTATCAGAGCGGCTTTGCGGGAATGCGTTATTCCATTTCCAATACCGCTGAATACGGCGATTATATTACTGGTCCCAAGCTCATTACCGAGGAGACCAAGAAGGCGATGAAGAAGATCCTCAGCGATATCCAGGACGGAACCTTCGCAAAGGAATTCCTGCTCGACATGTCTCCTGCAGGACGTCAGGTTCATTTCAAGGCCATGAGAAAACTTGCGGCGGAGCATCCTTCAGAGAAGGTAGGCGCTGAGATCCGTAAGCTTTACAGCTGGAACAATGAGGAAGACAAGCTGATCAATAACTGATACCGGATTTCTACGGCTTTGGCCGCAGGAAGTTTCTGCTTTTTCACAGGGGCAGGAAGGCTTCCGGGATCATAGAAGAAATGACAAACTAAACGGGGCTGTCGGAAAATGGCATTCGTTCACAATATATAGCTGTGATTTCCAACATATCACAATATATATTGTGGGAATGCGGTTATTTCCCGACAGCCCCTTTATTCTATGTCTGTATGCGGGATTGTCGTGCCCGGGCACATTCACATTTGTTTTCCTTACGGAGGCGCCCTTTGGCTATGCTTAATCCTGGCAGATGATTTTGCCTGTGAGCATACGAAGTAATTCGTTTCCTGATTTATTTGGATCTGCCCAGCGCTGTCTTCTGGGAAACTTCTGTCTTGAGTTCATAGCAGGCAAAGGCATTGTCCACCAGCTTTTGGTCCGGCTTCGGTGTGAAGAGGCTTACCACCGGTACGATGATCAATCCTGCAAGCATGGCAATGGCGCCGCAGTTGATAGGCGACTGCATGATGGCCGGGAAAGAATCCCGAAAGAAGATATTGGCTATCATCAGGATGGAGCTGAACAGGAAACAGACCCAGCAGGAAGCTTTTGTTACCTTTTTGGAATACAGAGAATACATAAAAGGTGCCAGGAAGGAGCCTGCCAGGGCACCCCAGGACACGCCCATCAGCTGCGCGATAAAGGTCACGGAGCTCTTATACTGGATCAGCGCCAGAACGGAAGAGACGGCGATAAATACCACGATCAGGATACGCATGGTAAGCACCTGTTTCTTCTCCTCCATCTTCTGAAAGAAGAGCACTTTCAGAAAGTCAATGGTCAGAGTGGAGCTGGAAGCAATGACCAGAGACGACAGAGTGGACATGGAGGCCGACAGTACCAGTATGACCACCAGAGCGATCAGCATGGGGGACAGGCCTGACAGCATGGTGGGGATGATGGAGTCAAACCCGTTGGCTGCCACATCGATCTGATCGGAGAACAATCTGCCGAAGCCGCCCAGAAAGTAGCTGCCGCCGGCCACCACCAGAGCAAACAGGGTGGAGATGATCGTTCCCTTTTTGATGGATTCCTCATTTTTGATGGCATAGAATTTCTGCACCATCTGCGGTAGCCCCCAGGTACCCAGGGAGGTCAGGATCACCACGAACATCAGATTCAGAGGATCCGGGCCAAAGAAAGAGGCGAAGACACCGGGGGTGGCTGCCACGGATTCATCCGTGACTCTTGCCAGGTTGTCCAGGGCAGTCATAAAGCCGCCTCTGGTTTTTAACACGGCTGCGATAACGGTGGCAATGCCCACCAGCATGATAATCCCCTGGATGAAATCATTGATGGCTGTGGCCATGTATCCGCCGGCGATAACGTAGATCGCAGTCAGCACCGCCATCAGCAGGATACAGACAGAGTAGTCAATGTCAAAGGCCATGCCGAAGAGGCGGGAGAGGCCGTTATACAATGACGCGGTGTAAGGGATCAGGAAAACGAAAATAATGGCGGAAGCGCCGATCTTTAACGGCATGCTGCCGAAACGCTCCCCGAAAAACTGGGGCATGGTAGCGGAATCCAGGTGCTGGGTCATGATGCGTGTCCTGCGTCCCAGAACCACCCATGCCAGCAGTGAGCCGATGATGGCATTCCCGATTCCGGCCCAGGTAGCCGCCACCCCATATTTCCAGCCGAACTGTCCGGCATAGCCCACGAATACCACCGCGGAGAAATAGGAAGTGCCGTAGGCAAAGGCAGTCAGCCAGGGCCCCACGGAACGTCCGCCCAGGACAAAACCGTTGACATCAGTAGCATGCTTGCGGCAGTAAAGGCCGATGGCGACCAGCACCGCGAAATAGATGATAAGTAGTAGTAATTTCATATTGCCTCCTGTATGTGTGTTTTCATATGCAGATAAACTTTCCCGCTTGGGAATTGTCGCAGACGCTTCCTTAACAGACGGCAGAACCGGACTGTTGCACGTTGAAAGTTTAAAGCATTAAAGTAACTATAACATAGATTCCGTCAGGATGCAATTATATCCTGCATAAAGTGATACAAAAGTCCGGATCCGAATTCCCGGAACATCTTTGCGGGAAAGTATCAGGGTCAGCAGAGTCCGCCTGTATCTGCAGGAACAGTAAATATTTCACAATGAAACCCTTGAAAAGTACGGAAGGTATGGTATAATGTGACTATATTCCAAGCAAAGCACAGTTGGACTGCCCGGATCCGGGGATACATTCTGTACTCGGGCAGCAGGCAGCTTGGCAGTATCATTTTATATTTACAGGAGGAATATTATAATGGCAGAGAACAGGTTGATTGGCGATTACCCGGTGATTGGCATTCGCCCCACCATTGACGGGAGAAGAGGTGTGCTGAAGGTGCGTGAGTCCCTTGAAGATCAGACCATGAACATGGCCAGGGCAGCGGCAGAGCTCTTCCGGGAGAACCTGCGCTACTCCAACGGAGAGCCGGTGAAAGTGGTGATCGCGGATACCACCATCGGGCGTGTGGGCGAGACTGCCGCATGCGCGGAAAAGTTCCGCAGGGAAGGCGTGGACATCACATTGACGGTTACGCCCTGCTGGTGCTACGGTTCCGAGACCATGGACATGGATCCCAATACCATCAAGGGCGTATGGGGCTTCAACGGCACGGAGCGTCCCGGCGCAGTGTATCTGGCATCCGTATTGGCAACCCATGCTCAGAAGGGACTGCCTGCGTTCGGCATCTACGGACATGATGTACAGGAAGCAGACGATACGTCCATTCCTGAGGACGTAAAGGAGAAGCTGCTTCGCTTCGGGCGCGCTGCTGTGGCAGTGGCTACCATGCGCGGCAAATCCTATCTGCAGATCGGTTCCATCTGTATGGGTATCGGCGGGTCCATCATTGATTCGGCCTTTATAGAGGATTATCTGGGCATGCGTGTGGAGTCCGTGGACGAGGTGGAGATCATCCGCCGCATGACAGAGGGCATTTATGACCAGAAGGAATATGAGAAGGCTCTCGCCTGGGCAAAGGAGAACTGCAGGGAAGGCTTTGACAAGAATCCGGAAGAGATCCAGAAAACCAGAGAACAGAAGGATAAGGACTGGGAGTTTGTAGTCAAGATGATGTGTATCATCAAGGATCTGATGAACGGCAACAAAAACCTTCCCGAAGGCCGGGAGGAAGAGATGGTGGGGCACAATGCCATCGCAGCCGGTTTCCAGGGACAGAGACAGTGGACGGACTTCTATCCCAACTGTGACTTCCCCGAGGCCATGCTGAATACCTCTTTCGACTGGAACGGGGCAAGGGAGCCTTACATCCTGGCGACGGAGAACGATGTGCTGAACGGACTGGGCATGCTGTTCATGAAGCTGCTCACCAACCGCGCCCAGATTTTTGCGGATGTGCGTACTTACTGGAGCCCCGAGGCAGTGAAGAAAGCCACAGGTTATGAGTTGGAGGGAATTGCAAAAGAGGCAGGCGGCTTTATCCATCTGATCAATTCCGGCGCTGCATGTCTGGATGCCAATGGACAGGCCAGGGATGGACAGGGCAATTCTGTGATGAAGCCCTGGTACGAGGTGACAGAGGAAGATCAGAAAGCGATCATGGCAGCTACCACCTGGAACTATGCAGACTGCGGCTATTTCCGCGGCGGCGGATACTCCTCACGTTTCGTGACGGAGGCAGAGATGCCTGCTACCATGATCCGCCTGAATCTGGTAAAGGGGCTTGGGCCTGTACTGCAGATCGCAGAAGGCTGGACGATTTATCTTCCCGATGAAGTAACAGATGTGTTATGGAAACGTACCGACTATACATGGCCCTGCACCTGGTTCGCTCCCAGGGTCACCGGAAAGGGCGCGTTTAAGACGGCTTATGACGTAATGAACAACTGGGGCGCAAATCATGGCGCCATCAGCTACGGCCATATCGGCGCGGACCTGATCACCATGTGCTCCATGCTCCGTATTCCCGTATGCATGCACAATGTGGATGAGGACAAGATCTTCCGTCCCGCTGCATGGAATGCTTTCGGCATGGATAAGGAGGGACAGGATTACCGTGCGTGCGCGGCGTATGGCCCCATGTATAAATAAGACGTAAGATGCAGGAATGCATCTGCGGAAGACAGTCTCTCCCTTGTGATACGGCTTGTCTGGCAGATGTTTTCAGATGTGAGCATACAGTATTTCAATCACAAACAGGGCGGGACTCCTGCATTGCAGGAAATCCCGCCCTGTTTTAAGTATCGACGCGTCTGTGCCGTGCTTCTTTTTTGTTAAGGTGATTTTTCCCTTTCTGTCTTCGTGTCTGCTGTTTTCCAATATACGGCATAAAACCCTGTCAAGATTACTTTACTATATATCCAGGATAAACTTATAAACTAAAATTTTTATAAAATCGGCCATCACAATGGCATTTTTATGAAGGATTTTTTTAAAACTCAGAAAATTTTTCCTCAAAACCGCATACAGAGCGGCGATTTAACACTTTTGTAACTTTGTAAGTTTATCCTGACTATAAATCAGGATAACATTGAAGAAATTTTCTCATTATTCTCATCCTTATCATTCAACGGTAAAATCCCGGTGTCCCCATTGTCGTCCTCATCTTCCTCATCAGGCGTTTCAATCACCTGTCCGCCCACGATATCGTCCGGCGAAGGGACGGGGCCGCGCATTTTAAGAATGCCTCCAGTATGCTGTCAATCCGCAGGTCGGCCACGAAGGAGGAAAAGGAGGCTGCCGCTGCCTTTATCGCCCTGTGTCTCTCCTATGAAGGACAGAACCAGGCAGCAAAAGACAGCAATTTTCGCTTAAGCTTGCGCAGGGATGTGCTGGAAGAACAGATTGCCGCCATGGGAAGGGAAACGGGTTCATATAGCCAACTCAGACTTAGATGATATCAGGCTGGGCAGTGACCTGGATATAGAACGGGACAGAGAAACCCAGCTGGACATGATTGACCAGGCAAGACCGGTAAGGGAGCTTCCCCTTGAACTGCAGGATATCATATATGAAGAACTGGTTCTGTATTTTGAAGGAGGTATTGCGGAGGACATGCTGATTGACCATCTGGAGAGCCGCGTTGGGCTGTACCTGGGGGAGCGAAACTAAGGAAATGCCTCCAAATAACCTACGCAAGTCTGTTGCAGTATCTACAGATTTTATCAGGTTTACTCTAAACAAAATGCGTAGGTTATTTTCCGGCAGTTCCTAAGAGAAGCAAAATCAGACGGATGACTGGTGTAAATCAGAAATGGATGTAGCGGCAGCAGACCGGAACGGAGTAGGGATGATAAAACCTGAGGTGAATAACGAAATAGGGGAGAAGTTTCAGGAGAGTGGTACAAATTCCGGCACAAAAGCAAAAGAAATGCTTGCCTGACAGCGGAATCTGATATATAATAGGTGAGGTACCCAAAAAGAATCTGCTTTTTACAAAGGAGGTATGGCGGCATATGGCACCGTCTTCCAAGACAGATACAGAAGTCATCATCGGCGGCAAGGTATTTACCTTAAGCGGATATGAGAGTGAAGAATATCTCCAGAAGGTCGCATCTTACATCAACAATAAGGTGAATGAGTACAGTAAACTGGATAATTTCCGCAGGCAGCCCATAGATACGCAGGGGGTTTTGCTGCAGTTAAATATTGCGGATGATTACTTTAAGGCGAAAAAGCAGATTTCGGATTTGGAAGAAGAGCTTCAGGTGAAAGAAAATGAGCTTTATGACTTAAAGCATGAACTGATATCCACCCAGATGAAGCTGGAAAGCTCCCAGGAGCAGGTGAAAGCGCTGCAGAAGGCGCAAAATGATGATGCAAAAGAAATTGTCCGTCTGGAAACAGAGTTAAAGAAAAAGTAATATGGCTGTCCGTAGCCCGGGCAGCTTTTTTGTATCGAGGATAATATGGAAAAAAACGGAAAAGTAGAATTGCTGTCACCCGCCGGAAATGAGGAAGGATTTTACGGCGCCGTCCATGCAGGAGCGGATGCGGTCTACCTGGCTGGGAGCCGTTTCGGCGCCAGGGCATATGCTGATAATTTCACAACGGAGTCCCTTGTGGCGTGTATCCGATACGCACATCTGTTGGGACGGAAGATATATCTGACTGTAAATACGCTCCTGAAAGAGGAAGAAATCTCTCAGTTGTATGACTATCTGCTTCCTTTTTACGAAGCGGGGCTGGATGCCGTGATTGTACAGGATCTGGGAGTACTGCGCTTTATCAGGGAGCATTTTCCAAAGCTGAAGCTTCATGTGAGTACCCAGATGACACTGTGCGGCAGTTATGGGGCCGCGCTTTTGAAGAAGATGGGGGCAGAGCGGGTTGTCCCTGCCAGGGAGCTTGGCCTGCGGGAGCTGGCTGTGATGAAGCAGTGTGCAGATATCGAGATAGAAGCTTTTATTCATGGCGCCATGTGTTATTGTTATTCCGGACAGTGCCTGTTCAGCAGCATTCTGGGCGGCAGAAGCGGCAACAGGGGGCGCTGCGCCCAGCCCTGCCGCCTGCCCTATTCCGTCAGCATCGGAAACAGGAAAGAGAATGAATGCTACCCCTTGAGTTTAAAGGATATGTGTACCATTGAGCATTTACCGGCGTTCATCGAGGCAGGAATCGATTCCTTTAAAATCGAAGGAAGAATGAAAAAACCCGAGTATGCGTCGGGCGTGACAGCTATCTATCGGCGTTATATCGATTTGTACGACAGGCTGAGGAAAGACAGAGGGGCCAAAGAGGCGGCAGAGGCATATCATGTGGACAGAACCGACCTGGAGCAATTACGTTCTCTGTATATACGAAGCGAAATTCAGAACGGATACTATTTCAGACGCAGCGGCAGGGAAATGATTACACTGGAAAACCCTGCCTACGGCGGAAGCAGCGAAAAGCTTCTGGCGGAGATTCGCGAGACACATCTCAGTGTCCGTGAGAAGCTTCCGATCAGCGTAAAAGCGGTATTTCGGGTAGGGCTGCCTGCAGAAGCAACCTGTACATGGGCAGACAGAAGCTGCCGTGTCACGGGAAATATAGTGGAACAGGCCGGAAAGCATCCGATTACATCGGAAAATATCCGGAAACAGCTGGGAAAGCTGGGAGACAGCGCTTTTCAGGCAGCAGACATGAATATTATCGCGGATGAAGACAGTTTTTATCCGTTAAAACAGATAAACGAACTGCGGCGGGCCGCCATATCCGGATTGGAGGAACAGATTCTCTCTGCCAGGGGATATGCTGCCTGCTGTCCGGCAAAGAGCGCGGAATCAGAGCCAGAAGGTCAGGATATTCTTTCCGATGAGCCGGCGTCTGCGAAGGCTCCAGCTGCCGGGAGGAAGGCCGGGGCTGCAGATCCGGTGAGCGGAGAGATGTGTGCCGGACAAAAATGCCGTGTGATTTCCGTCTGCACGCTTCCACAGCTGAAGGCGGCTGCAGACTGGTTTTCAGGAGAGAACGCGTACGGGCCGATACGCTTTTATATAGAAGGGGATTTGTTTCTGAGTGAACGGCAGAAAGTATTAGATATTTGTAATAATATGCCGCCGGAGAGCAGTTTCTATCTGGCGATGCCTTATATTCTTCGGGAATCGGACAGAAGTTACCTGGAAGCGCTTTCTTCCGCAATGAGGGAAAGCGGCATTTTCCGGGGCTTCCTGATCCGGTCTATGGACGGGCTGGGTTTTGTGCGGGAACTTATGGAAGAAGGACATTCCATGGAAGAAGGACATTCCATGGAAGAAGGACATTCCATGGAAGAAGGGGATTCTGCGGGAGAGAAGATTTCCCTGGAGGAAAAGATTTCCAGGAAAAGGAAGGGAAATCTACATTGCCGGACGGATGCGGGTGTGTATGCCTGGAATCATTGGGCCGTTGGGGAGCTGGCTTCTTATGTGGAGGGGTTCTGCCTGCCCTATGAGCTGAAGGGGAGTGAACAGAAGAGATTGTTGGACGGACTTCCCTGTGAGAAGATCGTCTACGGCAGAATTCCCATGATGATAACGGCAAACTGTCTGGTTCGCACCTTCCGCCAATGCCGGAAGAATGATAATGTGGTCTTAGGGGCAAAATTGCAGAATAATGACAAGCTTGTCCGGAAGTATAATGAAGATGAGGAGCGCTTTCAGGCTTCATTGGACGAAGGAGATAAAGACAGGTATCATGCGACACTTAAGGACAGGTATCATGCGATACTAAAGGACAGGTATCGCAGAGAGTTTCCGGTAGCTGTGAATTGTCTTCATTGTATGAACATTATATACAATACAGTCCCCCTTTCCCTGTATCAGATGCTTCCCCAATGGGAGGGGCGCGCAGATCTGCGCATGGATTTCACACTGGAATCCGCGGATGAAGTAACGGCTCTGCTGGATGCTTTTCTGAAGGGGGCGCCCTTTCCGCTGAAAGAGTACACCACCGGGCATGAAAAACGGGGTGTTGAATAAGGAAGTGTGGTAGACTATGCCCTGAGAACAGATCCGCCGCCTGTGCGGTCCCCATGCTTTTGGGGATGCAGCCGGCGGAGATAAAGGAATGATGATATGCAGGAATATGTGAAAGAATTATCGAAATATATCATAGCGGTATTAATGGCAGTACATACCTTCTGCGGTTTTCTTTGTCTGTCAGACAGGATTGAGAAGAACGGCATGATCCATGTGGTCCAGAATCTGCTTTTGTTTTCCATTCAGTTTCTGATGTTTATCAATCTTGCCCTGGTGACAAAGGATATGCAGTATATCTTTTTCTATATCTTTGTACAGGCATTTTTGCTGGCCACCGCTGTGATGGTGCCCGTTGTGTATGAAAAAGTAAACCGGCTTCTGCTGGACAATATGTGCATGCTGCTGGGAACCGGTATGTGCGTGATATCCAGGCTCTCGTTTAAAAAAGCAGTGAAGCAGTACATTATCGTGCTGATCTCTCTTGCTATAGCCCTGTTTATCCCCTGGATTCTCTCCAGGATCCGCTTTCTGAAAAAGCTGACCTGGGTTTACGCGGGTGTGGGTATCGCCATGCTCAGTGTGGTTCTCATATTGGGTGAGGTAACGCATGGCTCCAAGCTTTCTTTTTCCTTATGGGGCGTGAGCTTTCAGCCGTCGGAATTTGTGAAGATCATGTTTGTATTCTTTCTGGCAGGCGCATTGTGGGAAAATACTTCCTTCGCAAGAGTGGCACTGACGGCGGTGCTTGCCGGAATCCATGTGGTGGTGCTGGTGGTATCGAAGGATCTGGGGAGCGCATTGATCTTCTTTATTGCCTATGTGTTTGTAGTTTTTGCTGCTACCAGGAATTATCTATACCTGTTGGCGGGAGCTGTGGGCGGGAGCGGTGCGGCATGGGGCGCTTACCGGCTTTTTGCCCATGTGCGGGACAGGGTGACTGCCTGGCAGAATCCCTGGACCTATATTGATTCCAAGGGATATGCCATCACCCAGTCCCTGTTTGCCATCGGAACCGGAAGCTGGTTCGGCATGGGGCTTTTCCAGGGGAATCCCAAGGCAATTCCCTATGTGGAAGCAGATTTCGTCTTTTCTTCGGTGTGCGAGGAGCTGGGGGTGATATTCGGCATCTGCATCGTCCTGGTGACTTTATCCAGCTTTCTGGCGATGCTGAAGATTGCTTCCGAGATAAAAGACCGCTTTTATCAGCTGATTGTATATGGAATCGGCATTATGTATATTTTCCAGATTTTCCTGACCATCGGCGGCGGTATCAAGCTGATTCCCCTGACCGGGGTGACGCTGCCTTTTATCAGCTATGGCGGCAGCTCCGTGATGACTACAATGATCATGTTTTTCATTATCCAGGGAATCTATATCCGGCTGCAGCAGGAGACACGCCCCAAAGCTGCCAGGAAAACCCCTTAAGAAAATGAATGCGCTTCGAGTATAAATAAGGAGATATCATGCAGGAAAAAAACGAAAAAAAAACTACGCAGAGGAAAAAACGGGAACCGGGCAGTGCAAGGAAAGCCCATGCCCGCCGTATCGACAATAAATGGGAAATTTTTGCAACAGGTTTGTTTTTTGTCGCGGTATTTGTGACAATGATTGCATATCTCGGCTATTTTACGGCTACCAGTAAGCAGGAGATGCTGGATAACAGCTACAATTCCAGGCAGGAAATCCTTCTGTCGCGGAATTACCGCGGCAACATTTATTCCAGGGACGGGGAAGTGCTGGCCGAAACCGTTCCGGATGAGAGGCAGAATGAATCCCGGGTGTATCCTTTTGCGGACATGTTTGCCCATATTGTGGGTTATTCCACCAAGGGGCGTATGGGGGTGGAGGCGATGGCGAATTATTACCTGATCAATACCAGTACGTCCCTGAGCAATAAGGCCGCCAATGACACGGCGGGCGTGAAGAATCCCGGGGACAATGTCTATACCACACTGGATGTGCAGATACAGGAGGTGGCGGATTCCCAGCTCAATATTTACAAAGGCGCCGTGGTGGTGACGGAGGTTTCCACGGGAAAGATTCTTGCCATGGTATCCCATCCTGGTTTCGACCCCAATCAGATAGGCGTTATCTGGGATTCGCTGGTGGAAAATGAGAACAGTTCAGTGCTGTTAAACCGCGCCACCCAGGGACAGTATCCGCCCGGTTCCACCTTCAAGATCATAACCGCGCTGGAATATATCAGGGAAAATCCCGATACCTATAACGATTATTCCTATCAGTGTTCAGGCGCCTTTACTTCCATGGGAAGCCAAATCAACTGTTATCATAAGACGAATCACGGACAGGTGGATTTTAAGAGTTCTTTCGCCAGATCCTGTAACGCCTCCTTTGCGAATATCGGAATGGGACTGAACAGGGAAATGTTTCGGGAGACTCTGGACGGGCTGCTTTTTAATCAGCCTTTGCCGCTGGATCTCCCTCATTCTACAGGTAAGGATACCATATCCGCGGATTCCACTACGGACGAAATGCTGCAGACCTCCATAGGGCAGGGCAAAACCCAGATTTCCCCCATGCATCTGAACATGATTACTTCCGCCATAGCCAATAACGGCGTGCTGATGAAGCCCTATGTCATTGACCATGTGGAGAATGATGTCGGGCGTGTAGTCAAATCTTTTTCTCCGGAAAGCTGCGGACAGCTGATAGATCCATCGGAGGCGGAAATCCTGAGAGACATGATGACTGCCGTGGTGGAAGGCGGGACTGCCAGAAAGCTCTCCGGGCTGTCCTACACTGCCGCCGGCAAGACCGGTTCCGCGGAATATAATAATTATGGAGACAGCCATGCCTGGTTTACCGGGTACGCGCCGGCGGAAGCACCGGAAGTCTGTGTCACCATTATTGTGGAGGGCGCCGGGAGCGGAGGAGACTATGCGGTCCCGATTGCCAGAAGAATATTTGACGCTTATTTTAACGAAAAAAAATAAGTATTGCACTTCCACAAAGATTGGACTATACTAAATGGAAGAAAATGTTTCAAAACACACCAGTCTGGAGGAATTGCGATGCTGGAAGCAACTAGCTGTGGCGGTGTGGTAATTTTTCGAGGAAAGATTCTGCTTTTGTACAAGAATTACAAGAACAAGTACGAGGGCTGGGTCCTGCCGAAAGGCACGGTGGAGCAGGGTGAGGAATATAAGGAAACCGCGCTGCGGGAAGTGCTGGAGGAATCGGGAGCGAAGGCTACCATCATTAAGTATATCGGAAAGAGCGAGTATACCTTCAATATACCGGAGGATATCGTGGAGAAGGAAGTCCACTGGTATCTGATGATGGCCGACAGCTATTACAGCAAGCCACAAAAGGAAGAATTTTTTTTGGATTCAGGTTTTTATAAGTATCATGAAGCGTACCACCTGCTGAAATTCTCCAATGAAAAGCAGATTCTGGAACGGGCATACGATGAATATCTGGAGCTGAAAAAGAGCAATTTATGGGGCAGCCGGAAGTACTATTAGTATTTTCGGCTGTGTCAGGTAAAAGGGATCTTCACATGGCGCTTAAAATTGCATACCATCCCCACTTATACCTGGGAGAAAGCATGAAAAGGGAAAAACTGGATAAGATAAAGAGAAAGCTGGAAAGGCATCCCCGATTTTCCGGTGTATTTCTGGTGGTGCTTTCACGCAGTCCCCATGATCAGCTGGAGATTTACAGCGCAAAACAGCTGCGATGGCGTTATTACACAAAATACCCGCCTTATGTGGTGGGAATTGCCGCAAATCAGGCAGAAGCCCTTACTGTGGTGAAAAATATGGTGGAGGAATGCCTGAAGGAACGTGAGGACTGCGCATTAAAGGAGTATTTAAAATGCTGACGATCGTTTTGAGAATCCTTTCCGTACTCGGCATCCTGCTTCTGGCCCTGTGTGCGCTGGCGGTGACGATATTGCTGCTGGTGCTCTTTGTCCCTGTTACTTACCGCATATCCGGCGTCAAAGATGAGGAAGGCTTCCGTATAAACGGAAAGGTAAACTGGCTGTTTGGTATTTTCAGACTGCGGTACGGGTATCCGGAACCGGGTGAACTGACGGCGAAAATCCTTTTTCTTACGCTGTACAGGATGAAAATACCGCCGGACGCGACGGAAGATGACAGCAGTAAACCTGATGCGAAGGAAAGAAAAAAGAAGAAACCTGTCGGGTCCGGTGCTTCGAAAGCCGCTGCCGGGAGAGAGGCTTCCAACGGGGAAAATCCGTCCGTGAACGCGGCAGCGGAACAAAAAGAGGGAAAAAAACCATCTACGGATGCGGCAGTGAAGCAAAAAGCAGAAGAAAGCCCATCCACGGATGCGGCGGAACAAAAAACGGAAGAAAGTCCGTCCGTGGATGCGGCGCAAAAAATGGAAGAAAACGACGCGAAGGCGCAGGAAGGAATAAGCGAAGACCCGCCCGCAGACGCGCTGGCAGAAGAAACGGCGGAAGAAAATCTCTCCGGCTTTGGAAAGATTTTACAAAAATTTCGGAAGATTAAGTACACAATCCACGGCATCTATGATAAAATAAAAGAGATTTGGAATAATATATCATATTATTTAGAGCTTTTGCAGGAGGAAGAGACCAGACAGCTTTTTTCCCATGTCCGATTGAGGACAGGGAAGATAATGAAGAGTGTGTGGCCCGGACATATCAGGGCGGATATTCTGTTCGGCACCGGCTCCCCGGATACTACAGGATATCTCTACGGCGCGTACTGCATGCTTTTTCCCATGCTGAGGGCAGACATATGTGTGACGCCGGATTTTGAAGAGGCAGTTTTGCGGGCAGAGTTTGACATATCGGGACATATCGCCGTATGGGTTCTGGCAGTGAACGCCGGCAGGATAGCTTTGGACAAGCGTCTCTGGCGCCTTATCAAAAAGGCAGTCTCTCCGGAAATAAAGACGGCGCGGAAGAAAGCTGCATAGCGGCAAAAGCTTCGGAATGGAGGAAAAATGGCAGATAATAAAGAGAATCAGTTTCAGGGAGTAGTGGAGTCCCTCCTGCGAGGAATGGATACGGTATTGTCCACCAAGACAGTGGTAGGAGAGGCGACAAAAATCGGCGATACGATTATTTTGCCACTGGTGGATGTCTCCTTCGGCGTAGGCGCGGGGGCGGGCAGCAACGGAACGAAGAATTCCGCTTCCGGCGCCGGCGGCCTGGGCGGGAAGATGACCCCCAGCGCGGTTCTGGTCATCAAGGACGGCGGCGTCAAGCTGGTAAATATCAAGAATCAGGACGCGGTCACGAAGGTGTTGGACATGGTGCCCGATTTGATCGAGAAATTTACCAAACCAAAGGACAAAGCGGAAAGTCCCGAAAAAGAAGAGGAAATATCCGACGCGGATGTGGTTGATATCGCGTTTCCGGAAGAGGAAGCCTCGAAATAACCTGTTTCATAAGGAAATGTCTACAGACAACCCGGCAGAGTCTTGCCGGGCTGTTTTATTCAGAGAGAGGAATTTGAATTGGACAGAGACGAAAGAAAGCAGTTTGCCCGCTATATAAGCAGGCTGCGGAAAAAACAGGGCATCACCATGAAACAGCTTTGCGATGGGCTGCTGAGCGACAGAGCCGCGATGTTCATAGAGCAGGGAAAGCGGGACACATCAGGGCCCATGCAGGAGGCCCTGTTGGAACGGCTGGGCGTGGGGGCGGAGGACTATGAGCGCTACCTGGGCTGTGAGGAATATGCCCATTGGAGAGCGCAGCAGCAGATTCTGCATTCCATTGCCTATGAAGAAATGGAACAGGCGCAGGACCTTCTGGAAAAATATTGGGCTGCATACTGTGGAGAAGAGGGGAATTGCGGTAAGAACAAGGGAAAACTGGGGCAGCAGTTTTATTTCGTTATGCAGGCGCAGATACAGCGGTACTATGGAAATCGCAATCTCGGTAAAGAGAGATATTTCTCCGGAGAAAAGGGATACCAAAGTAAGAGGCAATTCCGGGAGGAAGCGGATGTCAGGGGGGAAGTGGCGGCGCTGTTCAGGAAGGCCCTGGAACTCACGGTACCTGCATGGGAGGAGAGGCCCGTTTCAGAACTGACGCTGTCTCTCAAGGAACTGAACCTGCTCCTTGAGGCGGAATATTACAGGACGGCCGGAAGCGGCACATGCCAGGGGGAACGGCCCGGACAGTACAGGGAAATCATGGAATACATAACAAAAGGGAAACTGGACCGGCGCGGGATGGCGAAGATCTATCCAAAGGCAGTCTATTACCTGTGCAGATGCCTGATGAAGGAATATGGCGCAGAAGAACATGACGAAGATGTATACGGGAGGAAGCGGTATACGGAGTTTCTGACATACTGCAACCGTGCATTGAAAATACTGCGGGATAACGGCAGAATGTATTTCCTGTGGGAAATTGAGGCTTCTGGCATGATGGTGGGTACTTGACCATGCCCAATTAACAACTGCAT